>NZ_JABWRA010000001.1:0-329680 GCF_014268705.1 Pseudomonas sp. SWRI179 | reverse complement strand
GCTTGCTCGCGATGGCGGCGGTACATTCAGCATTCCGGTGACAGGCACACCGCTTTCGCGAGCAGGCTCGCTCCCACAATGGACTTGTGGTGCCAGCTATATCTGCGTTCACCACAAAACCCTGTGGGAGCCGAGCTTGCTCGCGATGGCGGCGGTACATTCAGCATTCCGGTGACAGGCACACCGCTTTCGCGAGCAAGCCCGCTCCCACAATGGACTTGTGGTGTCAGCCATGTCTGCGCTCACCACAGAACCCTGTGGGAGCCGAGCTTGCTCGCGATGGCGGCGGTACAGTCAATACTGATGCAAGCTGACCCACCGCTTTCGCGAGCAAGCCCGCTCCCACAGTGGACTTATGGTGTCAGCCATGTCTGCGCTCACCACAGAACCCTGTGGGAACCGAGCTTGCTCGCGATGGCGGCGGTACATTCAGCATTCCGGTGACAGGCACACCGCTTTCGCGAGCAAGCCCGCTCCCACAGTGGACTTGTGGTGTCAGCCATATCTGCATTCACCACAAAACCCTGTGGGAGCCGGGCTTGCTCGCGATGGCGGCGGTACATTCAGCATTCCGGTGACAGGCACACCGCTTTCGCGAGCAGGCTCGCTCCCACAATGGACTTGTGGTGCCAGCCATATCTGCATTCACCACAAAACCCTGTGGGAGCCGGGCTTGCTCGCGATGGCGGCGGTACAGTCAATACTGATGCAAGCTGACCCACCGCCTTCGCGAGCAGGCTCGCTCCCACAGTGGATTTGAGCGGTACGCAGTGCCTGTGTTGCTCGGTATCTGCCAGGCCACTACCCTTTCGCCTTGATCGCATACATGCCACCGGCAATCACCAGACACGCCCCCACCACCGTCCAGGTGTCTGGCAGTTCGCCGAATATCAACAGGCCAATCAGCGTGGCAAACACCAGCAGCGTGTAGTTGAACGGCTGGAGCGTGGCCGCGGTTGCATACTTCAGCGCCTGGAGAAATAACAGCTGGGCCACCACGCCTGTCGTGGACAGCACCGCAATCAGGCCCCATTGCGTCGGGCTCGGCGCCACCCATCCGGGAAGGCCTACCGAAGTGATGGTGATCGCGCCGAAGAAGCCCATGTACAGCATGTTCGTGGCGAACGAATCATGCTGGCTGATCCGACGCGTCAGCACACTGAAGACCGCGAAACCCAAGGCAGACGCCAGCGGAATCAGCGCTACAAGCTCGAAGACACCGGTGCCAGGCCGAAGGATGACCAGCGTCCCCGCGAAGCCCACGGCGGCGGCAACCCAACGACGCACGCCGATGAACTCACCCAGGAACACCCCAGCCAACGCCAGTGTCATCAAAGGGAACACCGCATACAGGGCATGCATTTCCGCCAGTCCCAGATAGCGCAGCCCCCATCCAAACAGCACGATTTCACCCACCCCGACCAATGCACGGATGACCTGCAGGTAAGGATGGCGGCTTCGGCACGCGGTCCGCAGGCTGCCCTGATAGACGCTATAACCCACAGCAAAAGCCAGGAACGCCCAATAGCGCACCATCACCAACTGCGCGACGGGAAGGTCTTTGACCAGCACCTTGGTGATCCCGTCCTGGCTGGCAAACACCAGCATGGAGAGCAGGCACAGGAGAATGCCGAACTGGGGCCTGGGAACGTTATAAGCTCGTGCAGCGCTGTCCAACTGATTGCTCATGGATCATTCCATCTGGAGGAGAATTGCTGCTTCGTGACGCCAGGCATCATCCATGCCCGGCACACCATTCGCGTCATCGTAAGCCGGGCCCGATTGTCAGGCGAGCTCAGACTCGAGCGCGATCAACGGCGCAAGGGCAACCTTGAGCACATCGATTTTATCGGCGGACAAACGCGTCAAGGGCCGACGCGGATTCCCCGCCCCATAACCGCTGATCTCGGCAGCGGCGTAGACCGACTGCACATAGTCACCCTGCCAGATCAACGACATCACCGGCTCGATCGACCGCCAAACCTCCCGGGCACGTGCCCAGTCCTGTTTCATGGCAGCCTCCACCACGGCAACACAAGCGCGCGGGGCCATGTTCGCCCCGCCCCAGATCAAGCCCGCGGCACCGGCGAAGAGCGCGTAGGGCACCAGCGCGTCGGCGCCATTCATCGTCGGCAGACCCGTGCGGATCAGCGAGGCTTGGGCGGCAAGGTCACCACTGCTGTCCTTGACCGAGACGAAGTGGGGTATCTCGCTCAGCCGGCGAAACAGCGACGGGGTCACTTCTACGCCCACCGCCTGGGGCACGTTGTAGCCTATGATCGGCACCCCGACCTCAGACACCGTCGAGTAGAAATCGACGATGCCCTGGTCGTCGGTCGGGCCTTCGAAAAACGGTGGCAACACCATGACGCCGTCGGCGCCACATTCAGCGGCATGACGGGTGCGCTGCACCACTTCGTCCACCAACAAGGCAGAGGTTTGCACAATAACGCGAGCACGCCCCTTGAGGACCTTGGCGCCGAAGGCCACCAGTTGTCGGGACTCTTCCTGGCTCAGGTAGACATGCATGCCGGTCCCCGAGCTCAGGACAAAACCCTGTACGCCAGCAGCCAGATAGCGCTCGAGCAACGTCTCAAAGCGTGGATAGTCAATCTTGCCTTGGGGATCGAACGGCGTGGTCACGGCCAGGTTGAGGCCGGAAAAAGCGAATGCGGACATTGGGTCGTGCCCCTTCTTGTTTTCCTGATCGGACGCACCAACAGCCCTTCCCGGGCTGTTTGCACGCAGTAGTGGCAACACCTATCGTCGCAGGGAAATCAGCTCACCGATTTAAGTGGAATCTGGGCCTGGAGGCGCGTCAGCATGGTTTCGCAGTACCAATCATCGAACTGGCATACGCCATTTTCCGCAATGTCCGAAAAGGGTCCCGGCTCGTAAGTCGGCGAGGTCACACCGGCCTGCGTGCCTTCTACCAAACGACGGTCTTGATCGTTGGTGGCCAGCCAGACCTTCGTCAGCCGGTCAATCTCATAGTCCACACCTTCAACGGCAGTACTGGGCACCAGCCACTTGGTGGTCACCAGCGTTTCGCCGGGGCCGATCGGAAGCACCCGGAAGCTCAAGGCGTGATCGCCGAGAAAGTGGTTCCAGGTAGACGGGTAGTTGAAATAGAGCAAGGCGCCAATATCCGGCTCGCCGCTTTTATCCAAGCGTCCCGCCACGGCAGGTTTACCGTCCATGGTGTAACTCACGGCGCCCGCGGACAGTGGAATGCGTGTCATACGAAAACGGCCATTCGGATCCATGACCAGCTTGCTGGGCATACCCGCGGTTTCGCAGCGATTCCAATGGGCGGTCAGTTCCGGATCATCTTCGCCCCCGACCCCGGCCACCGAAAGGTTCTCGACAAAGGAATTCATCAACTCGGGATGCGTACCGTCACAATGGAAACACTCGCGATTGTTTTCAAATACGAGCTTCCAGTTACCCTTTTCGATGAGGTTTGACTCAAAAGCCACCTTGCAGTTATCCAGGAAATGCGGGGCGATGAAAGGACTTACAGAGTGCCTGAAACTTTCGAACTCAGGCGCCTCGTCAGCGACGCAGACATAAATGTAGGTGTGAACAATTTCACAATGAACAGGTTTCAGATTGTATTGCGTCCTGTCGAAATCGCCCCCCATATTACCGGCAAACAAAAGGCTGCCATCCAGTTCGAACGTCCACTTATGATAAGGACAAACCAGTTTCGCGACTTTTCCTTGGGCGTGTTCGCAAACTTTAGAGCCACGATGACGACAAGCATTATGAAATGCTCGCACCTGGCCACTTTTATCCCTGATGATCAAGACAGGATAGTCGCCGATCTGCAGCGTCAAGTATTGCCCGGGCTTTTCAAGCTCAAAAGTATGCCCGGCAAAAATCCAGTCCTTGTGCCAGATCTGCTCAAGATCCTGACGAAAAACCTCAGGCTCAATATACAGTTCACGGGGAAGCGCGTGACGCGCCTTACGCTTTTTAATCAGGTCGGTCACGCAAGCTTTGGTATTCATTATTATCCTCTACACATCAACCTGAGAGTTAATGGCAAGTACGCCCAGAAAACGGTGTCATGGCCAACGGATCCTGCGCGCAGATTCGTCCAACGCAGCCGCTGAATAAATATTTTTAGCCATGTTTAACACGAAGGGTACGACAGCCTATCCAGTCGGCAAAACTACATTTTCGTCGCTCAACTGATAACTTAGCGTTATGACCCAGCGAATCCGGACACTACTTTGCTTACAATTGCGCTACCGACCGGGAAGACATAAATGGGAGGAAAATTCACACACTCCACCTGGAAAATTTCGAAAGAATCCAGTCGCGCACTCTCCGACAGGCATCTTCGTATTCAGTCCTTTCATTGCAGGCCACGTAATGAAGGCTGTTTCGAAGCGTCACTTGATGCTCGACAGGGCGAACGAGCTGCCCTCGCTCGACCATTGCCCCGACCAGCTGGTTCCAGCCCAGTGCGACGCCTTGATGGGTCAGGACCATGTTCATGATCAGGTTGTAATCATTGGCATGAAAAATAGGTGGACAGTCGGAAGGACGCTCATCGATATCAACGTTCAGAAAAGCCAGCCATACCCCCCAATCCACATGTTCAGCCACGCCCGACCGTCCATAGGGACTCAGGTTGAGCAGCGAAGAATCGCGCACCCCTTCCAGCGAGGTCAGTTCGGGATGCGCGTCCAAAAACGCCGGAGAGCAAACTGGATAAATAATATCGTGGCACAACTGATGACTCTTGTACCCGTCTCCCACTTTGCGAATTTTTGAAATGATGATGTCCGGCTCTATGCCCGGCTCCATATTCACAAAGTTCTGAGTGGTAATCAGATTGAACTCAATATCCGGGTTAGTCGCACGAAACTCCGGAAGATGCTCTGACAGCCATAATGCAGAAAAGGCCGGTGAGCAACAAACCGTCAGGATATGTTTCTGCGTCGGCGCGGTACGAATCCTTTCAGCCGCCTGTGCGATATTAACGAAGGACAGTTGCGCCGCCTCGAAAAAAATCTTTCCCTCGGCGGTTAGTTCTACCGTGCGCCCGGCACGCATGAACAGTTGAGCGCCCAACGACTCCTCAAGCTCTCGAATCTGCCGACTGATCGCGGCTTGCGATACGCACAGCGCCTCCGCTGCCCGCGTGAAGCTTTCATATTTAGCGGCGGCGACAAATGCTCTGACAGCCCGAAGGGAAGGCATTCTAAGCAGCAATGTATCAGGGTCTACGTGTCTGCTGAGCATGGTAAGCCCTCATCCTCCTGTCATCCGCGGAAGCGGCGGAGCCTAACTCAATAGCCTAGCCCAGGCCATACCAACGCGTCGTGATTGGACCAAGGCGGTCGTTTCGGCGGGTCTGGATAACGTTAGGTTATCCATAAAGCCCTGTAAATGTTGTTGGATTTAAAACCAGGATACTTATAGATTGAAAAAAAGCCCGAGCCCAAGGGCAAACAATAAAAAACAGGTACATGTCATGCGCAGATCCATCTTTTATTACTGCCCGCCTAAATTACCAACGTTCGAATTCAATTCGATTTCGTGCGCTTGTAGCGTTATACGCAAAGGAGGGACGCAATGACGAGTCCAGACGAAATCATTTCAGTTAAGAATGTTTTTAAGATATTTGGCGCACACCCCGACGCGGCGATGAAAATGCTCGCCGCAGGGGCCAGTAAAAAAGATGTCTTTGAGAAAACAGGTCAAGTGATTGGTGTTTTCGACGCCAGCTTTGCGGTTAAGCGTGGCGAAATCTTTGTGATCATGGGGCTCTCGGGATCCGGGAAGTCGACGATGGTGCGATTGTTCAACCGCCTCATCGAGCCCACGTCAGGCAGCATTTATCTGAACGGCCGCGAAATTACCGGGTTGGCTGATAAAGCTCTTCTGGATGTTCGCCGCAAAGAGATGGGCATGGTGTTCCAATCCTTTGCCTTGATGCCGCACATGAGCGTTCTGGAAAACACTGCCTTTGGCCTGGAAATTTCCGGTATCAGTGAAAAGGAGCGGCATAGCCGCGCCAGGGAAGCCCTCAGCCAAGTCGGTCTTGCCGGACAGGAGCACAGTTATCCGCATCAACTTTCCGGCGGCATGCAACAACGGGTAGGCCTGGCCCGCGCGCTGGCCAACGACCCGACCATCCTGCTGATGGATGAAGCCTTTTCCGCCCTGGACCCGCTTATCCGCAGCGAGATGCAGGGAGAGCTCATCCGCCTGCAGGCAGAACAGAAGCGCACCATCATCTTCATTTCCCATGACATTGAGGAAGCCGTTCGCATCGGTCACCGCATCGCGATCATGGAGGGCGGTCAGGTGGTACAGATCGGCACGCCTCAAGAGCTGATCAGTCAACCGGCCAACGACTATGTCCGCACCTTCTTCAAAGGCTTCGACAGCTCACGGATCCTCAAGGCAGGCGACGTGGCCAGGCTCGATCCGGAATGGGTTCGCAAGCTGAACGGCCAAGCGCCACAGTTCAAGGCCGGCCTACCGTTCGGTTACTTGATCGATGAAGGCGGGCAATTGCTCGGGGTCGTGGATATCGATACCAGCGGCGCAGGTGGCAGCACGCATTACACCCAGCACCAACAGCATCCCGTCTTTACCGATACCCCCCTGCACGAAGTACTGGAAATCGCAGCCAACCTGCCCTACCCGGTCCCTGTACTCGACCGTTCGGGGGCGCTCACCGGAACCCTGTCGAAGAGCCAGTTGCTGCAAACGCTGAGCCGCCATTAATACAGGCGCGCCCTTCTACGCTGGCGCGTCCCTGACCTGAAGTACCTGCGGCCTTCATAACGCCGCTGCGGTGATGATGAAGAGGTAAACCCTGATGTCCGAATTCAGTTTTCTCGACCCGTTTCAAGTCCTCACTATTCCATTGGGTGACTGGGTGGAAAGCACCCTCAATTTCCTGGTACACAACTTTCGCGATGTGTTCCGCGCCATCCGCTGGCCGATTGACCAGGTACTGAACGGCGTCGAATACACACTGCAAAGCATCCCACCCAGCATCGGGATCATTCTGTCTTCCTTGCTGGGATGGCAGCTAGCCGGCAAACGCATGGCTCTGCTGTGTTTTGTGACGCTCACCCTACTGGGCCTTATCGGCGTCTGGTCCGAGTCGATGACTACCTTGGCGCTCGTACTGACTTCGGTGTTCTTTTGTGCCCTGCTAGGGATACCCCTGGGTATTCTCTGCGCCCGTAGCGACAACTTGGAAAAGCTCCTGCGCCCCCTACTCGACGCCATGCAGACACTGCCGGCGTTCGTTTACCTGGTGCCTGTCGTCATGCTGTTCGGCATCGGCAACGTGCCGGGCATCCTTGTCACCATTGTCTTCGCCCTCCCCCCTCTGGTGCGCCTGACGAACCTGGGCATCCGCCAGGTCCCGGAGGACAAGATAGAAGCGGCCCGCGCGTTCGGCTGCACGCCGCGGCAGATGCTGACCCGCGTCCAGTTGCCCCTGGCGACGCCCACCATCATGGCGGGACTCAACCAGACCCTGATGCTTTCGCTGTCGATGGTGGTGATCGCTTCGATGATCTCGGTGGGCGGCCTTGGCCAAATGGTCCTGCGCGGCATCGGCCGCCTGGACATGGGCTTGGCCACGGTCGGCGGGACTGGCCTGGTGCTGCTCGCCATCTTCCTTGACCGCCTGACCCAAGCCATGGGGGCACGCACCGGGGCCGACCCAAGCCTGCGCTGGTATCACACAGGTCCTGTCGGCTTTGTTCTGCGCTTGTTCGGGGCGAAACAACCGGTGGGAAGGAGCAAGACAGCTTAAACCCTCGTATTCGATCTGCCGCACACGAAGATAAAACCAAAAAGGTACGCGAAGATGTCTGAATTCAAGCTTTCCCGTAGCATTCTCAACTGCGCTGCAGTCCTTTCCATCGCGGCGATGTCGCTTTGCGCAAACGCCTCGGCCAACCAACCGGGCGACGGTGTAAAGATCACTCCTATCTTCCCCTCTATCGCTGAAGAACGATTCCGCGGCGAAGTGGCGATGGAAGGCCTCCGAGAGCTGGGTTACAAAGTGCAAGAACCCAAGGAGACCGAGTACGGCGTCATGATGATGGCCCTGGGCAGTGGTGATGCGGACTTTACGGTGCACTTGTGGGACAAATTGCACGATAAGTTCTATCAGCAGGCCGGGGGCGACAAGACCATGGTCAAGGCGGGCGACATCATGCCCGGCGTGCTCCAAGGTTACTTGATCGACAAGAAGACCGCTGAAGCTCATAACATCAAGTACATCACTGACTTGAAAAAACCGGAAATCGCCAAACTGTTCGACACCGACGGCGACGGCAAGGCAGACATGACGGGATGCAACCCTGGATGGGGCTGCGAGCTGATTATCTCCCATCATATGAAAGCCTATGGCCTGGATAAAACGGTCACCGTCAACCAGGGCTCCTATTTCGCACTGATGGCTGACACCATTACGCGTTATAAGGAAGGGCAACCGATTCTCTACTTCACTTGGGTTCCACAATGGATTGCCAATGTGTTGGTCGAAGACAAGGATGTGGTCTGGCTGGAAGTACCGAAAACCGACCTGCCTGATGGCAAGAATGATGTCGACACGATGTACAAGGGCAAGAATCTCGGTTTTGCAGTCGATAAGGTCGAGGCCGTGTTGAACAAAGACTTCGCCGATAAGAATCCAGCGGCGTTGAAGTTCCTTTCGGTGATGCAAATTACCACCGCTGACGAAAGCGCCCAGAACTTGAAAATGCAACAGGGCGAGAAAAAGCCTGCTGATATCCGCCGTCATGCCAAGGAGTGGGTTGCCGCCCATCGGCAGCAATTTGATGCCTGGTTGCAAACGGCTCGCGCTGCGGCGACACAAGCCAGCAAATAATAAGCCTATCGAGGTGGGGCACGTCGATGACGGCCCCGGCCTTTAATAGCATTGCGTTCGTAGCCGCACTTCGCCTCAAACATAGTTAATTGAACTGCAAAGTTTTAACACTTACGTGGATTCTCAGCTCACGTGAAGTTATCGAGCACCCTTTTTTGCATGACTGGCATCGGCTCGGTTGAATGAACAGGATCTTGAAATGTTAAAAGTATCTTCATTGCCTGCCGATGATCAATCTTGCGGGTGGTACCACTTGAGCAAGGGGCGCCAAATCAAGCCCGCCCATCAAGGCCATGGCAGTGCCCGTTGGGTGATTGTCGGTGCCGGCTTCACCGGCCTTGCCGCCGCCCGGCAGCTCGCGACTCATTTCCCCGACGATCAGATCGTGTTGATCGACGCTCAGGAAGTGGGATTTGGCACTTCCGGTCGTAATGCCGGGTTCGCTATCGACCTGCCCCATGACATCGCCGCCGAGGATTACATCGGCGATATCGCCACGGCGAAAACCACACTGAAACTTAACCTGAGTGGCCTGAATTATTTAAAAGAATTAGTTGAACGCCACGGCATCGATTGCCAAATGAAACATTGTGGTAAATATCAGGCAGCCGTTGAACCACGGGGCATCGCCGTCCTGGAGGCCTACCGTCGCGGGCTCGATAAACTCGATCAGCCCTACCAGATGATTGAGGCTGGCGAACTGCCCGAACATATCGGCACGCATTTTTACCGCAAGGCCTTATTTACGCCGGGGACGTCTTTGCTTCAGCCTTCGGCACTGGTCAAAGGTTTGGCCGACAGCCTTCCCAGTAACGTGACGCTGTACGAAAACACCGCGATCACTCACGTGGAGTACGGCACGAAAACGGTGCTCACGCATGCTGCGGGCTCAATCACTGCGGACAAACTGATCCTGACCAACAATGCCTTTGGCATGAGTTTCGGTTTCCTGAAGGGCCGCATGCTGCCGGTGTTCACCTATGCCAGCCTGACCCGCCCCATGACCGAGCAAGAACAAGCTCGTCTTGGCGGACGGCCTTATTGGGGTGTCATTCCTGCGGATCCATTCGGCACCACGGTACGTCGCACACCGGACAATCGTCTTTTGATCCGTAACAGTTTCAGCTTCAACCCGGACGGCCGCAGCGATGCAAAATACTTGAAACGCTTTGTCGCCCGGCATCAGGCCTCTTTTGAACAACGCTTTCCCATGTTGCCTGAAATGAACTTCGACTATACCTGGGGCGGCGCACTGGCTCTTTCACGCAACCATATGGGTTATTTCGGTGAACTTTCACCCAACGTCTACGGAGCTCTGTGCTGCAACGGACTAGGTGTTACCCGCGGGACGGCGACCGGCAAACTCTTGGCGGATTGGCTGGCTGGAGAACAATCCGAGCTCATTGATTTTGTCTTGAAATCACCCGGCCCCTGCCCTAATCCACCCGCCCCGCTGGTTGCAGCGGGCGTCAATATAAGTTTGCGCTGGGGGCAATACCGAGCGGGTAAAGAAAGTTAACCATATCGAAAAAACTTGAAGACGTTGGCGCTGCTCGCTCGGTCTTCTGCGAGCGGTTCTCTTGGTTAAAAAAGGCTGCGCTGACTGGCTAGCGCCGCTTGATAGGCAGTGACACTAACTGGAGCGAGATCAATGAAGTTTGAAGGCATTTACACACCGGCCGTTACGCCGCTGACCGCTGACGGCAGTATCGATAAGACCGCCTTCGCCGAAGTCCTGGAGTATCTGGTCGACGCCAAGGTCCACGGCATCATTATCGGCGGCTCGACCGGCGAATATTACGCACACACTGCCCAGGAGCGTTTCGACCTGGCCGCCCAGGCCAAGGACGTATTGCGCGGTCGTCTGCCGCTGATCGTCGGTACCGGCGCCATCCGCACTGAAGACTCGGTCGCCTACGCCGAAGCGGTGAAGGCCATCAAGGCCGATGCGTTGTTGGTGGGCTCGCCACCCTATGCATTGCCGACACAAAAAGAGATCGCCCTGCATGTCAAGGCGGTGGACCGCGCCGCCGGTCTGCCCATCATGCTTTACAACTATCCAGGCCGCATGGGCGTGAGCATGGGCGAGGAATTCTTTGACGAGGTCGGCGATGTGAAAAACATCGTTGCCATCAAGGAAAGCTCCGGTGACATGGCCCAGATGCACCGTTTGGCCTGCAAGTACCCGCACATCGCCCTGTCATGCGGGTGGGACGATCAAGCCCTGGAATTTTTCGCCTGGGGCGCCCGCAGTTGGGTGTGCGCCGGTTCCAACTTCATCCCCCGCGAGCACGTCGCGTTGTACGAGGCCTGCGTTGTCGAGAAGGACTTCGACAAAGGCCGCCGCATCATGGCGGCGATGATGCCGCTGATGGACTTCCTGGAAGGCGGGAAGTTTGTCCAGTCCATCAAGTACGGCTGTGAACTGAACGGCTTGCGCACCGGTGGCCTGCGCGCCCCTCTGCATGGCCTGGACCTTGAGGAAAAGCAGGCGCTGCAAGCCGTCGTCACCGAGCTCAAGCGCAACATCGCGCAGATCACTGGAGGTGCCTGAAATGGCTGATTTACTGAGCAAAGAACAGTACGCGGCCATCGCCGCCCAGTTGAAATTCCCGACCCAGGCGTTCATCAACGGCGAGTTCCGTGATGCCCTCTCTGGAAAAACCTTCATCACCACGAACCCGGCCACGGGTGAACAGCTTGCCGAGATCGCGGCGTGCGATAGCCGTGACGTCGACGTTGCCGTAGCCGCCGCCAAGCAAGCCTTCGAGGATGGTCGCTGGCATAAGCTGTCGCCCGGCGCACGTAAGCAGGTGCTCCTGCGTTTCGCCCAATTGCTGGAAGACAACGCCCACGAGCTCGCCGTGCTGGAAAGCCTGGACAGCGGCAAGCCGGTCAGTGAATGCCAGAACGTCGATGTGCCCGACACGATCCATACCCTGCGCTGGCATGCGGAGTTGATCGACAAGGTGTACGACAGCACCGCGCCGACCGGCCACGGTGCGGTCACCCTGGTGGTGCGCGAAGCGATCGGCGTCGTCGGCCTGGTCCTGCCGTGGAACTTCCCTCTGTTGATGCTGGCCTGGAAGATTGGCCCGTCCTTGGCGGCCGGCTGTTCCATCGTGGTCAAGCCGGCCAAGGAAACCACCCTGACCGCGCTGCGTGTGGCCGAACTGGCCCATCAGGCCGGTATTCCGCCAGGCGTGTTCAACATCACCCCTGGCGGCGGCCGGGAGGCTGGCGAGGCAATCGGTCGGCACATGGATGTGGCGATGGTCAGCTTCACCGGTTCGACCGACACCGGCCGGTTGTTCCTCAAGTACGCGTCCGAGTCCAACCTCAAGCGCGTCGTGCTGGAACTGGGGGGTAAAAACCCCGCCGTGGTGATGAACGACTGCGAAGACCTTGATCAGGTGGCCCAGTATGTGACGGCTGGCGCTTTCTGGAACATGGGCGAGAACTGCTCGGCCTCCTCGCGGCTGATCGTCCATGAAGACGTCAAGGATGAACTGCTGCAACTGATCGGCAAGCACCTGCGCGATTGGAAAATGGGTGACCCGCTCGATCCTGAAAATCGCCTCGGCGCCATGATCAGCAAAACCCATTTCGACAAAGTCCGTTCTTATCTGGAATACGCAGCCGAGCACAAACTCAATGTGATGCAAGGGGGCAAGACCGAGTCCGGCGTGTTCGTGCAGCCGACCATCATCGATGGCGTCGAACGTGACAGTCGCCTGTTTATCGAGGAGATCTTCGGGCCGGTACTCAGCGTGACCAGCTTCAGTTCGATCGACGAAGCCATCGGGCTGGCCAACGACACGGTCTACGGCCTCGCGGCCTCCGCCTATACCGGCAGCCTGCGCAATGCCTTGCGCCTGTCGCGGGAAATTCGTGCGGGCGTGGTCACGGTCAACTGTTTCGGTGAAGGCGACGCCTCCACGCCGTTCGGCGGCTACAAGGAGTCTGGCTTTGGGGGGCGCGACAAATCCGTCTGGGCCCATGACCAGTACACCGAGCTGAAAACCATCTGGATCGATGCTTCATAACCTGATCGAGATCGCGATTTTGTGGCGGCTGTACTGGCCTCATCGCGAGCAGGCTCGCTCCCACAGGGGTCATGTGTACGCCGGAGGAATGTGGGAATGAGCTTGCTCCACAGGGTCATGTGTACGCCGAAGGAATGTGGGAGCGAGCCTGCTCGCGATGAGGCCGGCACAGCTGACAATACTTCTAGCAGACTGAACACTGGACGCCATCATGACCCCTTCACCTTTTTCGATTCCACCCAATGCTCGACGCATCGACCCGGCCAGGCAGCGCGCAACCGCATTAAAAAAAGATGGCTCAGTCAATGACAACGACCGCGTCGAAATAGGCCCCACTCCCCTGGCGTTCGCGGAGTGGGAGCGTTTGGGCCTGGAGCCGCCCCATTTGCCCACCCTGCGTACCTATCGATTGCAACGACTGGTTGATCAGTTGGTCGCCCGTGACCTGGGCGGCATTCTGTTATTCGATCCGCTGAATATCCGCTACGCGACCGACACCACCAACATGCAGTTATGGACGGCCCATAACCCCGCGCGGGCCTGCTTCGTCGCCGCCAGTGGGCACCTCGTGTTGTGGGACTTCCATGGCTGCGATCACCTTTCCGCCCATTTGCCGCTGATTACAGAATTGCGCAGCGGCGCGTCTTTTTTCTTTTTCGAGACCGGCGAGCACACCGATCGACACGCCAGGCATTTCGCCGCACAACTGGACGAGTTGCTGCGCCAGCACGCCGGAGCCAACCGCCGGCTTGCGGTCGATCGAATCGAAGTTGCTGGCGTGCGCGCATTGGATGACCTGGCGATCGAGATATGCAGCGGCCAGGAAGTGACCGAGTTCGCGCGCATGATCAAAGGCCCGGATGAAATCAAGGCAATGCGCTGCGCGGTGGCCGCGTGTGAAGCCTCAGTGGCCGAAATGCACCAGGCGATGCGCGCCGGCGTGACCGAAAACGATGTCTGGGCCGCCCTGCATTCCGGCAATATCCGCCGTGGTGGCGAATGGATCGAGACGCGCATCCTCAGTTCCGGCCCTCGCACCAACCCCTGGTTCCAGGAGTCTGGCCCACGGGTGTTGAGCGACGGCGACCTGTTGTCGTTCGACACCGATCTGATCGGCACCTACGGCATGTGCGTGGACATGTCTCGCAGTTGGATTTGTGGGGGACTGGAGCCCACGGCCGAACAGAGACGCCTGTATCGAATTGCCCATGACCATATCGTCCATAACACCGAGTTGATCAAGCCAGGCGTACGCTTCACGGAACTGACCGCCAAGGCCCATCGGCTCCCCGAGTCCTGCCGCGCCCAGCGGTACGGCGTGCTGCTCCACGGTGTCGGCCTGTGTGACGAGTACCCCTGTGTCCGCTATCCGGAGGACCTGGAATCCTACGGATACGAGGGCGAGCTGCAAGCAGGCATGGCCCTGTGTGTCGAGGCGTACGTGGGTGAAGTGGGTGGCCGCGATGGCATCAAGTTGGAGAACCAATTACTGGTCACTGAAACCGGCTATGAATTGTTGACGCATTACCCCTTCGACGACAGCTTTCTGCGCATATGAAGCTTGATTGATGAGCCATTTAATTGAAGGCCATAAACCATCAAGCATCGGTTTTCTCTTGCTTGAGAACTTTTCCCTGACGTGCTTCACGCAATGCCTGGACGTGCTCGTGACGGCCAATCTGATCCGGCCAGGCTCGGTAAAAGTGCATACATTCAGTCGCAACGACTCCGAAGTCATGAGCGACCTGGCCATCCCCATCAGGCCGGATACCCCCCTGACCGACATCAGGATCGCCGCCCTGGATCTGATGATTGTCTGCGGAGGGTTGCGCACGCCTAGAGTCGTGCCTGATGGGTTGGTGAAACTATTGAACAAACTCGCCAGCATGCCCATCGCGCTCGGAGGGCTATGGAATGGCGCCTGGTATCTGGGCAAGGCCGGGCTGCTGGACGGTTACCGCTGTGCCATTCACGCAGAACAACGGATCGCGTTATCCGAGTTTTCGCCCAACACGAACGTCACGTTGGACGCCGTGGTATTCGATCGAGACCGGCTCACGGCGGCGAGTCCCGCGGGCGCTTTTCAGATGATGATGAAGTGGCTTTACAAAGCGCTTGATCAGAACGTCGCGAACGCGGTTTTTGACCTGTTGGATCATGACCAATCCAGGTTTCGGACTTCAGTACAGGTGCAAGACGGCAAGGTCAGCGCCCCGCTACGAGAAATCATCACCTTGATGGAGAGTAACCTGGAGGAACCGCTGGGCCCGGATCAACTTGCCGAGTGTGTTCAATTATCAAGACGTCAGGTGCAACGACTTTTCCAGGAACAATTGGGCGTCCCTCCCCAGCGCTATTACCTGGAACTGCGACTTAAAGGCGCCCAACACCTGATACAGAATTCACGCTTGGCGATCATCGATGTTTCAATTGCCTGCGGCTTTGTCTCAACCCCGCATTTCAGTAAATGCTACAGCGCCTTTTTTGGTTACCCCCCGTCGAGGGAACGTCGCCACGAACTATGAGCGCTGCCTGGGTACGCATCGCATTCCCGGACCGTCACCGCCTCCGCGTAGACGGTGAGCGGATGTCGATGGAGCTCAAACGTGCAGAACCTACATCAACTCATGGCGGGCGACTTCGATAGGCTGTAGATGGGCAGTGAGTTCATCGTTTCTTATAACGAAGCACTAGTGCATCAAGCCCCACAGGGCCAGAAGTGGAACATCCCTCGACTTCATTGCATGGACACAGGAGGGCGGGTTGAACACCAAACCTCCCGCGCCAGGACTCCACCACCCCACCTCCTCCCGATACCACTCGCCCGGCGACAGGACGAGATAGAACTCGGCAGGCGGGTGTTGGTGATAGGGGTAGCAGGTTTCGGGCAGCATGAGCGCCAATCCCAAGGTCAGGGTGGAACATTCAAATAACCCTCCGGGGCCGGCGATCATCCCGTGGCGATGCCGCTCCACGAAAGCGCTGTCCTGGTCGGCCCGGGCCTGGCGATTCATCCAGGTGACATGGGGCAAGAGCGTGCCTAACGCACCCCGTATCGACAGCAGGTCATCATCGGTCCTGGGCGCAGCTTCAAGTGCCTCGGATAAGTGGGACGCCAAAAAGCCTGGCAGTGCATTTGAAGCTTGCGCAGCCGTCCTGATCGTCCATTGGGCCGCCTTCAGGGACGCGACATGCGCTTGCGCCTCATCGCAGCCGCTGCCCGACAGGATGTTTTGAAGCGAACACCTGAGCGAGTCGCCGCTGCGGAGAATGTCCTGACCCCACGCTGGATTTTCAGTGCTATTCATCATCGTTTCGATCCCATTTCCCGAGCGACGTATCGGAGCGGCTTACAGACAACTCAGTTGTTCCAGCAGGTCAACGGGAACACTGATCCCATCATTCTGCGCGGTGACCGTTGAATGTTGCCGTTCCCATCCCGGCCTGTGGACGCCCATCTGCGCCAGGCGGGTCAGTTGACTTGAGAGCCGCAGCTCGAATCCCGCCGAAAAGAAATCCGGCGCCAGCAGCTGGATCAACAGGCCACAGCCAGGCGTCTGGTTTCCCTGGTTGAAGTCCGGCGCATCCAGCGACCAGTTGGCGCCCGTGAGCCCCGCCGCCAGAACCTCGACCATGAGCATCAGGTTGGCCCCACGATAACCGCCAAAAGGCAGCAGCGCACCGCCCAGCGCCGCCAGGGCATTACGTGTGCCGTTGCCCTCCTGATCCACCGCCCAACCCTCGGGAATATCGTTGCCCGTCGAAGCGGCGTGGGCGATGTTCACGAATGCCGCGGCACTGCAGGCCTGGTCGAACAACAAGGGGATGCCATCGGCCGAGGGCGCGGCAAACGAGAGCGGGTTGGTCGAGTAGGTCTTGCCCTTGGCGCCAGGAACGGCCACCAGCGCCGGTCCGTTTGCGACCGCCAAGGCAATCAGCCCGGCCTGGGCAAACCGCAGCGTGTAGTCGCCCAACTCACCGCTGGTAAAACTGTTGCATTGGCTCAACGTGGCCATGCCATTGGCGTGCGCGGCATGGCACAGCGAATCGAAACAGCGATCGACCCCCAACTGGGCAATTCCGCCTTGGGCATCGGATTTGAAGATCATCGCGCCAGCGCGGGAGATACTTGGCTCGGCACGTGGATCGATGCGTCCGGAGGAAAAGCCCGACAAGTAATCGGCAAGATGCCGGAACCCCACGGCCTGGTTACCGCGCGCTTGCGCAGCCACGGTGGCGTGGGCCAATGAGAGGGCAACCGCGGCTGAGCAGCCCTTCGCTGCGCAGAGGTGCTTCACCCAGCCGACCGCTTCATCCAGGGTAAAGCGACGGTAAGCGGTGGTCTTCAAGGGGATCGCCTGAATGTTCGTTCGATGCAGCCGATGCCCCTCACAAAGGGCATCGGACGGCAACACAACTATTGGATGACGGCCATTACTGGGCCGGTGTCGCGGAAGCGGTCTGGCTGCCGAACATCGCCTCGAAGCGCGGCTTGTTGGCGGCGTAATACTCCGCAACGACCTTGTCCGCCGAACTGTCACGAGCGGTCGCCATCAACTTCTCGAGGTCGGCCTTGGGGATCTTGAAGTTGGCGAAGAACCGGGCGACATCAGGATGTTCGGCGCTGAAGCCTTTGCGAGCCACCGCGTGAATCTGCTCGGCGCCCCCGAAAATCTGCTTCGGATCGTCCAGGTAGCGCAGCGGCCACTTGGCGAACATCCAGTGCGGGCTCCAGGCGTTGATCAAGGCCCATTTGTCACGCTTGAGGTTGCGATCCAGCTCGCTCAACATGCCGGACTCCGAAGAGGCGACCATCTTGTAGCCCTCGAGCTTGTATTCCTTGATGGCCTTTTCCGTGAGTTTGTATTGGCCATTGCCCACTTCCGAGGTCAGGATCTTGCCGCCGAGTTTTTCCCGTACTTCAGGCTTGTTCAGGTCTTCGACACTGGCAATCTCGCTGGTGGGAATGGACGTTGGCACCGCCATGCCGATCCGACCTTCATACAACACGCCAAGGTCTTCGAGCTTGTCCTGGTATTTGTCGTAGAACGCCTTGTGAGTGCTCGGCAGCCAGACCATCGGGATCAGGTCGATATTGCCGTTGGCCAAGGCCTGGAACTGAATGCCAATATCGGCGAGCACCAATTTGACCGGTTGCTTCAAGTGGTCGCGCAATGCGGTATCCGCCAGCTTTACGGCAATTTCCGTATCCGACCAATTCACCCATCCGATGCGGATAGGCGTGGCTTCCTCGGCGTGGGTCATCAGGCTGCTGGCGGCCATCGCCAGGCCGGCAAACCAGCCGATACACGTCTTACTGGACAACGTCATCATGGTGCATCTCCGCGTACTGTATTAATAGTTATTGGCAGGGCAGCAGAAGAATTAACGTTCCCTCATCAGAGCAGAGTGCTATCACCCTCCTCAAGGGATTTAATGTTATGCATGGATAAGTTTTAGTTATGGGAACAGCTCATGTATTTCGGTCGCTCGGCCCTCCTCCGCCCTTTGGCGAAACTCTTTCGGTAATGCAGATTCCCTTAAGACTGTCGACAAACCGTGGCGAGGGAGCTTGCTCCCGCTGGGCTGCGTAGCAGCCCTTTTGTGAGCGCTTCGCACTGGAGCGCCAGCCCGGTCAAGCGGGAGCAAGCTCCCTCGCCACGGGTTCAGCGTTTTTCGTTAAGCACTCACAACGCTTTTTCGAGTGCCGGCAATGCTTCGAACAGATCCGCCACTAACATGTAATCCGCCACTTGGGCGATGGGTGCTTCAGCGTCCTGGTTGATCGCGACAATGACCTTTGAGCCGCTCATACCCGCCAGATGTTGAATGGCGCCACTGATGCCCGCCGCGATATAAAGCTCTGGCGCGACGATTTTCCCGGTCTGCCCGACCTGCAAATCGTTGGGGGCAAAACCCGAATCCACCGCCGCACGGGAGGCCCCGACGGCGCCGCCAAGCTTGTCAGCCACTCGCTCGATCAGGGCGAAATTTTCTTTGCTCTGCATCCCGCGACCACC
This sequence comes from Pseudomonas sp. SWRI179, assembly GCF_014268705.1. Lineage (NCBI taxonomy): Bacteria > Pseudomonadati > Pseudomonadota > Gammaproteobacteria > Pseudomonadales > Pseudomonadaceae > Pseudomonas > Pseudomonas sp. SWRI179. The sequence goes on along the minus strand of NZ_JABWRA010000001.1, from coordinate 310,733 downwards.
GGACACGACGACGCGGGCGCTCGACAAATCCGGCCTTTCGCTGGCCGTCAGTTGTTCGCTCACGAAACGCACATTGCTTGCGCTTTGCCCGCCCTCCACCGCCACCACTTCACAGCGATGTTCATGGGAAAAGGCTTGGGCGAACGCCGAGGCGCGGACCGTGAGCAGCTTGATCAGATCGAGGGACTGCACGGTGGCGATGGCATTGCCGGCATAAATGGGGCGCTGGAAGGTGTCCGCCGAAACAATGTGGGTGACGTCGGACAGCATGCCGACATCCAGGCTGGCCGCGACCCGTGGCAGCACATTGCGTCCCATGCTGCTGGCGTCGGCAACGACATGCGTATACCCCTCGGCCACCAGCGAAGTGATCAGTGGCTGGACATTTTCCGCCAGGGCATGTTCGAACATCGCCCCTTGTGCGAGCAGCACCCGGTCCAGGCCCTGGGCCAGCGCTGCCTGTTGCGCCACTGCCGACGCATCCGCCCCGCCCATCACCAGCAAATCCGTCTTGGCGCCCAACGCCAGGGCGGCGGTCACGGCACTCCATGTCCCTGACGTCAGTTGACCTGCGCTGTGTTCGGCGATCACCAATGTGCGCATCAAATCACCCCCGCAACGTTTTTCAATTTATCCACCAGCTCGGCCACCGAACCGACGTTGATCCCGGCTTTGCGCACCGCCGGCGGCACTACGCCTAATAATCGAGCGTGTTCCTTCACGCTCGCGCCCAAGGTGTCGGCGGCAATGATTTCAAGCGGTTTTTTCTTGGCTTTCATGATGTTCGGCAACGAGGCATAGCGCGGTTGGTTCAGCCGCAAGTCGCAGGTCACCACGGCCGGCATGGCGATGGCGACCACCTGGCTGCCACCGTCGACCTCACGCTCGACGACCCATTGCCCGTCGACCTGATTGACGGCCGAGGCGTAAGTGGCCTGGCCGCTGCCGATCAACTGCGCGACCATTTGCCCGACCTGGTTGTTCTCCTGGTCGATCGCCTGTTTGCCAAACAGGATCAATTGCGGCTGTTCCTGATCGATCACTTTGCTCAGGTACTTGGCGACGTTGAGCGGTTCGAGTAGCGCATTCGTCTCGACCAGCAACGCCCGGTCCGCACCGAGTGCCAAGGCCGTGCGCAGTTGTTCCTGCGCCACCGACGTGCCCACCGAGACCACCACCACTTCGGAGGCCAGCCCCTTCTCCTTGAGGCGAATCGCCTCTTCCACCGCGATCTCGCAGAACGGGTTCAAGGCCATCTTCACGCCATTGAGTTCGACGTCTGAACCGTCGGCTTTCACCCGGACTTTTACATTCGGGTCGATGGCACGCTTTACCGCAACGAGCACTTTCATGGTTCTTCCCATAGCCCCCTTGCACTGTGGATCGATGCGAGATGGCCGGCCGCACGAGCCGGTGCACCCCTGTTTCGACTGGATGGTAATCCTGGTTTTTCCGCCACGCAAGAAAAATGTACACCTGTGTCTCAATCGTTGACACACATGAACATTCAACATACCGTTATGTCAAACCAAGCCTGATGTTCTGTTCCCGGAGCGCAACACCATGTCCAGCGATCCTCTGCTGCAGCCCTATAAGATCAAGCACCTGACCCTCAAGAACCGGATCATGACCACCTCCCATGAGCCGGCTTATCCTGTCGACGGCATGCCGAAGGATTTGTACCGCGCCTATCACGTCGAACGGGCCAAGGCTGGCGTGGCGCTGACCATGACGGCGGGTTCCGCCGCCGTTTCCCGTGACAGCCCGCCGGTGTTCAACAACGTGCTGGCGTACAAGGACGAAGTGGTCAAATGGATGAAGGACCTGACTGACGAATGCCACGAACACGGCGCGGCAGTGATGATCCAACTGACCCACCTGGGTCGGCGCACACGCTGGGACAAGGCGGACTGGCTGCCGGTCGTCTCGCCGTCCCATCGCCGCGAAGCGTCCCACCGGGCCTTCCCGAAAAAACTGGAAGACTGGGACATCGACCGGATCATCAAGGATTACGTGGATGCCGCCGAACGCATGAAGGCCGCCGGTCTTGATGGCCTGGAACTGCAGGCCTACGGGCACCTCATGGATCAGTTCTGGTCGCCGTTGACCAACGATCTCGACGGGCCCTACGGCGGCTCGCTGGAAAACCGGATGCGCTTCACCTTCGACATCCTGCGTGGCATTCGCCAGCGTTGTGGCGAAGATTTCCTGCTCGGGGTGCGCTACACCGGCGATGAAGACCTGCCCGGCGGCTTCGGTGCCAGCGACGGCCTGCAGATCTCCCACATGCTCAAGGACAGTGGGCTGGTGGACTTCCTCAACGTCGTGCGCGGGCACATCGATACCGATGCCGGCCTCACCGACGTGATCCCCATCCAGGGCATGCGCAATTCGCCGCACCTGGATTTTGCTGGCGAGATTCGCTCGGCCACCGGTTTCCCGACGTTCCATGCGGCCAAGATTCCGGACGTCGCCACGGCGCGGCACGCCATCGCCTCCGGCAAGGTGGACATGATCGGCATGACCCGCGCGCACATGACCGACCCGCACATCGTGCGCAAGATCATTGAAAAACGCGAAGAAGAGATCCGCCCCTGCGTCGGCGCCAACTATTGCCTGGATCGCATCTACCAGGGCGGCGCCGCCTACTGCATCCACAACGCCGCCACCGGCCGCGAAACCACCATGCCCCATGAGATCCCGAAGGCATCGGTCAAACGTAAAGTGGTGGTGATCGGCACCGGCCCGGCGGGCCTGGAAGCGGCGCGGGTGGCTGGTGAACGCGGTCATGACGTCACGGTGTTCGAAGTGGCGGATCAGCCCGGTGGACAGATCCGCTTGACCGCCCAGAGCGAGCGGCGGCGCGAGATGATCAGCATCATCGATTGGCGCATGGCGCAATGCGAACGGCTGGGGGTGAAGTTCCATTTCAACACCTGGGCCGAAGCCGAGACCGTGATGGCCGAGGCGCCGGACGTGGTGATCGTCGCCACGGGCGGCTTGCCCCATACCGAGGTGCTCAAGCACGGCAATGAGCTGGTGGTGTCGACTTGGGACATCATTTCCGGTGACGTCAAACCCGGCCAGAACGTGCTGATCTTCGACGACGCCGGCGACCACGCGGCGCTACAGGCGGCCGAGGTCATCGCCAACAGCGGTGCGAAACTGGAGATCGTCACGCCGGACCGGTCGTTTTCGCCGGAGGTGATGGCGATGAACCTGGTGCCGTACATGCGCAGCCTGCAAGACCTGAACGTCACCTTCACAGTGACCTATCGAGTCGACTCCGTAGAGAAGCGCGACGGTCAACTGATCGCCAACTTCGGCAGCGACTACGGCCAGGTGCGCAAACAGCGCGTGGTCGATCAAGTGGTGGTCAACCACGGCACCCTGCCCCTGGACGACCTGTACTTCGAACTGCGCCCGCATTCGAGCAACAACGGCGCGGTCGAACAGCACAACCTGATCGCCGGGAAAACCCAGGACATCGTGACCAACCCCGAAGGTCGCTTCCAGCTGTTCCGGATCGGCGACGCAGTGTCGGCACGTAATACCCACGCGGCGATCTACGATGCGCTGCGGCTGGTCAAGGACATCTGAAATATTGCCCTGATCGTCAGGGTCAGGGACTGATGTTGCATTCAAGACGTTCGATGAGCCCGTGGCGAGGGAGCTTGCTCCCGCTGGGCTGCGTAGCAGACCCATTTTGTGAGCGCTTCGCACTGGAGCGCCAGCCCGGTCAAGCGGGAGCAAGCTCCCTCGCCACAGGTTCATCGTTTCTCAAGTAGATAGCGTTGCAACTAACACGATGCTTTTCCATGTCAGCACAGACCTTGAAACCTAGGGCTGCGGTCGCATTCGTACCGTCATTCATTTCTGAAATCCGCTCGTAAACCCAATGACCCAAAGAAAGGAAACCAAGATGTCCGTTTTTACCCATGTCACCGTCGGCACCAACAACCTGGCAAAAGCGCGTGCGTTCTATGACGCCACCCTGAAAGAGATCGGCCTCAAGCGTGTTGCCGACCTCAACGAGGCCGGCTCCATCTGGGGCGTCGACAAGCCGTCGTTTTTTGTCCTCAATCCGGCCAACGGCAGTGCGGCCACCATCGGCAACGGTGTCACGGTGAGCTTCGAAGCGCCGAACCGCGCGGCGGTCCAGGCGTTCCATACGGCCGCCCTGGCAAACGGCGGCGTCTGCGAAGGCCTGCCAGGCCCGCGAGGCTGGGCGGACAACGCCTTCGCCGCTTATGCCCGGGACCTGGATGGCAACAAGCTGGCGGTGTATTGCTTCAAGGCTGAATAAATGTAGGCAGTCCCACCGCTATCGCGAGCAGGCTCGCTCCCACAGGGATCGTGGGTGTTCATGAGCCTCATATTCACCACAGGAATCTTGGGTGTTCATGAGTTTTGCATTCACCAAAGGACCACTGTGGGAGCGAGCCTGCTCGCGAAGACGGTGGCACAGACAACATTGATTCAAGCTGACCCACCGCTTTCGCGAGCAGGCTCGCTCCCACAGGGATCTTGGGCGCTTATGAGTCTCATATTCACCACAAGACCACTGTGGGAGCGGGCTTGCTCGCGAAGAGGCCGTCACAGTCAACCTGCATGCAGATTGCCCATCGCTTTGGCAAGCAGCCTAGCCCCCATCGGTATCGATATCGGCATCCGTGCTGTCACCGGATTTCGGCCGGTCCGGATCAGGCTTGAAGCCGGGGCTGAAGGTGTTGTCATTGTCCTGGTGATGCTGCTTCTGATCGACCTCAGAGGCGGCGCTGTCAGCCTGGTCCGTTCCGGCAGGACTGACTGGCTCGGCATCAGACGCTTTGCCCGGAACCTGAGGGTCGATGGCCGGATCATTACGCGCAGACGGCGTCTGTGGCTGAGTGTTTGCGGGATCGTCGTTCATAGGCACCTCGTTCATGGCAGGGCCGGATGGTTGACCGGTCTTGAACATTCGAAGGTGACGCAACGGCTTCGGTTCCATTTGTTTAAAACGCAGCGATCAACCGCCCAACACGCTCCTGACCATCCGGGCCAATGCGTCCGGGCCGTAGGGTTTGCTCAACAGATGGGTGTCGGGGCTCAATTGATGGTTCCGGGAGATGATGTCCCGGGTATGGCCCGAGGTGAACAGCACCGGGACCGGCGGGCTCTGCACCTTGGCCCAGGCGGCCAGGTCGGAACTCTTGATCAGGCCAGGCATGACCACGTCGGTGAAAATCAGGTCCACCGCGGTGCCGTCCAGCAGCAGTTTCATCGCCTCATCGCCGTTGGCGGCCGTGAGGGTCCGATAGCCTGACTGCTCCAGCAGGTCCACCGACGCACTGCGCACCTCGTCGTTGTCCTCCACCACCAGAATCGTCTCTTGCCGGCCGGACTGAAGCGCGTCGTATTGCTCGGTTTCCCCTACTTCAGGCGCAAGGCTTCGAGGGAAATACATCCGCACCCGCGTGCCTTCACCCAGGTCGCTGGAAATCTCGATATGGCCGCCACTCTGCTTGACGAACCCGAACACCATGCTCAATCCAAGCCCAGTGCCCTGGCCATCGGTCTTGGTGGTGAAAAACGGTTCGAACACTTGCTGCAGGACATCGGGCGGCATGCCGGCACCGCAATCGATCACCGACAGCCGGACATAGTCGCCGGTCGGGATTTCCTTACCGGCGCAGAACGCTTCATCGAGCACGATGTTCTCGCCGAGCAGGCGGATCGTGCCCTCGCCGTCCATGGCGTCACGGGCATTGATTGCCAGGTTCAACAGGGCGTTTTCCAGTTGGTTGCGATCGACGTGGATGCACCAGGGCGCCTGAGGCAGGCTCACTTCAATCTGGATGGTTTCGCCCAGGGCCCGTTGCAGCAACTCACCCATGCCCTCATAGATGCGCCGAGGGTTGTAGACCGCCGGTGACAAGGGCTGGCGCCGGGCAAAAGCCAACAGCTGCGAGGACAGTTTGGCCCCCCGCTCCACGGCTTCGATGGAGGCACTGACCCGTCGTTGCACATTGGCATTGTCTCGTTCGTGGCGTGCCAGTAAATGCAGGTTGCCGGCGATCACCTGCAGCAAGTTATTGAAGTCATGGGCCACGCCACCGGTGAGGCCGCCAATGGCCTCGAGCTTCTGTGACTGGCGCAACTGTTCTTCCGCTGCCAGCCGCGCCTGCACCTCGTTGGCAACGCGCTGCTCCAAATCGCGGGTGAACTTGAGCAGCGACGCTTCGGCCGTCTTGCGCTCATCGATATCAATCAGCACCCCCGGAAAACGCAGGGGCTTGCCCGCCCCATCGAACTCACATCGACCGCTGGCCAGCACCCAGCGATAGTTGCCGTCCAGGCGGCGAACCCGATATTCAGCGCTGTAAGACACGCCGGTGCGCACGGTCAGTTCGACCCGCTGGTTGACCTCTTCAAGGTCGTCCGGGTGGATACCCTGGCGGGCAATTTCGATGGGCAATGCGTCCAGCGAACAGTCGGGTGGGTAGTTGAAAGTACGGGCGAAACGCTCATCGCCCGACAACGTGTCGGCCTGGATGTCCCAGACGAACGACCCCAGCAAGGGCCCGGCCGAGAGCGCCAGCTGGATGCGTTCATTGACCGCGCGGTAACTGCGTTCGGCCGCTTGCCGGGCGCGCTCGGTCAATACGTGCTCGGTGGTTTCCACCACAATCGCCAACACCCCCGCCGGAGATTGGTCGTCATCGGGCACCGGGCTGTAGTAGAGGTCCATCCACACGTCTTCAGGCTTGCCATCGCGTAGCAGGACCAGCTCTTTGCTACGGTAGGACAAGGTGCCGCCGGCCAGGCAAACGTCCAGGACATGGCGATTGAATTCGGCAACCTCCGGCCAGCCCAACTCCACCGCGCACCCCAACAGGTAGGGATGGCGACCGCCAGAGAACTCGGCATAGGCGTCGTTGTAGATCATGAAGCCCTGGCGGCCCCACAACATCACCATCGGCAGGGGCGAAGCCAACAACAATTGGACAGCGCTGCGCAAGCTGGCGGACCAGTGCTCGATGGCGCCCAACTCGGTTCGGCTCCAATCGAACGCCCGGATACGCCCGGCCATCTCACCGCCCCACCCAGGGCACCCGTGATTCTGGGATAGAAACTGCATGGTCGACTCTAACCTCAAAATACCTGCAGGGAATCGGCACACAAATCCCTTGCGATCAGAGCTTCGAGCGTCGGGTTGGCGTTTGGTTTCATGCTGAGGTCATGACGACGACCTGTCTGGACTGGGACATGCTTGCTGTGGCGAGGGAGCTTGCTCCCGCTGGGCTGCGAAGCAGCCCCAAAAAAGGCGGCTGCAATCCTTCAGGTACACCGCGTCAATCGGTTTTACGACGGCTGCGCCGCCGAGCGGGAGCAAGCTCCCTCGCCACAGGGTTGTGGTGTTATAGCAACCTCAGCGGAAATCGCGGCTTTGCACCTGGATACCCGCCAACAATTCAGTCAGGTCGCTCAAGCGCCCGGCGATCAAGTGGCGGACCTCGCCGACGCTTTCCCAGCGTCCGTCGACCCTGAGCAATTGCGAGCCCACCAGGGTCTTGCGCTGGCGCTCGGCCAGGTCGCGCCAGACCACCACGTTGAGGTTGCCGAATTCATCTTCCAGGGTGACGAAGGTCACGCCGCTGGCCGTGCCCGGGCGTTGGCGGCCAGTGACCAGCCCGGCGACGCTGACGTTGCGGCCATGCTCCACGTCCTGCAACTCCCGGGAGCTGCGGCAGCGCCGGGCGCGCAGTTCGGGACGCAGCAGGGCCAGCGGATGAGGGCCTAGAGTCGTGCCCAGTGTGGCGTAATCGGCAAACAGGTTTTCCCCCAGCGTGGGTTCGGGCAGGGTCACGGGCGGTTCTTCCTGGCTGGGCAAACCGGCGAAAAGGCCCAGTTGCTTCTGCACCCCGGCCACTTCCCAGCGAGCCCGATGGCGATCCCCGGCCAAGCTCTGCAAGGCCCCCGCGTCCGCCAGTTGCGCCTGGGCCCGGGCATCGAGTTGCGCGCGTTCACCCAAGTCGGCCACGTCGTTGAAGGGCCGCTGCCGGCGCGCTGCTTCGATACGGCGGGCATCCTCTTCGCGAAACCCCTTGACCAGGCGCAGCCCCATGCGGATCGCCGGTTGCCGGCCGTCCATGGGCTCGAGGCTGCACTCCCAATCGCTGGCGCGCACGTCCACCGGGCGGATCGACAGTTGATGCCGGCGGGCATCCTGGAGGATCTGGTCCGGGCTGTAGAACCCCATCGGCCAACTGTTGATCAAGGCACAGGCAAACGCCGCCGGTTCGTGGCATTTGAGCCAGCTGCTGGCGTAGGTCAGCAAGGCGAAACTGGCGGCGTGGGATTCGGGAAAACCGTAATTGCCGAAGCCTTTGATCTGTTCGAAGATTTGCGCGGCGAATTCAGCGGTGTAGCCATTGTTCTTCATCCCCTGCGCCAGGCGTTCCCGATGGGGCTCCAACCCACCGTGACGTTTCCAGGCAGCCATGGAGCGCCGCAATTGGTCTGCTTCGCCCGGGGTGTAGTCGGCCGCGACGATGGCGATCTGCATGACCTGCTCCTGGAACAAGGGCACCCCCAGGGTGCGGTCAAGCACTGTTTTCAGCGCTTCAGAGGGATACGTCACCTCTTCTTCCTTATTTCTGCGCCGCAGGTACGGGTGCACCATCCCTCCCTGGATCGGCCCGGGCCGCACGATCGCCACTTCGATGACCAAATCGTAGAACCTCTCGGGTCTCAGCCGAGGCAACATCGACATCTGCGCCCGGGATTCGATCTGGAAGACACCGATGGTGTCGGCTCGCGAGATCATCTGGTAGGTCGCCGGATCTTCCTGGGGCAACGACGCCAAGGCATAACGCTGCCCCCGGTACTGCTCGATCAGGTCGAAACAACGCCGAATCGCGCTGAGCATGCCCAAGGCCAGGATATCCACCTTGAGCAGCCCGACCGCGTCCAGGTCGTCCTTGTCCCACTGGATGATGGTGCGCTCGGCCATGGCCGCGTTTTCCACCGGCACCAGGGTGTCCAGGGGCTGTTCGGAAATCACGAAGCCGCCAGGGTGCTGGGATAAGTGCCGGGGGAAACCGATCAATTGCTGGGTCAGGCCCAAGACCCGGCGCAACACCGGGCTGTCCGGGTCGAAGCCGCCTTCACGCAAGCGCTCCACCGGCGGCGCCTCGTCGCTCCAACGGCCGCAGCAATCGGCCAGGGCATTGACCTGGTCCGGCGGCAGGCCCAGGGCCTTGGCCACATCGCGCACCGCCCCGGCGCCGTGGTAACTGCTGACCACCGCCGTCAAGGCCGCACGATGACGACCGTAGCGCTGGAACACGTACTGCAGCACTTCCTCGCGACGGTCGTGTTCGAAATCGACGTCGATGTCCGGCGGCTCGTTGCGCTCCCGGGACAGGAAACGCTCGAACAACAGGCTGGTGAGACTGGGGTCGATTTCGGTAATGCCCAAGGCGTAGCACACCGCCGAGTTGGCCGCCGAACCGCGCCCCTGGCAGAGGATATGGCGGCTGCGGGCAAAGCTGACGATGTCCTGCACGGTGAGGAAATAGCTGTCATAGCCCAACTCGGCGATCAGGCTCAGCTCCTTGTCGATCTGTGCCCGCACCTTGTCTGTCACGCCATCCTTCCACCGCTCGCGCATGCCCCGCTCGGTCAGTTCCCGCAGCCAGGACGCCGGATCATGCCCCTCGGGCACCAGCTCACGCGGATATTCATAGCGCAGTTGGCCAAGGTCGAAGGTGCAGCGCCGGGCGATGGCCAGGGTTTCGTCGAGCAAGGCCCGCGGGTAGAGCTCGGCCAGATCCTTGCGGCTGCGCAAGTGACGCTCGCCGTTGGGGTGCAGGCGTTGGCCGGCCTCGGCCACCGTGACGTGGTGGCGGATGGCGGTCATGGTGTCCTGCAAGGCACGACGGCCGCGCACATGCATGTGCACATCGCCGCTGGCTACGGCCGGAAGATCCAAGCGTTCGGCCAGCGCCAGGCAGTCCGCCAGCCGTCGGCGGTCGTCCTGCCCGCAATGCAACTGGACCGTCAGCCACAGGCGCCCGGCAAAGATCGGCTGGAGCCAACGCCCGTGCTCCTCGGCGTCCTTGCCCTCGGCGACCCACAACGCCAGCAGCCCCGGCAAGGGCTCGTCGAAGTCCTCCCGCACGATGCGATAGTGGCCCTTCTCGCTGCGGCGCCGGGCGCGGGTGATCAACCGACACAAGGCTTGATAGCCGTCCAGGTTTTCCACCAGCAGCACCAGTTTCGGACCGTTCTCGACCTGGATTTCGCTGCCGACAATCAATTGCAGCGCCAACTCCTTGGCCGCCTGCCAGGCCCGGACGATCCCGGCCAGGGTGCATTCATCGGTGATCGCCAAGGCCTGATAGCCCTGCTGCTTGGCGCGACGGCACAATTCCAGGGCACTGGAGGCGCCGCGCTGGAAGCTGAAGTTCGACAGGCAATGCAGTTCGGCATATTCAACGCTCATGCGAACCAGCCCTGCAGCCACAGCGGCCCGCCCTCGCCCACCGGTCGATAGGCCCAGCCCCGTTGTCCGCTGCGAGTTTCGATCAGGTAATAGTCGCGGCGCACATCCGCGCCGTCCCACCAACCGGTCTCGATACGCTCGGGCCCCATGAGGATTTGTGCCTGGCCTTGCGGCAAAGCCTGGGGTTCATCCAACAGCCAGCCGGGACGCTGCACGCCCTCGCGCGCCGGACAAGCCTGGGATCGGGGCTGGGAAGTCGTCTGCCAGGCGCACTCAGGCCGATGGTCGTCGCGAAACCCCAAGCCTTGCACGGCATCATCCCCCAGGCGGGCCCGCAGCCGTTCCCGCAGTTGCTCCCAGGGCAATGACTGTTGCGGGCGTTCGTCGAACAGTTCCAGGCGCTGGGGCACGAAACTCGGCAGGTCTTCGGCACACAAGCGAAAACCCCGCACCGGGGCCTCGACCTGCACTTGTTCCAAGCGACCGCGGGCCAGTTCGAAGAGCATCGCCGGGTCACGTTCGGCGCTGAGCAGGCCGACCTTGATCACAGTATCCGGCAACCCGGCGTGTTCCAGGTGCAAGTCGAAGCGCTGCACGCCGCTGTCGCGTCCGCAGAGGAAGGCCGACAGGTCACCGGTCAGGCGGCGCAACGGGAACAGCAGCGCCTGATGGGATTGCACGTCATAGTTGAGTTCGATGCGCACGTCGAAACGGTCGGGCGGCAGGTAGAACGACAGCGCCAGGGTGCGGCTGCCCGTCAACGCATCGAGGTGCTTGAGCACCTGGGCCTCGAAACGCCGAGCCAGGGTCTGTCGGGGCAAGGCCTGGACCTGGCTCAGGCGGCGCAGGCCCATGCGCGACAGCGCCGTGGCGACGTCGGGCTCCAGGCCAATTCGTTCCACGGGCATGTGGCCCAGGCAGTGCTGCAAAGTCTCGGCATCGGGCACCACCAGGGCGTCATAGGCATTAGCCAGCACCCGCGCCGCCACGGGGTTGGGGGCGGCGACGATGCGATGGCGAAAGCCCAGCTCGGTCAATTCGGCGCGCAAGCGCGCCTCGAACACCGGCCAAGGCCCGAACAGGCCCAGGCTCGACTCGATCTCGAACAGCAGGGTACGCGGGTAATGCACGCTGACCTGGGAGCTGAAACGGTAGGCCCAAGCCGCCAGGAACTGTTGCCAATACTCGATCTGCGCCGCGTCGTACTCCGCGGTGGCAAAGCCTTTGCTCAAGGCCTGGGCGGCGGTCATGGTCTGGCCGGGACGCAAGCCCAGGGCCCGTGCCGGCGCGTTCACCGCTTGCAGGATCCGGCGCTGGGCCGGGCCGGTCAGCAAGGCCAGGGGCTGGTCGGAATCGGGGCGCTGACGCAGCGCGGCGTCCAGCGCCAATTGCGGGAAAAGAATACAGACCCAGCGCATCGCAACCTCAATGCCCGGTTTGGGGGGCGAGCGTGGCAAAGGCAATCGGGGCCGAACGGGCCAGCCCGCCCCGGCACTTGAGCACGCGCAATTGCGCCGGCCGGGTATCGATGGCGATGCGCAAAGCCGCCGGCGACGGGTTGATAGCCTCCTGGATCGGGCGCCAAGCGAATGCCAGGGTCTGGCCGGTTTCCGCCGCCACTTGCAAACGGCGCAAGGCCCGGTCGTCCGCTTGGCGGGGCCAGCACAGCACCGCGCCACAACTGCCCGACCGCAGGCATTGTTCGGTGGCCCACAGGGCCTCACGCCCATCGGCACGGATGATCGACAACTGGCGTAGGTCGATGCCGGCGTTCTGCCAAGCCTGGGGATAAGGCACGAATGGCGGCGCCACCAACACAATCCGCTCCCCCGCCGCCGCCAGCCGCGCCAGGGTCGGCCAAACCAATTGCAACTCGCCCACGCCCGGCGCGGCGATGAGCAGCTCCGTCAACGCCGCTTCCGGCCAGCCGCCACTGGGCAACGCCGCGTCCAGTGCATCATGGCCAGTGGGTTGCGGGCTGGCAGCCGGCGGCGCAGGCCGGCCCTTCCAGACCTGGCCGCCGTTGAACAGCGTGTCCAGCGCAACGACAGCGCCCATCAACCTTGCCTCACCAAACCACAGAACACTCCTTCTATCGCCAGGTCCTGGTCGGCCTCGACGATGATCGGCTGGTAGGCCGGGTTGCGCGGCAGCAAACGCACCCGCTCGCCGATGCGTTCGAAGCGCTTGATGGTGACTTCACCGTCCAGGCGCGCCACGACGATCTGGCCGTTGGCAGCCTGCGGCGTACGCTGCACGCCCACCAGGTCACCGTCGAGAATGCCGTCCTCGATCATCGAATCGCCCTGGACCCGCAGCAGGTAATCCGGCGCCTTGGTGAAGATCGCCGGGTCCAGCATCAGGCGGCTGTGAACCTCTGCATCGGCGCCAATCGGCAGGCCGGCAGCCACTCGCCCCAACACCGGCACATCGAGCAGTTCGGGCCGCGACGGCTGGTTCAGCAAGCGAATGCCTCGGGCCTGGTGCGGATTGACTTCGATGAAACCAGCCTCGGTCAACGCCAGCACATGCTTGCGCGCCACGCTGCGAGAGGCAAAACCGAACGCCTCGCTGATTTCAGCGAGGCTTGGAGGCTGACCCTGATCGGCGATGCGTTCGCGGATAAACGTCAGGATGGCGGTACGGCGGGGAGTGAGAGTCGTCATGGAGTACATTTGTACTCTTCCGGGATTTTTCTGACAAGCGCCGCCAGTCAGTTCACACCGTAATACCCTGTGGGAGCATCAACACATTCAACACCCAGGCAAGCTGATCCACCGTTATCGCGAGCAAGCTCGCTCCCACAGGGGGAACGTCTTCGCGAGCAAGTCCGCGGATATACACACAAAACCCGACCCCTCTCAAAAACCAAAAAAAAACGGCACTTCCCATTTCTGAAGAAGCACCGTTTTTCCAGATAAACAGCCCAGCCAGATTCGGCCAGCCTCAACAAGCAATCAGAAACGCTTGATATCTGCCTGACTCTCCAGCTGCTTGCGGTACGCCGCAAAGTCCTGCTGACCCACGCGGGACGCAAGGTAGCGGCGATATTGCGCCTTCTCTTCGTCAGTCGGTGCCGCCGCTTCGTTTACACCGTTCAGACGCACGACCACCAGGCTGCCGTCAGGCAAGGTCACGCTGCTGAAGGTCGGCTTGTCCTTGGACTCAGGCTTGGGCATGCGGAACAGCGCTTGCAGCACCGCCGGGTCGATGCCTTCCTGGTTGCGGGTGACCGCCTCGGTGGCTTTCCAGCCCTGGCCGTCGACCGGTTTGTCCAGCGGTGTCTTGCCATCACGCAGGCTGGCGATCAACTCGTCGGCGCGGGTCTTGGCCGCTGCGCTGGCGTGTTCCTTGGTCAATTGAGCACGAATAGGGCCAGCCACTTTTTCCAGCGGCAGTTGCTCAGGCTTGCGGTGCTCCTTGGCACGCAGGACCACGACGGTTTCCGGGTCCAGCTCGATGGCGGTGCTGTTGGCACCCTCTTCCAGCACTTCCGGGCTGAACGCCGCGGTCACCACCGCGCGATTGGCCGCAATGCCTTCGCCGCCTTCACGACCGAACGGGGCCGATGTGTGGACGGTCAGCTTCAGGTCCTGGGCCGGTTGCGCCAGGTCGGACGCTTCGAACGAGGCATCTTCCAATTGCTTGGTCGCCTCCACGAAACGTTGCTCCACCTGCTGGGTCTTCAGATCGCGGGTCAGTTTGTCCTTGAGGCTGGCAAAGCTCGGCACTTCAGGCGCTTCGACACCCAGCAGCTTGATCAGGTGCAGACCGAAGTCGGTGCGCACCGGTGCCGAGACCTGATCCTTGTTCAAGGCGTACAAGGCCTTTTCGAACTCCGGATCGTAGACGCCTGGGCCGGCATAGCCGAGATCGCCGCCGTTGTTCGCCGAACCCGGATCCTGGGAAAACTCCTTCGCCAGGGCTTCAAACGATTCGCCTTTGGCCAGGCGAGCCTGGACCTCTTCGATCTTCGCCTTGGCCTGGGCTTCGGTGACCTTGTCGTTCACTTCGATCAGGATGTGCGCAGCCCGACGTTGCTCGGACAGATTGGCGATTTCTTTCTGGTAAGCCGCTTGCAGGTCTTCGTCCTTGACGCTGACCTGATCGAAGAAAGAGGCTTTCTTCAGCTCGAGGTAATCGATGACCACCTGGTCAGGCGTCATGAATTCCTTGGCGTGTTGGTCGTAGTAAGCCTTGACCTCATCATCGGTCAGCTTCACCGACGCCGGATCGGCCTTGATGTCCAAGGTGGCGAAATCACGGGTCTGCTTTTCCAAGCGGGCGAATGCCAGCACCTGGGCATCGGTGACGAAACCGCTGCCTGCCAGGCCGGCGCGCAACTGACCGATCAGCATTTCCTGAGCCAGCATCTGGCGGAATTGCATACGGCTGTAACCCAGCTGGCGGATCACTTGATCGAAACGCTCGGCGCTGAACTTGCCATCGACCTGGAACTCAGGCGTTTGCAGGACCACTTGATCGAGCGCAGCTTCGGAGAAAGCGAATTTCGCATCGTGTGCGCCTTGCAGCAGCAACTTGCGATCGATCAGGCCCTTGAGTGCCGAATCGCGCAGCATTTTTTCGTCCAGCAGGGAGGCGTCGAAATCCTTGCCCAACTGTTGCATGAGCTGACGGCGTTGCATGTCGACCGCTTGGCTCAGCTCGTTCTGGCTGATCTCTTCGCCGTTGACCTTGGCCGCTTCATTGGTGTTCGAGGTGGCTTGAAAAATGGCTTCGAAACCGGTCAACGCCATCAATGCGACGATGATCCCGATGATGGTCTTGGCAATCCAGCCTTGTGAATTGTCCCTGATATTCTGCAGCATGCGTCCCCCAGAAACGGTTGAACTTCAAATTTAGGCAACCGTGGAGCGTGGGTAGAATCCGGATAGAAGAAAGGCGCATCCGAGGATGCGCCTTCTCGTAACTGGCGGAGCGGACCGGGCTCGAACCTGCAAGCCCTGGCGTGCCAGACCGGTAGCAACCGGTCGTATTACCGCTCCGCTGCCAAGCCAGGCATGACCCCGACCCGGATAAACTCAACGAAACCTTAGTTAACGGCTTCTTTCAGTGCTTTACCAGCTTTGAAGCCTGGCTTTTTGGCAGCAGCGATTTCCAGCGTCTTACCGGTCTGCGGGTTGCGACCGATACGAGCAGGACGATCGGTCACGGAGAAGGTGCCGAAACCAACCAGAACAACGGAGTCGCCAGCCTTGAGAGCGCCAGTGACGGATTCGATTACAGCGTCCAGCGCACGGCCAGCAGCAGCTTTCGGGATATCAGCGGATGCAGCGATAGCATCAATCAGTTCCGACTTGTTCACTCTAAGTCCCCTTATATCTATTTGAGATGATTCTAAGTTTTTTTGGTGAAAGCAAAAACGAGTGCTGAATGGCCTGCAGACACTTAAGAGCCGCTTTATAACAAGGGCTCTAAAAAACTGTCAAGGAAGGCCCCCCAGGCAAATGCGTATTAATGCGTGCTAATTCTTTCCTTAGAGTCAGACTCTCGCTTCTCTTCCTTCGCGACAATCTCCGGAGCCACATCCGGCAAGGGCTCCGGCGCGTATTGCAGCGCAATTTGCAGGACCTCGTCAATCCATTTAACCGGTTTGATCTGAAGATCTTGCTTGATGTTGTCAGGAATTTCCTTCAGATCGCGGACATTCTCTTCGGGAATGATCACGATCTTGATCCCGCCACGGTGTGCCGCCAGCAGTTTTTCCTTCAATCCACCAATCGCCAGCACTTGACCGCGCAGCGTGATTTCACCCGTCATGGCCACGTCGGCGCGCACCGGAATACCGGTCAAGGCCGAGACCAGGGCCGTGCACATGCCTACACCCGCGCTTGGGCCGTCCTTGGGCGTAGCCCCTTCAGGCATGTGGATGTGCGTGTCGCGCTTCTCATGGAAGTCCAGGGGAATGCCCAGGCTCCGGGCGCGGCTGCGAACCACCGTCAGTGCCGCGGTGATCGACTCGACCATCACGTCGCCCAGGGAACCGGTCTTGATCAGTTGACCCTTGCCCGGTACCACGGCCGCTTCGATGGTCAGCAACTCGCCACCGACCTGAGTCCACGCCAGGCCAGTCACCTGGCCGATCTGGTCCTGCTGCTCGGCCAGGCCGTAGCGGAACTTGCGCACGCCCAGGAAGTGCTCCAGCAGGTCCGCAGTGACCTTGACCGCGAAGCGTTTTTCCAGCGCATGTTCCTTGACCGCCTTGCGGCAAACCTTGGCAATCTGCCGCTCCAGGCCACGCACACCGGCTTCGCGGGTGTAGTAGCGGATGATGTCGCGAATCGCTTCCTCGTCGAATTCCAGCTCGCCTTTTTTCAGGCCATTGGCCTGGATCTGCTTGGGCGAAAGGTACTTCACGGCGATGTTGATCTTCTCGTCCTCGGTGTAGCCCGGCAGACGAATCACCTCCATCCGGTCCAGCAACGCTGGCGGAATGTTCATGGAGTTGGAGGTGCAGAGGAACATCACGTCCGACAGGTCGTAGTCGACCTCCAGGTAGTGATCGTTGAAGTTGTGGTTCTGCTCCGGATCAAGCACTTCGAGCAATGCAGAGGCAGGATCGCCGCGCATGTCGCTGCCCATCTTGTCGATTTCGTCCAGAAGGAACAGCGGATTGCGCACGCCGACCTTTGTCATCTTTTGAATCAATCTTCCCGGCATCGAACCGATGTAGGTACGGCGATGACCACGAATTTCCGCCTCGTCACGCACGCCACCCAAGGCCATGCGCACGAATTTACGGTTGGTCGCGTGGGCAATCGACTCCGCCAGGGAGGTTTTACCCACCCCGGGAGGACCGACCAGGCACAGGACCGGACCGCGAATCTTCTTCACGCGCTTCTGCACGGCGAGGTATTCAAGGATGCGTTCCTTGACCTCTTCCAGACCGTAATGGTCGGCATCGAGGATGTCTTCGGCCCGCGCCAAGTCCAGACGCACCTTGCTCTGGGCTTTCCACGGCACCTGGACCAGCCAGTCGATGTAGGAGCGCACCACGGTGGCTTCGGCAGACATCGGCGACATTTGCTTGAGTTTGTTCAATTCAGCCTGGGCCTTGGCCAAGGCATCCTTGGGCAAGCCGGCGGCATCGATGCGCTTTTTCAGCTCTTCGATTTCGTTGTGACCTTCATCGCCATCACCCAGCTCTTTCTGAATGGCCTTCATCTGCTCATTCAGGTAGTACTCGCGCTGGCTGCGCTCCATCTGCTTCTTGACGCGACCGCGAATGCGTTTTTCAACCTGCAACAGATCGATTTCGCCATCGAGCAATGCGAGCACGTGTTCGACACGGGCCGACAGATCGATGATCTCGAGAATTTCCTGCTTCTGCTCGATCTTGAGGGCCATGTGGGCCGCCATCGTATCGACCAGCCGTCCAGGCTCGTCGATGCTGTTAAGCGACGACAGGACCTCTGCAGGCACCTTCTTGCCCAATTGCACGTATTGTTCGAACTGTGACAGCAGGCTACGGACAAACACCTCTGATTCACGCTCGGGCGCATCGACTTCTTCGATCAGCGACACCTCGGCCCGGCAGTGGCCGTCCACTTCGCTGAAACGTTCGACAGTACCGCGCTGCTCGCCTTCGACCAGGACCTTGACGGTACCATCGGGCAACTTGAGCAACTGCAGAACCGTTGCAATCGTACCTACGCGATAAAGTGCGTCTTCGCCGGGATCATCGTCGGCTGGATTTCTCTGAGCCAGCAGCAGAATCTGCTTGTCACCCGTCATCGCAGCCTCAAGGGCTTCGATGGACTTCTCGCGCCCCACGAACAGCGGGATAACCATGTGCGGATACACCACGACATCGCGCAATGGCAGGAGAGGCAATTCGATGGTTGTCTTCATGATTTCGCCTCTACGGCGGCCCTAGGGCCGGAAACAGATGGAAGTAAGCTTGAAACCAAGATGGGGGCAGCCTTGAAAAAAAACAAGCGCTAAGACACGTCTAAAACGCGCTAAAAGCAAAGGGGCCCGAAGGCCCCTTCTTTATTCCGGCAGCGGGACGCTTAAGCGTCCGGTGCGGCCTTGGCAGCCGGCTCATTGTTTTCATAGATATACAATGGCTTGGACTTGCCTTCTATAACGCTTTCGTCGATCACGACTTTACTCACCTCGGACTGCGAGGGGATTTCATACATCGTGTCGAGCAATACGCCTTCGAGAATCGAGCGCAACCCACGGGCACCGGTCTTACGCTCCAGGGCACGTTTGGCGACCGATTTCAGCGCGTCGGAACGGAACTCCAGGTCTACACCTTCCATTTCGAACAGCTTGGCATACTGCTTGGTCAGGGCGTTCTTCGGCTCGGTCAGAATCTGCATCAACGCCGCTTCATCCAACTCATCCAGCGTTGCCAGGACCGGCAGACGACCGACGAATTCCGGGATCAGACCGAACTTGACCAAATCGTCAGGCTCGACTTCACGCAGGGACTCACCCACCTTCTTGCCTTCTTCCTTGCTGCGCACTTCGGCGTTGAAACCAATGCCGCCACGGGTGGAACGGTTCTGAATAACCTTTTCCAGGCCGGAAAACGCACCGCCGCAGATGAACAGGATGTTACGGGTATCAACTTGCAGGAATTCCTGCTGCGGATGCTTGCGACCACCTTGGGGTGGAACGGAAGCGACCGTGCCTTCGATCAACTTGAGCAAGGCCTGCTGCACGCCTTCACCGGAAACGTCCCGGGTGATGGACGGGTTGTCGGACTTGCGGGAAATCTTGTCGATTTCGTCGATGTAGACAATACCCATCTGGGCCTTTTCCACATCGTAGTCGCACTTCTGCAACAACTTCTGAATGATGTTCTCGACGTCTTCACCGACATAACCCGCCTCGGTGAGGGTGGTTGCATCGGCGATGGTGAACGGAACGTTCAGCAAGCGGGCCAGGGTTTCGGCAAGCAGGGTCTTACCCGAGCCTGTCGGGCCGATCAGCAAGATGTTGCTCTTGCCGAGTTCGACCTCGTCATTCTTTTTGTCACGCTGGTTCAGGCGCTTGTAGTGGTTGTACACCGCTACGGCCAGTACCTTTTTCGCACGTTCCTGACCAATCACATACTGATCAAGGATGCCGCTGATTTCTTTAGGCGAAGGCAATTTATGCGCGCTGCTCTCGGCCTGGGCTTCCTGCACCTCCTCGCGGATGATGTCATTGCACAGGTCGACGCACTCGTCGCAAATGAAGACCGAGGGGCCGGCAATCAATTTGCGCACTTCATGCTGGCTTTTGCCACAGAAGGAGCAATAAAGCAGTTTGCCGTTGTCCTCGCCGTTGCGGGTGTCAGTCATTCGATCGATCCAAATCCGATAGGCTTGCAACACAAGATGAAGGCAATTGCGGGCTTTTTCAAGCCCGCAGGTGATCGGACCTGCCGATCAACCTCATTTTGAGCTGCTTATTTTAAGCGGGGCGCTGGCTGATCACTTCATCGATCAGACCATATTCACGTGCGGCTTCAGCGCTCATGAAATTATCGCGATTGGTATCGCGCTCGATTTCTTCAAGCGTGCGCCCGCTGTGCTTGGCCATCAAGGTGTTGAGGCGCTCGCGGATGAAGAGGATTTCCTTGGCATGGATTTCGATATCCGATGCCTGGCCCTGGAAACCGCCCAGTGGCTGGTGAATCATCACGCGCGAGTTCGGCAGGCAGTAACGCTTGCCATGGGCACCAGCAGTCAGCAAAAACGCGCCCATGCTGCACGCCTGGCCGATACAGGTCGTCGAAACGTTAGGCTTGATGAACTGCATGGTGTCGTAGATCGACATGCCCGCCGTCACCGAACCGCCCGGGGAGTTGATATAGAGATGGATGTCTTTGTCCGGGTTTTCGGCTTCAAGGAACAACAGTTGCGCACAGATCAGGTTGGCCATGTAGTCCTCTACCGGGCCCACCAGAAAAATGACGCGTTCCTTGAGCAGACGCGAGTAGATGTCATAGGCACGTTCGCCACGGGCGGACTGCTCGATAACCATCGGGACCAGGCCGCCTGCGGCCTGGATGTCAGAGCTCTGCTGATAAAAAGAATTGCGGGACATGTCTCGCAGTCACTCCCAAATAGTTATGTCTTGAATACGCATAAGCCAGCACGAAGGCTGGCTTATGGGTGTTTATTTCTTACCGCAGAACCATCAATCGGCTTGTGGAGCTTCCACCGGCTTGACCGCTTCTTCGTAAGAGACCGCTTTATCGGTCACGCTAGCTTTCTGCAGAACAGTATCCACAACTTGTTCTTCCAGCACAACCGAACGGACTTCGTTCAGTTGCTGGTCGTTCTTGTAGTACCAGGACACGACTTGCTCAGGCTCCTGGTAGGCCGAGGCCATTTCCTGGATCAGCTCGCGAACACGGGCTTCGTCAGGCTTGAGTTCGAACTGCTTGACCACTTCGGCGACGATCAGGCCCAGCACGACGCGGCGCTTGGCTTGCTCTTCGAACAGCTCGGCAGGCAGTTGGTCCGGCTTGATGTTGCCGCCGAACTGCTGAACAGCCTGCACGCGCAGACGGTTCACTTCGTTGTCCAGCAGGGCCTTTGGCACTTCGATCGGGTTGGAAGCCAGCAGACCGTCCATGACCTGGTTCTTGACCTTGGACTTGATGGCCTGGCGCAGTTCACGCTCCATGTTCTTGCGAACTTCGGCGCGGAAACCTTCCAGACCGGTTTCCTTGATGCCGAACTGGGCGAAGAACTCTTCGTTCAGCTCAGGCAGTTTCGGCTCGGAAACGCTGTTGACGGTCACGGTGAACTCGGCGGCTTTGCCAGCCAGGTCCAGGTTCTGGTAGTCCTCGGGGAAGGTCACGTTCAGCACGCGCTCTTCACCGGCCTTGGCGCCAACCAGGCCATCTTCGAAGCCAGGAATCATGCGACCGGAGCCCAAGACCAACTGGGTAGCCTTGGCGGAACCGCCAGCGAACACTTCACCGTCGACCTTGCCGACGAAATCGATGTTCAGTTGGTCTTCGTTCTGGGCAGCACGCTCGGTCACTTCGAAACGGGTGTTCTGCTTGCGCAGGATGTCCAGCATCTTGTCCAGGTCGGCATCCGACACATCAGCGCTCAGGCGCTCGACGGCGATGGACTCGAAACCGGCAACCGTGAACTCAGGGAACACTTCGAAAGTAGCGACGAATTCCAGGTCCTTGCCTTTTTCCAGCACTTTAGGCTCGACGGACGGAGCGCCGGCCGGGTTCAGCTTCTGCTCGACGACCGCTTCGTAGAACGAAGACTGGATCACGTCGCCCACGGCTTCCTGACGCGCATCAGCTTCGTAACGCTGACGGATCACGCTCATTGGCACTTTGCCTGGGCGGAAACCTGGGATTTTGGCCTTTTGGGCAGTCTGCTGCAGACGCTTGTTGACCTGAGTCTCGATGCGCTCAGCCGGCACGGTGATGCTCATGCGGCGCTCAAGAGCAGAAGTATTTTCAACAGAAACTTGCATGGATATTCCTCGTTGCACAGACGTTGGCCGGGCGTTTCCGACCCCAGAATCAAGGGCATGCATTCTAGTAGGTCAAACTCAAGAAGTCACCCTACTGAAAACGCGCTGGAAACAGGCGCCGGATTTAGGAAGGGACAAACGGTCATGCCCCACCCGGATTGCAAATACAGTCGATTCAGTCCAAGGCTCTGCGCCAGCGCTTCTATATATAGAAGCGGCGTGTCCGATCGCGCAGCGCCCCGCCCCACAAGGAGACCGACGGGCATGCTACGCATCATCACGAAACACATTCGCGACAAGCCGTCCGCTGCGCTCAACCGCAAAAAATAGCGCCGACGCCAGACACAGAACCACCGAAAACAAAAACGGCGCAGCCCTTTTCAGGTACTGCGCCGTTTTCTGCTATTTAAATAGCGACTTGTATGGTGCGGACGGAGAGACTCGAACTCTCACACCTTGCGGCGCTGGAACCTAAATCCAGTGTGTCTACCAATTCCACCACATCCGCGTATCAAGCTTTTAAAGCAAAGGCGCCAGATTGTTAGATCTGGCGCCTTTCTAGAATATGGGGTGGACGATGGGGATCGAACCCACGACAACGGGAGTCACAATCCCGTGCTCTACCAACTGAGCTACGCCCACCATATTGCCTTGTTGCCTTACTTGTGCCAAAGCTGCCTAATTGGCGCACCCGGCAGGACTCGAACCTGCGACCATCCGCTTAGAAGGCGGATGCTCTATCCAGCTGAGCTACGGGCGCCTTTTTAATCTGTATTCTTGGACGATTACAAACTAAGTGCTTTCAGTTTTGCCGAGTTGAAACAACCAACTCCGCTCGACCTTCTTAACCAGTGCTAGGCTGTGCCCGACAAGTGCGACGAATGTTATAGACGGCCTGATAGGTCGTCAACTCTTTTTTAAAAAAAATTCATTTAATTAAAGGGGTTAGGGGAATTTGCAGACCAAGCGCCTTTGCCCTCACGCCCCGGCGTGCGAGAATGCGCTCTCTTTTTTTCCCCTCTCGATGGTTAACCACGCGCAATGACTGCACAACTTATCGACGGCAAATCGATCGCCGCCAGCCTGCGCCAGCAGATCGCCCAACGAGTCACCGAGCGCCGCCAGCAAGGCCTGCGCACGCCCGGCCTTGCGGTGATCCTGGTCGGCAGCGATCCTGCCTCTCAGGTTTATGTCTCGCACAAGCGTAAAGACTGTGAAGAGGTCGGCTTCCTTTCCCAGGCCTACGACCTGCCTTCCGAAACCACCCAGCAAGCGTTGGCCGATCTGATCGATCGCCTGAACGACGATCCGAACATCGACGGTGTTCTGCTCCAGTTGCCGCTGCCTGAACACCTCGACGCCTCCAAGCTGCTGGAGCGTATCCGTCCAGACAAAGACGTCGACGGCTTCCATCCTTATAACGTCGGCCGCCTGGCCCAGCGTATCCCACTGCTTCGCCCCTGCACCCCCAAGGGCATCATGACCTTGCTGGAAAGCACTGGCGTGGACCTGTATGGCCTTGATGCCGTGGTGGTGGGTGCGTCCAACATCGTTGGTCGCCCGATGGCCATGGAGTTGCTGCTGGCCGGCTGCACCGTGACCGTGACCCATCGCTTCACCAAGGACCTGGCCGGCCATGTCGGCCGTGCCGACCTGGTGGTAGTGGCCGCCGGCAAACCCGGCCTGGTCAGGGGTGAGTGGATCAAGGAAGGCGCCATCGTCATCGACGTGGGCATCAATCGCCAGGAAGATGGCAAGCTGGTGGGCGATGTGGTCTACGAGACCGCCCTGCCCCGCGCTGGCTGGATCACCCCGGTACCCGGCGGCGTAGGCCCGATGACCCGCGCCTGCCTGTTGGAAAACACGTTGTACGCGGCCGAGACGCTGCATAGCTGACATATCGCTTCAATCCAGCCATAAACCCTGTGGGAGCGAGCCTGCTCGCGATAGCGGAGTTTCAGCCAACATTGATATTGGCTGATCCCAAGCTATCGCGAGCAGGCTCGCTCCCACAAGCGTTTTTGTCGCCTGCCCCTTATCGACAGGCGTTGGCCTGTGCCGCGATTCCCTCGATCGCGCAAACTACGAATTTTTCAGATTCGATTCGCCAGAATCCCCCTTCATTAAACTTTATTTATTCACAACCCCTGGCGGTACAGGCATATAGCGCTGCTGTCGCCCATACTCCTAGAATGCGACGTTTTTTTTAAGTCGTTGCTCAACGGCACCTTCAACTCCATCGAGTCTACTCGCGTGAAAATCCATCTTTCGATCATCAGCCTGTTCATCGCTTTCACAGGCAGCTTTATCACGCAAAACGTCGTTGCACAGGAAACCATCGCGGCCCCTCGGGACACGACCAAGCTGCAAGTCGCCTCGGGCAGCGCGATGTTGCTGGACTTGCAGACGGATAAAGTCGTTTATTCGAGCAACCCCGACGTGGTGGTGCCGATCGCTTCGGTGACCAAGTTGATGACCGGTCTGATCGTGCTGGATGCCAAACAGAACCTGGATGAATACATTTCCATCACCATCGCCAACACCCCAGAGATGAAGGGGGTGTTTTCGCGGGTCAAGCTCAACAGCGAACTGTCACGCCGGGACGTTTTGCTGATCGCCCTGATGTCTTCGGAAAACCGCGCCGCCGCCAGCCTCGCCCACCACTATCCGGGCGGCTATGCGGCGTTCATTGCCGCCATGAACGCCAAGGCCAAGGCGTTGGGCATGACCAGCACGCATTACGTCGAGCCGACGGGCCTGTCGATCAACAACGTCTCCACTGCCAGGGACCTGACCAAGTTGCTGATCGCCGCCCGCAAGTACCCGCTGCTGAGCGAATTGAGTACGACCAAGGAGAAGACCGTTACCTTCCGCAAGCCCGTGTATAGCCTGGGGTTTCGCAATACCGACCATTTGGTTCACAAGGCCAATTGGGATATCCAGTTGACCAAGACCGGCTTTACCAACCAAGCCGGCCACTGCCTGGTGCTGGTAACTAAGATGGGCAATCGCCCGATGGCGCTGGTGATCCTCGACGCCTTTGGCAAGTACACGCACTTCGCCGATGCCAGCCGGATTCGTAGCTGGGTGGAAACCGGAAAAAGCGCCGCCGTGCCGGCGGTGGCCCTGCAATACAAGGCCGCCAAGAATCTCAAGAGCCGCCAGAGTGGGGTGGTGGAAGCCTCCAAGTAATCCACGAATCTAAAAAGCTCCGATTCGTCGTAATGCCCAACCTCATCGCGAGCAAGCTCGCTCCCACAGATGACCTTGGGTGTTCACAAGTTTTGTGTTCACTGAAGATCCAATGTGGGAGCGGGCTTGCTCGCGATAGCGGTGGCTCAGCCACATAGATGCCGGCATGTGCCCCGCTCCTGCTCTTGCTTTGGATCCTGATCTGGACGCTCTTCCAATAGTGACCCGCTGTAAGAGCGGAACCACCAGTAGCCGTTACCGCTGAAACGGATCTACACACCAAACTACGCGTCCATGAACAGCATTACCCAACTCGCTGGGACCTTTTAATCTATGGCTTCAAGTCACCCAGCGGATCATAAGGTTCAGGCTTTCGCTCATCCTTTTTATCCAGCGGCGCCTTGGCCGGCCCGACCGGATCGACCTGGGGATCCTCAAGGTCCGGCGAGTCCGGATCGAACCCCAAATCATCACCACTGGAATGCTCGGATGAATGTGGCCCCGTAGGTGTTTTCGACTGTGCCATGCGTGCCTCCTCCTATCACGGTCGGAAAAATGCCCAACCCTGACGATAAGAGCCTCAGCCCTGCCCGGTCGTGCCCGGCAAGTGACGAACGGGATGAACGATCAATGCGCGGCGCTGAGCGCCTTGGTGGCCCGCGCCGCCGCTTGCTCCTGCCCTGCCCCGGCCAGATCGGCCGCCGCTTTCAACCAACGCTGTGAGTCGACATTGGCTGGAAGCTGCGTAGGGCGCTGAACCAGCACCGCCCAGCCACCCGCGCTCTGGAAGGCCGATTCGAAAGCACTGAAACTCATCAACTGCCGACGATTCATGCCTGCACGCAACAACACCGTCTGCTTCTGGCGGTTGTAGCCGGCGAGAATCCCATACCGAGGCGCGGCCCAAAACGCCGAACCATCGACATAGCGCACCAGCACTGGATAACCCGCCGCGACCTGCTCCAACAGCGCGGGCAGCCTGGCGTCGAGGGGATACACCAGCAGCCCGTACTCGCGCGCCAGTGTTTGCATATTTTTCTGCAAATGGGCTTCGCCACCGGGTAGGTGCAAGGGTTTTTCCAACAGCCCCGGGGTGATCACGGTGCCTTGCAACGTCAGCAAGGCGGCCAGGGATTGCGGGGCGCCCTGGTGCATTTCGCCACGATAGAACGGCACGCTGTTGAGCTCTACCCGTTCCGGCAGGCGCTGGATCTGCGGCGATACGCTGCCCGCGCAACCCGCCAGGGCGACGAGGCAGGACACCGCCAGTACCAATGATCGAAACGATGGAATGACTGGCGACATGATGACTCTCTTGTTCAGGTACCCGGCATCCGGGCCAGGCGTGGGTCGACGATCATAAGGTGCGCACAGCCCTGGGTATAGCCATAACCATCGTTTTAAAAGGGCGCTAGAACGAACCGATCCATACCCCAGCGCCATACATCGACAAGCTGCAACACTTGAGCGACTAGACTGTCCATTGTACTGGGTGCGTTATCCCGAACCGGGGATAGAAGGAGGCACAAATGAGCCTGACGACGACAATCCTGATGCTGATATTCGGCTGGCTGAGCGTAGCCACGGCCATGCTGTGGGGCGTGCTTCGAATCGCTCGACGCCACCATCACGCGCCACCTGCGCCATCGGGAAAAGCCGCCAAACCTGCCCGGCACCACGCCGCCGCGCACTGACCTCTCACGTTCAAACCCATCGTTCTCAAATCCAAAAAAAAGCCACCCGGGCCTGGACCCGGGTGGCTTCTGCCTGCTGCCTGGAATCAGGCGTTATCGGGCAGCGCCTTTTCCTTGGCCCTGCGGGACAACATGTTCAACACCTCGATCGCCGCCGAGAACGCCATGGCCGCATAGATATAGCCTTTCGGTACATGGGCGCCGAAACCTTCAGCGATCAGCGTCATGCCGATCATGATCAGGAAGCCCAGGGCCAACATCACCACCGTCGGGTTGTCATTGATGAACTTGGCCAGCGGTTCGGCCGCCAGCAGCATCACCAGCACCGATACGACGACCGCGATGATCATGATCGGCAAATGCTCGGTCATGCCCACGGCAGTGATGATACTGTCGATGGAGAACACCAGGTCCAACATCAGGATCTGACCGATGGCCGCGGCAAAGCCCAGGGTCACACCGGACGTGGCCGACTTGGGATCATTCGGCGCCGGGTCCATGCTGTGGTGGATTTCAGTGGTCGCTTTCCACAGCAGGAACAGGCCGCCGGCGATCAGGATCATGTCTTTCCAGGAGAACGCCTGGCCGAGGATTTCGATGACCGGTTCGGTCAACTGCACAATGAAGGCAATCGTGCTCAACAGGCCCAAGCGCAGGATCAGCGCCATGCCGATACCGATCCGCCGCGCCTTGGCACGATGCTGTTCGGGCAGCTTGTTGGTCAGAATCGAAATGAAGATCAGGTTATCGATGCCAAGCACGATTTCCATCACGACCAGAGTCGCCAGGGCGATCCACGCGGTGGGGCTGGCGGCGAGCTGTAAAAGATAATCCATGGGTCAGTCCTGACTGATGTGACGCGTTAGATGGTTTTGGTAGGGGTTTGTGTTTCGTCAACTTCGTCCGCTGGCTCTTTCTTCGGGCTGATCAAGCCGCCGGTGGCTTCGCTGATCGCCTGTTCGGCGGCCTTATGGGTATCGTCGATGGCCTGCTTGGCGGTTTCCGCAGCCTGCCCCATTAACTGCTGAGCACTTTTTTCAGCCTGTTCACAGCCCGCCAGTGTCGTTGCCGACATCACCAACAGGGCTGCAAGCCCCAGGGATTTATAGGTCATGGAATAGATGCCTCTTGAAGAATAGAAGGAGCTCGAAAGTGGCCCACCAATGGCCAGGCATTCTAGAGAGACGAATACTTCAGGAAAATTCGTATTTTCAGCGGTTATACTTCGGTTTTTACGAAGCAATGTGAACCCATGCTCAATTATCGACAACTGCATTACTTTTGGGTCGTGGCAAAAACCGGCAGCATCGTGCGGGCGTGCGAGCAGTTGAACCTGACCCCACAGACCATCAGCGGGCAGATTTCCCTGTTCGAGCAAACCTATAACATCAAATTGTTTCGTCGTGTCGGGCGGCAGTTGGAACTGACCGAAGCCGGCCGCCAGACACTGCCCTACGCCGAACACATGTTCCAGTTGGGCGGTGAGCTGGAACTGATGCTGAGGGCCCAGCCCAACGAACAGCAAACCCTGTTCCGGGTCGGAGTCGCGGATGTGGTGCCCAAGTCCATCGTCTATCGACTCTTGGCGCCGACCATGGAGTTGAGTGAACCGCTGCGCATCACCTGTCGCGAGGACAAGCTCGAACGGCTGCTGGCGGACCTGGCGATCCAGCGCCTGGACCTGGTGATTTCCGACAGCCCGATGCCGACCCACCTGGACATCAAGGGCTACAGCCAGAAACTGGGGGAATGCGGGATCAGTTTTTTTGCCACCGCCGCGCTGGCCGAACGCTACGGGCAGGATTTCCCCCATGGCCTCAATGACGCTCCGCTGCTGATTCCCGGGCCGGAAACCGTAGTGCGCAGCCGCTTGCAACGCTGGTTCGCCGAGCAACAGATCCAACCGCGCATCGTCGGCGAATTCGATGACAGCGCCTTGATGCAGGCCTTTGGGCAATCAGGCAGTGGGATTTTCATCGGCCCGAGCGTGATCGCCGAAGAGGTCAAGCGGCAGTACGGCGTAGAACTGATCGGCCAGACCGATGCGGTGAGCGAATCCTTCTATGCCATTTCCGTGGAACGCAAGGTCAGCCATCCTGGCATCGTTGCGATTGCCGAAGGCGCCCGTCGCGAGTTGTTCAGCGCTTAGCTATCCAGGCAAGTCGCGCGGGGCTTGAAAGTCATCAGGAGCAACGCCAGCAAAATCGAGACGAAGATGAACCCGGCGGCCGCGAACCCGACACTGCCCAGGCCCAGGGTATCGATGACCCGGCCACCGATCATCGCCCCCAGGCCAATCCCCAAATTGGCCCCGGCGATGTTTAACGAGGCGGCAAACGCCGGGGCCTGCGGGGCTGCCTTCATCAACCGCACATGGCTGACCAGGAACAACGCGGCCTGGGTCACGCCCCAGATGCCCATCGCCGCCGCCAGCGCGAGGGGTGAATGAATGCTTGGGACCAACGCCACCATGCCGCCGATCAGGAACAGGCAGAACACCATCGACGCGATCAGCGGATGGCGGTCCACCGCACGGCCGCCCAAGGAGTTGCCCAACAGCCCGACGGCGCCGAAGCCCATCAGGCACCAGCCCACCAGGGTGCCATCGAATCCGGCGAGGCGTTCGAGGATATCCGCCAGATAGGTGTAGGCGGTGAACATGCCGCTGAACACCAGGATCGACAACAGCACGTGCCCTTGCATCAACGGGCTGCGCAGGATCTTCAACTGCGAACGGAAGCTCACCTGATGCTGGTGCAGGTTGGTTTTCGGCAAATAGATAAACAGCAACAAGGCCTTGGCGAAGGCAATGACCGCCAGGATCGCGAAGGCACTGCGCCAGCCAAACGCATCGGCGATCAACGTGCCCACTGGAATGCCGAACACCGTGGCACAGACGATGCCGAAGCCGATCCGGGCGATGGCCCGCCCGGCCAGTTGCGGCCCGACAATGTCCACCGCCGTTTCACTGGCCAGCGCCCAGAACACCGGCAGGCCCAGGGCCGGGATCAGCCGGGCAAGGGCCATTACCCAAATGTTGGGGGCAAAGGTGGCCAGCAGGTTGGCCAGGCCGAACATCACCAGCACACTGATAAACAGCTTGCGCCGCTCGAAGCGGGCGAACCAGGCCGTGAGGAACGGCCCGAACGCCGCCACCGTAAACGCAAACAACGTCACCAGCAGCCCGGCCTGGGGAATGCTGACGTGCAGGTCGCGAGCGATGGAGGGCAACAGGCCGACGATGACGAATTCCGTGGTCAGCACGGTGAAACCGGCGGCTGACAGCAGGAAAATGGGTAACAACATGTGGAACTCCAGCGAAACGACGACACCAACGATGGCCAAAAGGCCCGCTGGCGGAAAGAAGGTGAGAACCGCAAAGCCTAACAGAATGCACGCGTCTTACAAACGCACGTCATGGCCCGGATAAGGGTGACGGACTGTCACAGGTCCGTCAGATTTATTACCGGCTGTGCTAAAGTCCGCGGCCTGCAAATGCCGTACTTTCTCTCGGTTCGCTCATGTGGCCTGCCCGCTTGTTGCCCTGATCTGTCGACCGTTGAACACAATAAAATCAGAGATGCCGCTATGACAGCTTCGTCCGTTACCCCTTTGCAACGCCTTAAACGCACCAGCCTGGTGACGCAAATCATCATTGGCCTGATCGCCGGTATTGTCCTGGCATGGCTGGCGCCCGAGGTGGCCAAGTCCAGCGCCTTCATCGGCAACGTCTTCGTCTCCGCGCTCAAGGCCGTGGCGCCGATCCTGGTGTTCGTGCTGGTCATGGCGTCGATCGCCAACCACAAGCACGGCCAGGAAACCCATATCCGCCCCATCTTGTTCCTCTACCTGCTGGGCACGTTCGCCGCGGCGGTGGTCGCGGTGGTTGCCAGTACGTTGTTTCCGTCCAGCCTCGTGCTGACCACCCATGACGTCGCGGTCACCGCACCCGGCGGCATCAGTGAGGTCCTACAGGGCCTGTTGCTCAGCGTGGTGGACAACCCGGTCCGCGCCCTGCTCAACGGCAACTTCATCGGTATCCTGGCCTGGGCCATCGGCATGGGCATTGCCATTCGCCATGCTGGCCAGACCACGCGCACCGTGCTCGAAGACCTGTCCAACGGCGTGACCGTGATTGTGCGCCTGGTGATCCGCTTCGCCCCGCTGGGGATCTTCGGGCTGGTGGCCTCGACCCTGGCCACGTCCGGCTTCGGCGCCCTGCTCGGCTACCTGCACCTGCTGACCGTGTTGATCGGTTGCATGCTGTTCGTGGCGTTGGTGGTCAACCCACTCATCGTGTTCTGGAAACTGCGTCGCAACCCTTACCCGCTGGTGTTCACCTGCCTGCGCGAGAGTGGCATCACAGCGTTTTTCACCCGCAGCTCGGCGGCGAATATCCCGGTGAACCTGGAACTGAGCAAACGCCTGGGCCTGCACGAAGACACCTATTCGGTGTCGATCCCACTGGGCGCGACCATCAACATGGCCGGCGCTGCCATCACCATCACCGTACTGACCCTGGCCGCCGTACATACCTTGGGTATTGCAGTTGACCTGCCAACGGCCGTGCTGCTGAGCGTTGTCGCCGCCATTTGCGCCTGCGGTGCGTCCGGGGTGGCCGGCGGTTCGCTGTTGCTGATTCCCCTGGCGTGCAGCCTGTTTGGCATTCCCAGTGAGATCGCCATGCAAGTGGTCGCTGTGGGTTTCATCATCGGTGTCCTGCAGGACTCGGCGGAGACGGCGTTGAATTCGTCGACGGATGTGCTGTTCACGGCGGCGGCGTGCCTGGGTGAGGAAGCAAAGCTGGCGCGTACGGCGTAAAAGATCGGGGCAAACTCAACCCTATGGGACAACTGATCCACCGCCTTCGCGAGCAAGCCCGCTCCCACAAGGGTTATGTGGTGAATACAAAATCAATGTGGGAGCGGGCTTGCTCGCGAAGCAGGCGCCTCGGTCGATCAGAATCCCCCCAAATACCAAGGTCACAAAAAAGCCCGGGAACGGCCCAAACCGTCCCGGGCTTTTTCATGCTGGCGGGGTTAGAACGCGCCCATGTAGTCGCGCTTGCCCACTTCCACACCATTGTGGCGCAGCAATGCGTAGGTGGTGGTGACATGGAAGAAGAACTGCGGCAGGCCGTAGGTCAGCAGGTAGTTCTGGCCACTGAAGCGCTTCTCCTTCGGCGTCCCCGGACGGGTAACGATTTCGATGCCTTCCTTGCCATCGATCTGCGCAGGCGCGATGCCATCGATAAAGGCCAATACCTTGGCGATCAGGGCTTGCAGTTCGGCGAACGTGGTCTCGCTGTCGTCATATTTCGGCACTTCGATCTCGGCCAGGCGCGCGGACACACCCTTGGCGAAATCCACCGCGATCTGCACCTGGCGCACCAGCGGGAACATGTCCGGGTACAGGCGGGCTTGCAGGAAAGCGTTCGGGTCGATGTTTTTCGCGGTGGCGTGGGCTTCGGCCTTGTTCAGAACGTCGCTCAAGGCGTTGAGCATCTGCTTGAAAACCGGGACGGAAGCGGCGTACAGGGAAATAGTCATGGCAATCTCATGCAGGTGGCAGGAAAGAATGAATCAAACGGCAGCGATTATAGCCACGGCTGATTGCACGGCTTGTCTTTTATTGCGCAAGGATTAGGCTAGGCGGCTTCCACAGCATAGGGAACGCGCGATGAGCATCGAAGAACAACAGCAGGCTGAAGAACCACGGCTCAATAGCACGGAAATCCGCATCCTCGGCGCGCTGGTCGAGAAACAGGCCACCAACCCCGAGACCTACCCGCTGACCCTCAACGCCCTGGTACTGGCCTGCAACCAGAAAACCAGCCGCGAACCGGTGATGAACCTCAACCCCGGCCAGGTTGGCCAGAGCCTGCGGGCACTGGAAGGTCGCGGCTTTACCAAGCTGGTGATGGGCAGCCGCGCCGACCGCTGGGAACATCGGGTCGACAAAGCCCTGGAGCTGGTGCCGGCCCAGGTGGTCCTGATGGGCTTGCTGTTCCTGCGTGGCCCGCAAACGGTCAATGAGTTGCTGACCCGCAGCGGACGGATGCACGATTTTGAAGACGCCGAGCAAGTGGTGCACCAACTCGAACGCCTGATCTCCCGGGGGCTGGCGCTGCTGGTGCCACGCCAGGCCGGCCAGCGCGAGGACCGCTATGTGCACGCCATGGGCGACCCGGCGGACATCGAAGCGATTCTCGCCGCCCGCCAGCACCCGGTGGAGCGTGGCGTGGGCGGCGGTGTCTCGCTGGAGCGCATCGAAGAGCTCGAAGCGAGGATCGCCGCACTGGAAGAGCGCCTGGCAAGACTGGAGTAACTTACTGGAATTCCGGCAGGAGCTGTGTAGTCGCTGTCGAGTGCAACGAGGCTGCGATCTTGCAGCAGACAATTGAGTCGAAAGCCAAAGATCAAAATCAAAAGATCGCAGCCTTCGGCAGCTCCTACGCGGACCGGGCGAAAGCGACGGCTTTTTCGAATTGCTCCAGGTTGGGCCGCACGCCGGTGTACAGCACGAATTGCTCCAGGGCCTGGATCGCAATGACTTCCAGCCCGGTGATGACCCGTTTGCCTTCGGCCCGGGCGCGCACGATCAGTGGCGTTTCCGACGGGATCGCCACCACGTCGAACACGGTCTCGGCGGCGGCGATGGTCTCGGGCTCGAACGCCAACTGGTCGGCTTCCGGGCCGCCGGTCATGCCGATCGGCGTGACGTTGATCAGCATCTGCGGCCGTCGCGCACCCAGTTCCGCTTGCCATTCATACCCCAGGGATTCGGCCAAGGCTCGCCCTGCGGCTTCATTGCGGGCGACGATCAGCCCGTTTCTGTAGCCACCATCGCGCAAGGCACTGGCCACCGCCTTGGCCATGCCGCCGCTGCCGCGCAGGGCAAAAGTGGCGTCCTTGGGCACGGCGTGGCTTTGCAACAATTGGGCAATGGCAATGTAGTCGGTGTTGTAGGCCTTCAGATGACCGTTGGTATTGACGATGGTGTTGATCGACTGGATCGCGGCGGCGGAAGGGTCCAGCTCGTCCACCAAGGCGATGCAGGCTTCCTTGAACGGCATCGACACGCCGCAGCCACGAATGCCCAAGGCGCGGATACCGCCCACCGCGCCAGGCAGGTCCTGGCTGCTGAACGCCTTGTAATAGAAGTTCAGGCCCAGTTGCTCATACAAATGGTTATGAAAGCGCAGGCCAAAGTTTCCGGGACGCCCTGAGAGCGACATGCACAGCTGGGTGTCTTTGTTGGGGTTGATCTGCATGCGTGTCTCCTTGCATTCACTTTCGGACAAACGGAACGCCGCCCCGAAAGGTCTATTGGATGATGATACCGCCAGGTCCGGCCAGATCCAGGCTGCTGGATGACGCGGCGCGGTAAAAAAAGCGCTACAGACCTTACACAATATTTACCCAACGGCGGCGCAAATCCTGAGAAAATCGCTGTCATAGCAGTATCCCCGCGACGCTCATCGGGTCTGTCGCAGACCACAGGCGCCGGGGCCGAAACGAGGAACAGCCATGAATCGTAGACTTCCCATCATCGCCCTGCTCATGGGGGCACTCGCGGTCACCGGCCAGGCATCCGCCCACGGTCGTGGTGGTTGGGAGGGGCCCGCCGTGTTTGGTGCCATCGTCGGTTCGGCCATTGTCGGCTCGGCCATCATCAACCGTGATCGTCCGGTGTATGTGCAGCAACCGGTCTACGTGCAACCGCAACCGGTCTACTACCAGGCACCACCGCCGGTCTATTACCAACCGCAGCCGGTGTATGTAGAGCGGCCAATCTACTATCGCCCGGCACCGGTGTATTACGGGCCACCACGAGGCTACTACTATGGCCCACCCCGGGGTCATTACGGCCGTTGGTAACCCGCCTCCGAGTAACACAAAAAAGCCTGTGATCATTGATCACAGGCTTTTTCATGTCCGCGGGATAATCATTGTGGCGAGGGAGCTTGCTCCCTCGCCACAGGGCTTTGTCAGACGTGCTCACTGCTTTTCAGTCGGCTCGGCCCATGTTCCGCCGGTTCGTGCACAGGCTCCGCTACCACCGGAATCTCGTTGCCGTCACAATCATGCAGCTTGCCGTCGCTGAAATAATCGCCTTCGCGCAGCGCTGCCAAGTCCTGGTAGCGCAACACCCGCTCGGTGCCGGCGGCGAAGACTGACTGTTGGTCGGAATTGCCCGTGGTGAAGTGGTTGAACGCCAGGTTCAGCATGATCGCCATGATCGCCGAGGAACTGATGCCTGAATGGAAGATGGTCGCGAACCAGCTCGGGAAATGATCGTAGAAGTTCGGTGCGGCGATGGGAATCATGCCGAAGCCGATAGAAGTGGCGACGATGATCAGGTTGACGTTGTTGCGGTAGTCGACTTTCGACAGCGTGCGAATGCCACTGGCCGCCACCGTGCCAAACAATACGATGCCGGCACCGCCCAGCACCGAGGTCGGCACCGCGGCGATCACACGGCCCATGAACGGCAGCAGGCCGAGTACTACCAGGAATACCCCGCCGGTTGCCACCACGAAACGGCTCTTGATCCCGGTGACCGCCACCAGTCCGACGTTCTGGGCGAAGGCACTCTGGGTGAAGGAACCGAAGATCGGCGCGATCATGCTCGACAGCATGTCGGCCCGCAGACCGTTGCCCAGACGCCTCGAATCGACCTTGGTGTCGATGATCTCGCCCACCGCCAGGATGTCGGCAGAGGTTTCCACCAAGGTCACCATGATCACAATGCACATCGACAGGATCGCGGCGATATGGAATGTCGGCATGCCGAAATGGAACGGCGTCGGGAAGCCGAACATCGGGCCTTGGCTGACCGACGAAAAGTCCGCCATGCCGAGGAACACCGCGATGACCGTACCGATGACCATCGCCAACAGAATCGACAGCCGCGAGATGGTTGCGCTGCCCATCTTGCTCAGCAGCAGTACCAGCACCAGGGTCACCGCGGCCAGGCCAATGTTCGCCATGCTGCCGAAATCGGCGGCGTGGCTGTTGCCGCCCATCGCCCAACGCGCCGCCACCGGCATCAAGGTCAGGCCGATGGTGGTAATCACAATGCCCGTGACCAGTGGCGGAAAGAACCGGGTGATGCGAGAAAACACCGGAGTGATCAGCAAACCAATCAGGGACGCTGCGATCACCGCGCCGAGGATGGCTTGAAAGCCCCCCTCCCCGCCACTGCCGACAATCGCCACCATGGTCGCAACGCCCGAAAACGATACGCCCTGCACCAAGGGCAGTTGGCAGCCGAAAAACGGTAGTCCGAGGGTTTGCAGCAAGGTGGCCAGGCCTCCCGCGAACAACGACGCGGCAATCAACAGACCGATGTCCGCCGGCGACAGCCCGGCCGCCTGGCCGATGATCAACGGCACGGCGACGATGCCACCGTACATGGTCAACACATGTTGCAGGCCGTAAGCCATATTCGCGCCGACGCCGAGGTTTTCGTCCTCGGGCCGTGGGAGTGAAACATGGGGCGTTTTCATGGTTCGGGGATTCCCTGTTTTTTGTTATGGGCACACTGTATTCAAAACTCGGGACAAATGTCCATAGAGTTGTATACAACTTGTTGCATACCCATCAGGAACAGCGCCCCGACCCAGCGCCTTTTATGACTGCAGCAACCCCACCACCGCGGGCCGCAACAGCTCGCGCGGCGGTACGCGCAGGCTGAATTCCTGCTCCAGCAAATCGATCAACTCATCGGCATCAAGGATCACGCGCCGCTCACTCTCCTGCCCTATCCGGTGTACGGCATAGCTGTTGCCGTTAAGGGTCTTGCGCAACCCGTCGCCGGTGCGGGCCACCATCAACCGGCCCATGAACGGCGACTCAGGGTGATTGCAGACGTACCAATTGCCGACGGTGTAGTCGATGTCTTCCTGGCGTTGCAGGTCGAACAGGTACATCGGTCGCCATTCGTCGGCGACGTTGGCGCGCAATAAGTAACCGTCCGCGTGGGTCTCGATGCGGTACGGCTCATGGGGCGTGGCCTGGGCCTCACGACTATCGAGCAACAGCGGCGCGGTGGGCACCATGCCGCCAAAGCCGACGTCGGTGATGTAGCGCACACCCTCGATCGTCACCAGGCTCAGCCGATGGGTCCGGGCAGTCCAGGCGCCCTCAGGCGCATTCATCACCACGCGCCCGGTGATGCCGCGGGCGTCGTAACCCAGTGCTTGCAACAGCGCCAGGAACAGCTGGTTGAGTTCATAGCAATAGCCGCCGCGCCCCTCTTCGAAAACCTTGCGCTCGACCGATTCAAGGTCGATGGGCACGGGCTGACGCAGCAACGTCGACAGGGTTTCAAAGGGGAATTCGGCAGTATGGCGCCATTGCAGTTGACGCAAGGTGTCGAGGGTCGGCGCCGGTGGTGCGTCGAAACCCAGGCGCCGCAGATAACGAGCCGTATCGCTCAGTTGGGGATGACTCATGAGGGTGTCCTTTTCCAGGGTCGGCGCAGCGCTCACAAGCGCACTGCTATTGGGCGCCAGGTATAAGGCATTCCCCTCACAGAGACAACAATCGCCCCCGGTCAGCGCTGTTTGCGCGAAGCCAGCCGGATCCAGGTGGGTGCATGATCGCTGGGGTGGGGCTGGTTCCTGACCCAGGCATCCACGCCCGCCTCGCTCAGGTAGGCGCTGGCGGCCGGGTTGAGCAACAGGTGATCGATGCGCAGCCCGGAGTTCTTCTGCCAGTGCTGGCGAAAATAGTCCCAGAAGGTGTAGATCCGCTCCTCCGGATAAAGGTGGCGCAGCGAATCGGTCCAGCCCTGGTCCAACAAGCGCTGGTAGCATTCCCGGCTTTCGGGTTGCAACAGCGCATCCTTGAGCCAGGAGCGCGGGTTGTAGATGTCCATGTCGGTGGGCACCACATTGTAGTCACCGGCCAGCACTACGGGATGATCACTGGCCTGCAACCCTTGGGCATAGTCGATCAGCCGTTCGAACCAGGCCAGCTTGTAGTCAAACTTGGGACCCGGTTGCGGATTGCCGTTGGGCAAGTAAAGGCACCCTACCAACACGCCATGCACCGCCGCCTCCAGATAGCGACTGTGACTGTCGTCGTCCCCGCCGGGCAAGCCTCGGCGGCTCTCCAATGGCTGCGCACCGCGGGCCAGGATCGCGACACCGTTCCACGACGCCTGACCGTGCCAGATCGCCCCATACCCCACCGACTCCAGCTCCGCCGCCGGGAAGTCCTTGTCCCCCGCCTTGAGCTCCTGCAAACAGGCAATGTCGGGTTTCTCCCGCTCCAGCCATTCCAGCAGGTTGGGCAGCCGAGCCCGGATGCCATTGATGTTGAAGGTTGCGATCCGCAGGTTTTTCATAGGGCCCGTACTCGAAATGTCACGTTACTGGCTGTGACCGTCAATCCGTCGCGGTGGTTGCAACGAGTCTTCAAGAGCCGGTTTTCGGTAAGGGCCGACCGTTCTCCAGCAACTGTGCAAAAGCCTGTTTATCGATCGGCCGGCTGAGGAAATAGCCTTGTACCTCGTGGCATTGGTCCGAGCCCAATGAACCGAGCTGGGCCAGGGTTTCCACGCCTTCGGCAGTGACCGTCAGCCCCATGGCCTTGCCCAGGTTGATGATCGCCTGCACCACGGCGCGGTCGTTGCTGCTGTTGCTCATGGAGGCGATGAAGCGCTTGTCGATCTTGATGCCGTCGAATGGATAGGTGCGCAGGTAACCCAAGGACGAATAACCAGTACCGAAGTCATCCATGTTCAAGCGCACGCCCAGTTCCTTCAGGGCATTCATGACCTGCAGGGCGCCATCGACGTCGTTGAGCATCACGTTTTCAGTGATCTCGAGCTCCAGGCGACTCGCCGGGAAACGGGTTTCGATCAACACCTGTCGCACATCTTCCACCACGTCGCTGCGCTCGAACTGCGCCGGCGACAGGTTGACCGACACCATCAATTCCCCCGGCCAGGTCAGCGCGGTTTCGCAGGCCTCACGCAACACCCAACGCGACAGCGGGACAATCAGGTCGGTTTGCTCGGCCAACGGAATAAAGGCATCGGGGCCCAACAAGCCTTGCGTTGGATGCTGCCAGCGAACCAACGCCTCGACCGCCACGATCTCCCGACCATCGACGGTGTAGCGCGGCTGGAAATGCAGGACGAATTCATTTTTCTTCACGGCCTGGCGCAGGTCGCTTTCCAGTTGGCGACGGTGCTGGATCTGATCGTTCATTTGCGAGGCGAAATAGCACCAGGTTCTCTTGCCCTCTGACTTGGCCTGGTACAAGGCAATGTCGGCGCAGCGGATCAGTTCACCGGGCACATAACCCTGACGACGACTGACGGCGATGCCGATGCTGGCACCGATGTGCAGCGAATGGGTTTCGTAGAGGATCGGCTGCTGCAAGCTGTCGATCAACCGCTCACAGAATCGATCGATTTCCGTGGTGTGCTCCATGCCGTTGAGCACCACCACGAACTCGTCGCCCCCCAGCCGCGCCACCAGGTCTTGCTCGCGGGTGCTGTCACGCAGCCGCTGAGCCACTTCCAGCAACACCGCGTCGCCGGCCGGGTGGCCAAGGGAATCGTTGATTGGTTTGAAGTTGTCCAAGTCCACCATCAGTAACGTCAGGGGGGCGGCATGTTCCTTGGCCACCAGCGCATCATCCAGGTACCGCGCCAGCTTGTTGCGGTTCGGCAAGCCGGTCAGTGCATCGTGCATCGACAGATGCTGGACCTGGGCATGGGCCGCCACTTCATCGGTGATGTCACTGGCCGTACCGCGATAGCCCACCACTTCGGTCTTGGTGTAGATCGGGCGTGCCGACACGCGACAGAAACGCAATTGCCCGGAATGATCACGGTAGGAGCAGCGCAAGTTGCTGGTGCTCTGCTCCTCCGTCAGCTTGCCCAGCCAAAGGGCGATTGGCGTGGTGTCGCAATACAGCAGTTGCTCGATGTCCTGCCCCAGCCATTGCTGGTCGGAAAACCCGGTGACCGTATTGAAACGCGCCGACAGGTACGTGATGCGCTGCTGCCCGTCGATTTCCCAGATCCAGTCGGAAGCCGCCTCGGCCACGGCCCGGAAGCGCTCCTCGCTGGCCTCGAGGGCGTGCGCGGACCTTTCCAGGCTGTCGTAACTGGCGTCCACATGCCGTGCCGTGCGCAACGCATAACGAAAGAAGTAAGCGGTCAGCAGGGCCAGGATCAACAGCGCGGCCCCCAGCGGCGGCACCAGGGACCAGAGCAATTGCTGGCCCGGACGCTCGAGTCGGGACACCAGGCTGTAGCCGGTACTGTCCAGCGGCACGGCCGGCTGGCCGGGCTCGAGCTCGGTGTCTTTCTTGAGATTCAAGTCGGTGAGGCCATAACTCTTGCCCATCTTGCGCAGCTTGACGGGGGTCAGTTGGTCGACGAACAGCAACACCGAGGTGCCTTTGGCCTCGACCTGGGGCCTTTCGTCGTTGGGCAGGATCACCGACGCCGTGACGACGGCCGGCCAGCCCTCGAACAATGTGTAGCGGATCGTCGACATCGTCAGGTCGGGCTGTGCCTGGAGTTGGCCCACCAGCTCGGCCAGCGGCGTGTCCATATAAACCGAGGCGTCATCCTCGACATTGCGTCCACGCACCACAGCATATTTGGTGCGTTGCCGATCGATGACAAACACGCCTTCGTATTCGTCATTGGTGAACAGGGTCTTGCCCATGTTCTGTTCGGCGTAGGCCCACTGCACATTGACTTCACCGTTGAGGTGGTCATAAGCCGTGGTCCAATAGGCATAACTGGCAATGTAGTTTTTCGATGCGGTGATGCGATTCTCGAGGGCGCGCTCGATATAGAAATGCGTCTTGCGCACGTCCTCCGCGTCGAGCTTTTGCGCGATGTTGAACAGCGCGGCGATCGCCACCAGGACGCCCAGGACAAACAGTCCCGCGACGGCCACGACCAGGCGACGAGTAATGGGGGTGTGACGTGCGGTGCCTGAAGGGGTATCGGCAGTGGAATCCATTGACCTGCTCCTATCCTGTCAACGCTGGCCTCGGTGCCTGGGAAGATAAGGACCGGGGCCAGTCGCTCCTAACCTTAGCAGCCACTGCTCGATCCGTTGGCGAGCCCACGGTGTTTTGCGAAAGAGCCTACACGCTGCTTGAGACCCGCCCGCGCGATGCCTGAATAGTTGACCGTGGCAGGCTGCCGATGATTCCAACCGATCTCAACGATCCGAACGCGCCAAGCTGTCGAACCCGCCTTCGGTCGATAACACCGCCACCCGGTTGCGGCCGCTGTGCTTGGCCTGGTAAAGCGCCGCATCGGCGCGCTGGATGAAGACTTCGATGCTGTCCAGGCTGCTAGGCACAAAGGCATAGCAGCCCAGGCTCACCGTGAGGTAGCCGGTCGGGGAGCCGGAATGGGTGATGTGCCTGTCGATGACAGTGCGCCGGATCTGCTCGGCCAACGCCATGGCCCCCGAAAGATTGGTGTCAGGCAACAGCACGGCAAACTCTTCGCCGCCATACCGTACCGCCAGGTCGGCCTTGCGATGGCAACAACTCTTGAGCACCTTGGCCACTTCCGCCAGGCAATGATCCCCGGCCACGTGCCCATAGGCGTCGTTGTAGTGCTTGAAGAAATCGATGTCGAGCATGATCAGGCTCAAGGGGCTGCGCTGACGGGCGCCCCGGCCGAACTCGATATCCAGGGCCCGCTCGAACAACCGCCGGTTCGCCAGCCCGGTGAGGCTGTCGTGAGTGGCAATCAGTTCCAAGGCTTCCTGGGCCTTGCGCAAGTCCGCCTCGATCTTTTCGCTGTTACGGACCTGGCGCACGAATACCCAGCCGAACAAGCAGATGCCCAGGACCACCAAGCCCACGATGAGGCTGGATTGGAAAGCCCGGTCGTGCCAGCCCGCGAGAATCGCCTCTTCGGACATCGCGGCGGTGACCACCAGCGGATAAGCCTGCAAATGTTGGTGCCCATACAACCTGATGACGCCGTCGATGGTTGAACGGATGATCGCATCGCCAGACATGCCGCCGGTCAGGGCATGGTTGTAGATATGCTCCTCGTCCAACGGGCGGCCGATCCGCGCCTCATCGAAGGGGCGACGGGCCAACAGTGTCCCGTCAGACAAAGCCAGGGCCATCTCGCCTTGCTCATCCAGGCTGAAGCTTTTAAAGAACCGGTCGAAGTAGGACATCTTGATGCCGGCCATCAACACGCCCTGGAAGTTGCCGTCTTGATCATTCAGGCGTCGGGAAACCGGAATGATCCAGTCGCCGTTTTGCCGACTGCGGACCGCCGGGCCGATATGGGCGATCAGGGAAGCATTCTGTTGATGGAAAGCGAAATACTCTCGATCCGCCACCCCTGCTCCCCTGTGCAGGTAGTCGAAGGAGGTGGTGATCCAGTGACCGTGCTTGTCGAACAGGAACAACCCATGCAACTGCTCGAGCGATTGCACGCGGCGGGCGAGGGTTTGTTGCAAGCGTGGCAATACCGCGGGGCCGACCCCATCGATCTGGATCCAATCCGCCAGGCTGGCCAGGACCAGATCGGCCTGGAGGAAGGTGTCCTGGGCCTGCTGGGCCATGGCCCGGGTAAGGGTGGCCGAGGCGATGCGGGCCGACTCCAGATCGTGGCGACGGGACTGCTCCAACTGCAGGAAAAGCAAACCGCACAGGCACAAGCACACCGCCGCGATAAACGTCACCGCGGCCTTGAGCAACGGCAGGCGTTTCAGGGCGCCACCAGGGGTATGGAAAGGATCGTAAATGGGGATAGGCAAGCGAGTTCCTGAAGGGGGCAAAAGCATGAGCAAATTCGCCCATAACCCTTAATATTCGTGAGCTTAGCCTACCGCTTGTTAGGCGGCAATTTGCCTGTGCAACGGAGCCGATGGGTGGCTTGAGTGGATCCAAAATGCCGCCCGCCAACCGACTGAAATGCGCGTTCCTGAATGAAGAAGTACCCGTGTTTACAAGCAAACCTTCCTGGGGGCTATCTAAATTGCGTAACGCCCCATAACGTATGGGCGCCTTCGACTTTTAAGTGCCCCGCTGCCCATGAGCAAATCGACCCGAACCGATGACAAACAGCCCTTGACCCGACCTGGCGCCGTCAGCTTGCGCGAAGCGTTCTGGTTCTGGCTCAAACTGGGCTTCATCAGTTTCGGCGGCCCTGCGGGGCAGATCTCGATCATGCACCAGGAACTGGTGGAACGTCGGCGCTGGATTTCCGAACGGCGCTTCCTGCATGCCCTCAATTACTGCATGTTGCTGCCAGGGCCCGAGGCCCAGCAACTGGCAACCTACCTGGGCTGGTTGATGCACCGAAGTTGGGGTGGCGTGATCGCCGGGGCGTTGTTCGTACTGCCTTCACTGTTCATTCTCATCGCCTTGTCGTGGCTGTACGTCGCCTTTGGCGAAGTGCCGGTGGTGGCGGGTATTTTCTATGGCATCAAGCCTGCCGTGACGGCCATCGTGGTGCATGCCGCCCACCGGATCGGCTCCCGCGCGCTCAAGAACAATTGGCTGTGGGCGATCGCGGCGGCATCGTTCACGGCGATCTTTGCCTTTGATCTCCCCTTCCCGTTGATCGTACTGGGTGCGGCTGCCGTCGGTTATTTCGGCGGTCGCTGGGCACCGGATAAATTCAGCCTGGGCGGCCACGCTACCCAGCACAAGTCCTTCGGCCCCGCCTTGATCGACGACGAAACGCCAACCCCGGACCACGCCCGGTTCAGCGCTACCAGGTTGGCCCGGCTGGTCGTCGTCGGCGCGCTGTTGTGGGTCGTGCCAATGGGCCTGCTGACCGCTGTGTTCGGTTGGGACGGCACATTGACACAAATGGCCTGGTTCTTTACCAAGGCCGCATTGTTGACCTTCGGCGGCGCCTATGCGGTTTTGCCCTACGTCTACCAAGGCGCCGTCGGACACTTCGGCTGGCTGACCCCGACACAAATGATCGACGGCCTGGCCCTGGGCGAAACCACCCCCGGGCCGCTGATCATGGTCGTGGCCTTCGTCGGCTTCGTCGGCGGCTACGTGATGCAGGTGTTCGGCCCCGAACAGGCCTTTCTTGCCGGGGCCGTCGCGGCCACGCTGGTGACCTGGTTTACGTTCCTGCCCTCGTTCCTGTTCATCCTGGCCGGCGGCCCGCTGGTGGAATCGACCCACAACGCATTGAAATTCACCGCGCCGCTGACGGCGATTACCGCAGCGGTGGTCGGAGTGATCCTTAACCTGGCGTGCTTCTTCGGTTACCACGTGCTCTGGCCCAACGGTTTTGCAGGGGCCCTGGACTGGCCATCGGCAATCATCGCAATTGCCGCGGCCGTGGCGCTGTTTCGCTACAAGCGCGGGGTGATCCAGGTCTTGCTGGCGTGCGGCCTGGCCGGGCTGGCGGTGCATTTGCTGCGCTAATGGCCTGTACGGTTAATTCGAGTACTCAAATTCGAGTGCCAGGGCTTGCCAGGCAAGGCGCCATGACGAGTCGTAGCCCGCTACGGCGAGGAATGGCAACGCAGACTGGCAAGTTCTGGCGCCGAAGTTGAGTGCACGAATTAGCCACACAGGCCACTAGACGAGGCGCTTGCTCAGGTACGTCGCCGAAGCCGGGCACAAGGTCTTGAACTGGGCCGTCGCGCTGATCGAAGCGGGCGCCA
This sequence comes from Pseudomonas sp. SWRI179, assembly GCF_014268705.1. Classification (NCBI taxonomy): domain Bacteria; kingdom Pseudomonadati; phylum Pseudomonadota; class Gammaproteobacteria; order Pseudomonadales; family Pseudomonadaceae; genus Pseudomonas; species Pseudomonas sp. SWRI179. The sequence continues at coordinate 266,233 of NZ_JABWRA010000001.1, read as the reverse complement.
GCGAGCGGTCCCCCGGCTGATAGCCCTGGCCGGTAAAAAACGCGGCGGCGCTCTCGGTCAGCAAGTGAAGCCGCTCTGCCCCCTCGCGTTTTGCAAACGCTTCGATAGCGGCCAGCACCGCCGCACCAGTGCCCTTGCCTCGCAGCCCCTCAAGCACAACCAGCGAGCGCAGCAACCGCTCGGCGCCCTCTCCTTCTATGCCGGCAAACGCCACTTCAACGCCTTGGTGGCTGAAGCTGAAGAACTGTCGGCCAGGATACGTCAGGTCGTCCACAGGTAGGCCGGCCAAGGTAAGCGCATCGCGCAGTGGTTCCAGGTGGTTATTGCTTAGAGCTGTCATACGCATGGTTTGGGCTCGCTCCTATTCATTGGTTATCCTCTATTTTGGTTACAACCGACAGGGTGAATAGGAGGATGGAATTCCAATAACATGTCCCATCGTCAGGCACTGGAGATAACCGTGAGCCTTTTTTCGATGAGCTGATGGAAAGCGTGCAACAGATGGACGAACTCGTCCACGCTAAGCAGCTACCGTCACCTTCCGGCAACCCACCACCTCATGACCCAGCGCAAACGAACCCCCCAGCCCATCAGCTAAGCTCAACCTATCATCACGACAGGGAATCGACATGAGCAAGGCAGACGAGCTAGCGGCCAAACTGAGGAAAACCCAGCAGACCCGCGCGGATACCGACAACTGTGCCGACCTGGCAATCGAGCACTGGCCCGCCCAGGTCTACGAACTGTATCGCCAGATCGAAATCTGGCTGGCGCCCGTGTGCGAGGCCGGCCTGGATATCCGGCGCAATCCCACCCACGTATTTGAAAGTCATTCCAGCGGTTCGACATACAACTACGCGATCGATCAACTGGTGATCGAAGGCAATCATCGCCGCATTTCATTCGACCCGATTGCGCGTTTTTCGCCCCAGGGCGAGGGCTGCATTGAAGTCCATATGAAGGGACAGGAACACTGCATCGTGCGCTCGCTCGGCGAGCATGGCGAATCGCTTTGGCATATCCAAGCCCTGCGATCGGCCGGGCAACCGCGTCCTGATCCTATCATTCTGGACGAGGACACTTTGCTCTCGCTGATAGAAGAAGGCCTCGGCCTTTAAGGCAAATGGGCGACTCTTGAGGTTAATGCCAGTCAGCTAAGCAGTAATCCTGTGGGAGCAGAGCTTGCTCGCGATTGCGGTAAGCCAGCCGACTACGATATTGGCGACTCTGCCGCTATCGCGAGCAAGCTTTGCTCCCACAGGATTTATGCCGTTTGCTGCTTAACTGACAGGCACTAACCCTAGAGTTCACCCATTTTCATCGCGGCGCTGATTCAAGCGTTGAGTCGGGCCCGGGAACCAGTAGCGTCAATGCTTGCGCCGGTCTTCCCACAAGTTTATTCAAGGCATTGTCGATTTCGTCAGCCGCACCTTGCGTATATTGGGCATCTGCCCAGCCCCAGTACGGATCGGATATCAGCCCGCCCACGGCGTGTGCGCACAATTCATCGCTACTGATGCCCATCTTCCCGGCAGCAGCGATCACAGCCATCAGGGCTTGTTCTAATTGGGAAATTCGCTCGGTAGTCACAATCAACCAACATGCTGGATAGACAGACCCCGAGCATAACAAGCCATCAATGTGCCACCAAGCTCAGGCGCCCAACGGTCGCCCTCTCCTGGCTTACCGGACTGGCCTCAATCCGCCGCGCTATAAGAGGCCGTATCCGAAATCGACGAAGGCTCTCGGACCGCTGAACGAGCAGCCAGCACCGTCAGCACCGCGGCCAACCCCAACACGGCCGCACTGGTTTCGAACGTCGCGCGATAGCCATTCAGATCAAACAGAACGCCACCCACGGTCGCGCCTCCGGCGATGGCAAGTTGGACGATCGCCACCATCAGGCCGCCGCCGGCTTCGGCATCTTCCGGCAGCGTTCGCGAAAGCCAGGTCCACCAGCCGACGGGCGCGGCCGTGGCCGCCAGGCCCCACAGGCCGAGCAAGAGCGTCGTGACCGTGACCGATCCGCCGAACCCCACCAGGGCCATGGCAATCGCGGCCATCAGCAGAGGGATGACGATGAGCGTTCGATAGAGGTTGTTTTTCAAGCAGGCGCCGATCAGGAATGTGCCCAGCAGCCCCGCCACACCGATCACCAGCAGCATGAAGGACAGCGTGGATACGCTCACTTGTGTCACCGACTCGAGGAACGGTCGCAGGTAGGTGAACAGCATGAACTGGCCCATGAAAAACGTGCTGACCGCCAGCATCCCCAGCGCGACCGATGTCCGGGCCATCAACTTGAAGGCGTTGGTGCTACCCCGCTTCGCCTGCGAAGGCATGGCGGGCAGGCGTAACAGCAGCCAGACCAGGGCGATGGCAGCAACAGGCACGATGCAGAAAAACGCGCCACGCCAGCCAATAATCGCCCCGAGGAAACTGCCCAGCGGCGCCGCGACCACCGTCGCCAAGGCGTTGCCGCCGTTGACGATGGCCAGCGCTTGCGGGACGTTATCTTCCGGCACGAGCCGCATGGCCGTGGCCGCCGACAGCGACCAGAAGCCGCCAATCGCCACGCCGATCAACGCACGTCCGACCATGAATACCGCGTAGTTTGGTGCGAACGCCACCACGGCACCAGAAACGATCATCAGCAAGGTCAGCCCCAGCAGGAGCCATTTGCGGTCAACCCGGGCGGCAATCGAGGCGATGAAGAGGCTGGTGATCAGGGCAAAGGCGCCAGAGACGGCAATGCCTTGACCAGCCTGCCCTTCGCTGACCTGAAGATCCGCCGCCACCGGCGTCAGCAAGCTGACCGGCATGAACTCCGAAGCCACCAGCACGAACGCGGCGAGGGCCATGGCAAATACCGCGCCCCAGGCGGGCGGGTCTTGTGGCAATGATTTATCGGTCATTTGAATGACAATCCTGTATTTCTTGATGAACCTGTGGGAGCGAGCTTGCTCGCGATGACGGCGGCACATTCACACCACCGCCCCAAGGCAGACCGCTATCGCGAGCAAACTCGCTCCCACCGTCTTGAATGGCGGCGTTCCCCCATTTCGTGCCCGCTATCTTCATCGCCCAGGTCAATGTGCAGGTAGTGCATACCGATGAGATTCTTGCCTGATCCTGGGAGTTGTTCCCGCGCATATAGGCAACGCTTCGCCTAGCGCGTTAATGTCCTGCCTATAGCGATTGATCCGAGACGACACCCGGAGCCGACATGGCCACTCAACGCAGATCCATACAAGAAACATTGACCGCCATCATCGACGACTGGACCCCACACCCGGGCGACGTCGAAACGCCCATTCCCGGCCTCGCCTTCTTCCGACGTGAAGCCCCGGCACCGCCGGTGATTTGCATGATCGAGCCGAGCATCGTGCTGGTGGCCCAAGGCGTGAAGCAGGTGTGGATCGGTGGCGAGGCCTATGGCTACGACACCGGGCGCTTCCTCATGACCTCGCTGGACATCCCGGCCAATTCCGAAGTGCTGCAGGCAAGTCCCGAACAACCCTGCCTGGGCTTGGTCCTGAGGCTCGACTTGCGCATGGTGGCCGACCTGATCGCCCAAGGCAGCCTATCGCCCCCGCGTGATCGAGCGGTTGGGATTGGCGCGGGCATCGGCACCGCGACGCCCGACCTTTTGGCGCCGTTCGCACGCCTGCTGGCGTTGTTGGAAGAACCCGAAGCGATCCCCATACTGGCACCGTTGATCCAGCGCGAGATCCACTACCGTCTGCTGCTCAGCGACCAGGCCGCGCGGCTACGGCAGATCGCCTCGGTCGATAGCCAGGGCTACCGGATCGCCAAGGCCATCGATTGGTTGAAACTCAACTACACCGAGCCCGTGCGCGTAGATGACCTCGCGGCGCGGGTGCAAATGAGCGCGCCGACGTTTCACCACCACTTCCGCCAGCTCACAGCGATGAGCCCGCTGCAATACCAGAAGTGGCTGCGGTTGAACGAAGCAAAACGCTTGATGCTCAACGAGCACGTGGACGTGGCGAGTGCGGCCTTCAAAGTGGGTTATGAAAGCCCTTCCCAGTTCAGCCGCGAATATGCCCGCTTGTTTGGTGCACCGCCCAAGCGAGACATCGCGGCGTTGCGCGGGCTAGGCAATCACACCAAGGCGGTTTGATTGATCCGGGCTTGATCCATTGTGGCTTGATCCATTGTGGCGAGGGAGCTTGCTCCCGCTGGGCTGCGTAGCGGCCCGCTTTTTTGTGAGCGCTTCGCACTCAAGCGGGAGCAAGCTCCCTCGCCACAAGGGCCAACTTTCACCCGTCAAATCGCGGCAACATGCTCCAGGCTGTTCAAGACATTAAGCTTGCCAGCCCCCTGCGCCAACGCCACACACTTCAACGCCAGGATCATCGTCGGATCAACAAGCGCCACCCTATGCCCGTTGATCTCGAACGCCTCGCAATGCCCCAGCACCAGCGGCAACTCCGTGCACCCCAGGATCAGCACGCCCGCGCCCAACTCGCACAAATGCTCGGCCGCCAGCAACAGTTGCTCCTTGCAAAGGCCTTGCGTGAAGCCGGCCTTGATACCCCGCGGTCCGTAGATAGCGTCCATGACCATCGCCTGATAATCGACACCGGGCGTGAGGACCTGGAGCCCGGCATGACGCGCCGCCTGGTGATAGACCTGGCTCTGCAGCGTACCGGACGTGGCCAGCAGGCCAATCGCCTGGCCCGAACCATGGGTGCGCGCAATCCACTCCACCGTCTCGCTCAACATGTTCACGATGGGCACCCTCAAGTGTGCCTGGATCCGCTCGACGAAGGCATGGGCGGTGTTGCAGGGAATCGCGATGGCGTTGGCGCCGGCGCTTTCAAGACGTTTGCAGGTGGCATACATCGCCATCGTCGGATCGGTCTCGTCCCGCAGCAGGCTGGCCGTCCGATCCGGTATCTGCGGGTTTTGCTCGACCACCATCTTGATGTGGTCCTGGTCCTTTCCCGCTGGCGTGTTGGCCACCACCTTGGCCATGAAATCCACCGTGGCAGCAGGCCCGACGCCGCCCACGATGCCCAGCTTGAAGGGTGGGCGCATGGGCTGCTGGTCCAGCGTCGCGAAGTCGGCGTAGATCTCATTGATGTCAAGCACGGTAATCCCGCGACGCTGCAAATCGGCACACACCAGGGACAGCTCGGTCATGCCGGGCAGGATCACCGTCGCCCCCTGGGCCTGCAACGACAGGCACGCCTGGTAGACCGCTTCAAGCGGCGCGCCCTCGAGGTGACCGTCCTTGATGCCGTTGAGACCGTACATCGCCTCCATCAACTTCGCTTGAGTGTCTGCGTCGGGGTAAACAATCTGGAAGTCTTTCCCGAAATGTCGCTCGAACAATCCGCAATGGCGCACGAAGACGGAGGCGATCACCCCCAACGTCGTCCGGGGCGACACCGTATGGCGGACGTGCCGGGCCAAGGCCACCATCATGTCCAGCACCGGAATGCCCAGTTCCTCCTCGATTTCAGCGCGAAATGTCTGGCTGGCAAAGCACGGAAGCATCACCGCATCGAAGCCACTGTCCTCGAACGACTTGCACACCTGGAACACATAGAACTTTCGCGACGTCATGCTCGCGCCTTGGTCCAGCGGCAGCAGCACGTCCTTGAAGGGGTGCTGCTCGAACAGGAAATGGTAGCGACCCTGATCCTCGAGCACCGCCCGGGACTTGACCAACTTGTAGAACAGATCGCCCCCGGCCAATGACCCTAGCCCGCCAACGATGCCCAACTTGCGCACCATGGGAGCCTGTTGACGCGATCTCGATTTAGCCTTCATGACCGTCTCCTCAAGCCGCCGGCACCGGCTCGGACCGCGACCGAATAGGGGCATGTACATCCTCGTCCTCGTCGGCCTCTTCGTGGGGTTCGGACTTGGCGACCACCGCCGTGGCAATGCTGTTACCCACCACGTTGGTGGCGGTGCGAGCCATGTCGAGGAACTGGTCGATGCCGATGATCAACAGCAACCCCGCCTCGGGCAGATTGAACATCGGCAACGTGGCCGCGACCACGACCACCGAAGCCCGGGCGACACCGGCCATGCCCTTACTGGTGATCATCAACGTCAGAAGAATCAGCATCTGTTGAGTGAAACTTAAATCGATGTTGTAGGCCTGGGCGATGAACAGGATGGCGAACGCCTGGTACATCATCGAACCGTCGAGGTTGAACGAATAACCCAACGGCAGCACGAAGCTGGACACGCGTTTTGGCGCGCCAAACTTCTCCAGCGCCTCGATGGTTTTCGGGTAGGCGGACTCGCTGCTGGCAGTGGAAAAGGCCAGGAGAATCGGTTCGCGAATGAGCTTGCCAAGGTGGAAAACCGAGCGGCCAAGGAACAGGTAGCCAGCACCGAACAGCAACGCCCAAAGGATCAAGATCCCCAAATAAAACTCGGCAATCAGCTTGCCGTAATCCACCAGCAACCCAAGCCCCTGAGTCGTAATGGCCGAGGCGATGGCGGCAAACACCCCAATCGGCGCGAAGGCCATCACATAGTCGGTGATCTTGAACATCACCTTCGCCAACTCCTCGATAGAATCGGTGATCCGGGTGTAGCCCGCCCGTTTCACGCCCGCCAGTGCAAAGCCGAAGAACAGCGAAAACACCACGATCTGCAGGATCTCGTTGTTGGCCATCGCTTCGGCAATGCTGCGGGGAAACACGTGGCCGATGAACGCCTTGAGACTGAAGTCACCGGTATTGACCGGCACGGTCGCAGCCGCATGCTGGGCCACGTCCATGTTCAGCCCGGTACCGGGTTGGAACAGGTTGACCAGCCCCATTCCGATCAACAGCGAGACCACCGAGGCGGTGACAAACCAGGCCATCGCCCGCGCCCCTATCCTGCCGACGGAACGGGAATTGCCCATGCTGGCGATACCGCCCACCAGTGTTGCGAAGACCAGGGGCGCGATGATCATCTTGATCATGCGCAGGAAAATATCCGTGACCATCGAGAAGTAACTGGCGATCTCTTTGGCACTCTGCTCGCTCCCTGCGAAATGGTGACACGCCCAACCGACCAGCACGCCCAGGGCAATGCCCATTGCAATACGACGTGGGAGCTTATTCTTCTTCACGGTGCTGTCCTCAAGTAGTTCTTGGAGTTTTTTACTTGGCAGGATCGATTCTAAGGAGCGGACTCAAGAGGATGATGAGTAATCCAGCTAGCCCCATGCGCTTTTGGAATAGTTAGCGAAAGGCCGCGCTATGCCGGGAGATTGCGCAGTAAAATCGTGCGCTCACAGCGGGAGTTCTCGATATGCAACTCAAATGGCTGGACGATCTTCTGGCGATTGGCGAATGGAAAAACTTCTCCCGCGCGGCCGAGGTACGTTGCGTGACGCAATCGGCTTTGTCCCGGCGTATCCGTTCACTGGAGGAATGGGTGGGGGTCAAGTTGGTGGACCGGGGCACTTACCCGGTCCAGCTCACTCCCGCGGGGGTTACCTTCTGCGATGAAAGCCGAGAGGCGCTCGCCGGGTTATTGAGGTTGCGCTCGACTCTGCGGGACGTGGAACGCATGCCCGGACGCTCGATCCAGATCACCGCCGGCCACAGCCTGTCGATGACCTTCCTGCCCAAGTGGCTTTCGCAGTTCCAGCCACACAACGAACAGTTCAACGCCCGGGTGGTAGCCGCCAACATTCATGACGCCGTCATTGCACTGGAGGAAGGCAGTTGCGACTTGATGATGGTCTACCACCACCCACTTGCCCCCATTCTGCTGGACCCCGAGCGGTTCGGCAGCCTGGTGCTCGGCCACGACGCATTCATCCCCCTGTGCGCGCCCAACCGCAAGGGCGAACCGCTGTTCCGCCTGCCCGGCCGCGCCGGCAAACCGGTGCCCTACCTGGCCTACACGGCAACGACGTTCCTCGGTCGCGTCGCCGACATCGTCATCAACAACGGCCCTGAACCGATCGCGCTGGAGCGCTGTTATGAAGCGGACATGGCGATGCTGCTGATGCGCATGGCCATCGAGGGCTACGGCGTGGCCTGGTTGCCGCAGAGTGCGGTGGCCGACGAGTTGGAGCGCGGGCTGTTGGTGCGGGCCGGTGGCGAGCAATGGAGCACGCGATTGGAGATTCGCTCGTACTGTGCGATTGCCAATCGCAACCCCACGATGCGCAAGCTGTGGAAAACGTTGGAAGGGGCTTCGTTGCAGCGACCGGGCAGCGCGCCCTCTACGCAAGAAGGTGCGAACTGATCCGTGGAGGCTAGGCGTTCAAGCCGATCCAGCCGTGAATGCCCACGTAGAGGCCGACACCGATGATCAACACGCTGGACAAGTAAGGTGCCCGGCGAGCAACGGTGCCCAGCCAAGGCCAGCGATTAGACGCCTGCCTTGCGCCAACGGCCGCCGCAGCCCCAACGGTCACTAACGTCATCGCTAGGCCGATGCTGAAACACAGGACAAGCAGGCCCCCCAGCGCGACCTCTTTGACTTGCAAGCAAAGCAGCAGGACGGTAATGGCCGCAGGGCAAGGAATCAGCCCGCCCGTCAGGCCGAACAGAATGATCTGGCCCGTGGTGACCTCACGGTTGGTGAAGCGTTTGCGGATGTCGTTGGCATGCGCCTGTTCGTGGGCGTCCTGATAACCCTCCAGTGACAGCGTCAGGCCTCTGGGTTCGGGGTGCCCGTGGTTATGTTCGTGGTGATGGTCGTGATCGTGATCGTGATCGTGATCGTGATCGTGATGATGGTGGTCATGCCCTTGTGCGAACTTGAACATCTGCTCGCCACGCCAGGTACGCCAGAGCATCCACAGCGCGATGGCAACGATCAGCGCAGCAGATACCAGTTGGAAATAAGGCTCGGTGGTTTCAGCGTCCAGCCCCTGGCCCAGGTACATGCCGCCGATGGCGACCAGCCACACCACGGCGGTGTGGGACAGCGTCGCGGCCAAACCCAGCAACACCGCCTGTTTGACCGAGCCCCGAATCGCCACGATAAACGCCGCCATCATGGTTTTCGAATGACCAGGCTCCAGGCCATGCAAGGCGCCCAGCAAGATAGCACTGGGGAAATACAGCCAGGCGTGAGTGCCACCCTGTTGTAGCAATTCAGCAAAATTGGGCATGTCGGGCCTAGAGATACTTGGTGATTTGTTTGAAGGCTTCCAGCGGCGCGCGCTCGCCTTTATTCAACGACGAAACGGTGTCCTCCAGGCAGTGATCGATGTGATCCTGGATCAACGTCCGCTTGGCCTGGCACACCGCTTTCTCCACCGCATGCAACTGCTGGGCGATGTCCACGCACTCACGACCCTCTTCGATCATCGTGATAATGCTGCGCAAATGACCGTCCGCGCGCTTGAGGCGCTTGATGATCGCCGCATGGCTTTGGTGGGGATGTTCGTGGTCGTGCGCACTCATGACTTGAACCCTGGGTTTCGGTGAATTTACACCACCATCCTATCCTCCCAGGGGGGATACAAGCAAACCCATCGAAACGCCGCCGACGAACCTGTGGGAGCGAGCTTGCTCGCGATGACGGCATCACATCCAACATCCTCACCAACGGACCCACCGCTATCGCGAGCAGGCTCACTCCCACAGGATTGCAAACTGCACAGGGTGATGAGCAAGACAGTGCAGGCGACCTCGTGAGGTCGCCTACTTCCCTTACAGCGCCAAAACCTGCGCCTGCAGTCGCCGCCCAATCACATCCAGCAAATCACACCCATCGCGCAGGGGGATCGCTAGCACTTGGGCGAAATCATGGAGTATCACGGCGTCCGTACTGATGTCGGAACGCATGGCGAGGTTTTCCAGTAACTGGGTGACAGCGGCAATGCGGTAAGCGGCGGTGTCGTGCAGCACGTCCAGCGGCGCTTCTGTGTCGATCAGGAGCGCGTGGAAATTGTTTTCGATACCGGTGATGGGCATGTAGCGGGACATGAGGGGTTACTCCTGCGGGGATGGGAGGTCAGTGGCGGATTGGGGTGCCGCTGGCAAAGGGAGCGAATCCGGGATCGAACTTCGGATATTTGGCAGGAGATATTCTTGGGTGACGCTAGACGAAAGCCACCTTGGATTGGTTGTGGTTTTCGGAGGGTTGGGGGTGAGCTTTTTCATTTGGCTAACTTCCTGAGTAAGAGAAATATCTGCCAGCATCACTTCCACACGATGGGTGGCAGCTGTACGCGGGTGTGGAAGACCGGCACTCAGGAACCCGGCGCGCCCTAGGACGCCCCGCGTACAGCCGCCGTAATTTAACAGCAGACATAAGAAAAGTGCCTGCTTTAAATTTTGCGGCGCTACGCGCCTCTGAGTCAGGGCTTCCACACCCTGCCGCTGAATTTGCAGCGACGGAGAGAACTTAGCGCACGGGGTGATTGGGTGGATAGTCAGCCGGGAGCGACGCGTCTTGAGGGAAATTTCCGATGGGGGTGTCCGGCGATGGATTGAGCAGCGCAGCTATGAACTGCAGGGACAAATCTCGAAACGAATGAGCGCCCAACGCTTTGGCATGGTCAAAAAATCCATCGTATGGTGAGGCGCCCCCATCAGCGCACCAATAGCGTCGAAAATGACGGTGCAGCATCTGGAAACTGACCTATGAAAGAAGAATACGAGTTCAGCACGGCCAAGCGTGGCCCCGTTGCGAGCAGCAAAGGAAAAACCCGCATCACCATCATGCTTGATGATGAAGTGATCAAGGCCGCTCGCGAGCGAGCTGAAAATGTCGGCACCGGATATCAAGCCGTCATCAACCATCTACTGCGCCAGGGCCTGCTATCAAAGACTGCTCACAATCTGGAATAGTCAGCCCGAAAGCGGCCTCGCACGGTCAAACCTGATTCGTCCAGGCGCGACGTAGGCCATGCCAATCGGATGGGCTATAATCCGCCCACCAGCGCGATTTGAGGTCCAGCCCATGGGCAATGTCAGCCTTGAAACCAAAAAGGCCTATGCCGCCAGGACGCGTAGATCCAACTACGCGGCCAGCCTCCGTCTGGAAGGTTTCAAAACGACCTTCGCGGACGGCGAACGCAAAATGCCAACGCGTGAAGAGGTCTTGAAGGCCTTCACCCAGACCAGAACCTGATGCCTGACAAATATGGAGTCGGCGAGGACGCTTATTGCTATCCCGGCTCCACCGTCCTTCGCAACAAACTCGATATTCGAGACGAACCGACCCTAAGCGAAGCCGAACAACAGCTCTCGGCCATCGCAGCGGACAACGTCGAGTTCAGCCCTCCTCCCTACAGCCTGACCTACCTTCAAAACATTCATCGAATCCTCTTTTCAGACCTGTTTGAATGGGCCGGAGAGCTGCGCACCGTTGGCATGTCCAAACAAGCCACACGGTTCTGCCAACCTGAGTACATGGAGAAGGAAGCCAATAAGATCTTCGCCAACATGGCCGCGGCAAACTGGTTCGAGGGCATGGAACGGGCTGATCTGATAGTCGCTGTGGCAGAGGCCTATTCCGACATCAACGTCGTACACCCCTTCCGCGAAGGCAACGGTCGAGCGCAACGCATCCTGTTTGAACACCTCATCATGAATGCCGGGTTTGAAATCAGTTGGTGGGGGATTGAGAAGGACGAATGGATTTTTGCCAATATTGCGGCTTATAACGGCGTCATGGGGCCTATGGAGCAGGTTTTTGAGAAGTGCGTCGGGCAGGCGATTCAAGCTTGACCGTACGACGTTATTCCCTCGCTCAGCGCCTTACGGTTTATTTCGCTAAGTGATACAGTCGCCGTCAATTAACGTCTGCTAAAGCCACAGAAATGTACAGGACGAAATCATTCCCATCTAACAAGGAAGGTCGAGACTTTGTGGTGGGCGACATTCATGGGCATTTCAAATTTCTAACAATGGCCTTAGACAAACTAGACTTCAACACCGAGCTGGATCGTATTTTTTCCGTGGGGGACCTCATCGACCGCGGCCCCGACTCCATGGACGTACTGAACTGGCTTGAGAAGCCGTGGTTCCATGCCGTACGCGGCAATCATGAGCAGATGCTTATTGACTGTATCTCCGGCCATGGCGACATACCCCGACATATCCGAAACGGTGGTGCCTGGCTCTACGAGTTACAACCCGACATTCAGCAAGAACTATCAAAAGCCCTGCAAGCACTTCCACTGATCATTGAGATCAATTTATCAAGTGATCAAACAATTGGAATAGTCCATGCCGAAGCCCCCGTCATCCAAAGTAACGATGGCTGGCAGGAAGCCAAAGATGCAATCACAGGAAAAACTGGAGAGCAACATCAGCGGCAAGCCTTGAAGACAGCGCTGTATGCCAGAGAAAAAATCGAGCAAAACGACCACACGCCCATCAAAGGAATAGACCGGCTATATGTTGGGCACTCAACAGTACCCAGTGTTATACGCCTGGGCAATGTCGTTTATATCGACACCGGCTGCTCATTTTCCGATGGTGCGTTAAGCCTGGTTGATATCCAAACCGAAGCAATCGTTAGTATGAGCATGAGCCAGTGAGACAAGGCATCGCCTCTACTCAGTTTTTATTTGAGGTGAAATCGCTATCAGATGATAGTGGCAGAAGCTACCAGGGCGCGTAGCAGGCAATTATTGGTACGAAAATTGTCGCCTTTCCGCGTCCGTTGTTGCTTAGCCAAGCCTTCTGCCGCCTACCTTCCAATGCCTAGCATCCGGCGTACACCCCTGGCCACGCTAAATACTGATTAGCTCCCCTCCCCTCCCAAACCATCTTCAGAATGTCAAATTGCCATATTTCGCTTGCAGCCCTATGCTTAGGACAGGGTTAGGCACGCATTTTCATACGGGGCTGCAATGACACATCGGGATATCAAATATAAAAACAAGAATCTTACTATTCACAAATCGGTAACGACCCCTCACTTCAATGAAAAAACCGTACTTGTCACAAGTACCTGGGATTATGTGGATCTTTGGCTAAAGCGAGCCGGAAAAAAAGATGCTCGTTTTTTCTGGAGTCAAGCAAGAAGCTTCTACGACGCTACAAAAATGCTTCCTAAAACATCAGCTCCTCTTACTGCTTATTATTGCTTTCTGAACGCAACAAAAACTCTGCTACTCGCAAAAGGAGTCCAATTCAGTGATGAACACGGCGTATCCGGCTATACAAAAAAAGGACACACATCCCTGAGTAATGAACAGGTGAAATTCAAAACTTCTGGAATTCTTCCCGCACTATGCCGGCATCTAGGCGAGCCGGCAGTCGAAGACACCTACACATTGAAAGATCTGCTTTACAACCTCCCAGGGATACACCGAGCATTTTCCTTGACCTTTAGTTCTGACACGGAACTGTTTATACCCTTAAAAGAACCAAAAATCGTTAAATCAGCAAAAACTAATGAAGCATGGTTTAGCGCTAGAATCACAGACCAATATGCAACGAACCACACAACAAACAAACTACCCATAAAATTTGAAAGAGATATAAGCATAGAAGACTCATTCACAATCCGCTCAACCGACAGATTTAAATGGAAACCAAAACAGGCGCCCCAAAATCTAGCGAGATACAAAACATATCATACTAAACTTAGAAAAAAAATGTATTACATAAACGGAGCGCAAAGCTTTTGGTATCTAAAGCGAGGCGGCAATATTTCCGGACTTATCCAAAGAAGTTCCATGACCATCGCATTTGCTGCCATGCATAAATTGTCCGAGATGGCTAGGTATGAGCCCGACAAACTTTCGAGGCATTTCGACTGCCAGCATAACTGGCTTCTTTCAGAGTTCATTTCTTCGGCGTCCGCTCAGTTCGTTGATGAAATTTCGTCTGAACTCACAGGGCACGAATTTATGCTTCCTGGGAGGAACTAGGTTACTTGCACTCACCTTAAATATAGCTGGGGATCGCCGAATGGCAACCGAGAGCGAAGTAAGCATTGGTGGAACGTATCTAGGTGGTACAGCCAAGCGCGTAGACGACAAATATGCTAGCCTCTTCAATACCGCTGATCTTGTTGCTATTGGCGACATATCAGATAACTCATTCTTTCGAGCTTACGAAATTTCCGTCCGAGAGTTACGCCGTAGATTAGAGGCGCTTGGATACTCTCTAAACCAAGTGCATGACGACATAATCTCCACCCTTAAGAAAGGGTATCTTGAGTTAGACGAGCATTGTTTACCTCAGTGCAAACCATTTCTCGACTATGCTTGCTCGTTTTCTCTAGATCAACTAATAGATCTAGCTAAAGCCTGGAAAACCCAAGCCAGCCACTCCTATGACTACATGGAACACCTTAATACAAGCAATTTCCAACTCCATTTTTTAGACTTCATACAGGGTTGCAGCTCAGGGCTACTACTACCTTCAGAAGACATATGGCTTGACGGCTTCCATTTCGAGCGACTACTTTGCGAAATTTATGACAGCGAAGAAATTTTCGAATTGAATTTTACTAGATTAATCCAGGCCGGCTACTATAAACCCGATGACTGCCCTATTGGAGACGATTTTGACGAAACCCTTTCAAGATTCAACCCTCTTTCATTCAGACTACGAGAAAAGCTTTTGGAGGAAGAGTCCGAAACGTTGGAGTTCAAATCTGTCAATTCCAAGAACTCTGCCAAAACCATTGCTCAGCAGTTTAAAAGATATCTCATAGGCTTTCTTAACTCTGATGGTGGACGAATTCTTTTTGGAGTAACGGACGAAGGTATCGTCGAAGGCGTAAAAATAAATCGGGATGAAAGAGACGAGCTTCAGCGGCTATTAACTGCCACCGTACACTCTATCTCTCCCAGCTTCCCCCAAAATTCAATTAAAATTATCAGCCGCCCACTAATAAGTTCGGGCTCGGAGGTAACCGACCAGTTTGTTGTTGAGATTATCATACCCAAAGGAAGGCCCAATGAAATGTACTTTTCTTCAAGCGGAGAGACATGGGTACGACATGGCACTTCTACATGCGCCCTAGAGGGACATAAACTTTTTGTACATATCTGCGATCGCTATTGTTTTGCTGACAACCTTTTGTCCGCTTTAAATCAGCGAGTACATATAGCTTTAGAGGAAATCCGCAGACTTCAACAAGATGGAGAAAAATACAAGGGGGAGCTTTCATCAAAAACCACGGAACTCTTAGACCTAAGATCGAACATCTCTTCTCAATTGCAACTACTGAAAGAGAATGATCTCCTCTGCCCGATTTGCGAGTCTCCACTTAGTACAAGAACTTCATTTACTCAAAGCATGACTATAGGCGGCAAGGAATACGATGCCGATATAGAATATATACAATATGAGTGTGGTTACGCCGTTAGAGATGATCAGGACGAAGCAGTATCTTCTTGCAGTCGCCCCTCTCAGGCTACCTGACTGCTTCCCATATCATTATGCTAGCTAGATGACCTAATGGTGCCTCGCCCCCTTATCAGCCCAAGCGATTTACAGCTTGCATAACTTCCTAGCACGATCTACGCTCAACTTTTCTTCTCAGCTTGGTGTCGCCATGCTTACTGATATTTTTGCTGATCGATATGCCAATTTGCCGCTTTGGAAAGAATTTACAGAAACCGAACTCCGCGTCTTGAATCAATGCATACAGCTAGTAGAACAGATTTTCCCATACTGGATTCAAGGACATGAAAGCCCCATAGCCAAAGCCTCTTATACGTCGGTACATGACCGGTTATGCAGGGAGCTTGGGAAAGATAGTCTTGCGCAAAAATATTACTCTTATCAGACAATGCATTTAGGACAACCACACACAACAACTGGCACATGGACAATCAATAAAATCTGTAAAGACTTTATCTGCATGCCTTATAAACCCGACTCCACTCCCGATCGTTTCATGAAGGAGCGGCTCAGCTTTATTGAACTTGCTTTTCGCCACCGTGACGAACAGATTCGTTTGATGAACTTACGCTTAGAAAAGGAAGTTGCTACTGCCGAGCTTCTGCAATCACAACGCTCCACCGTTTTGGGGATGGTGGTTCCTGGAAAAAGGTCAGACGGGCTTAAAGCGATAAACCAATCTGAAAACATAGCTTTTCAGGATGCTGTAAATGAATTAAATGAGCGTTTTCTCAGAGCCAGTTACCCACTCAACTATCATAATGGATTCATCCAAGCAGCAACAGATGAGTTAACCCAGAAACATATTGAGAATCCGTTTTGGTCTTTAGTGGCGAAACCAATTTGGAAAAATGTAGATTCTGACATGAAAGAAGCGCTTGATCAAAGAGATGCCAATGGCCGTGACCCAGCTTTTTTCGCAGCTCGCGCATTAGAAAGCGCGATAAAAATCATATCTGATCAAAAATGCTGGACGCATGGCAAAGAACGAGGCGCTCATAACTATATAGACAATTTAAGCAGCGAAAAAAACGGACCCTTTATAACTTCATGGGAGCGAGATGCACTTAAGTCTTTTTTTACAGAAATACGAAACCCCTTCGGGCACGGCGCAGGTAGTAAAGACCGGCCGGAACTAACACCACAACAGTCATCCTGGGCTATCGAAACATGCATGTCGTGGGTAAAAAGTTTGGTCTTAAGAATGTAAGATTCTTAATCTTGACACAAGCTAATCACATCGAACCGTCCATAACTGGTCTAGCTTAGTTGTAAAGCTCCGACTCATCATTTCCCGGCGCATTCCCCAGCCGGGGTTAGTGGGTACGCTGGCTGATCGGAGCGTCCCCCTGCCCCACCGCCCATTGATCTCGTCCAACACCGCCATCAGTTTCGTGGCGTCTGCAGGCTGGGAGGTGGCAAACAGGTCGTCGGTGTATCCCCCTTGCTGACAAAGGTTCATCAACAGCACCTCAGCCTTGCTGTACTTGAAGCCAGGCCGGAAGACACGGTCAAGCGCATCTACCGCAGCCCTAGTCAGCAGCCGCACATCATCAGTGGGGTACGGCATGTCGATCAGCACACCGTTGGCGTACTTCGCCTCCTCCGGGTTGAACATGCCCGTGCGGATGCTGACGCGGATCTTCTTGCACAGCGACTTCTGCGCCCTGAGCTTTTCCGAAGCACGCATCATGTAGGTGGCCACCGCCTCCTTGATTGGGGCCAGCTCCGTGAGCCGCTTACCAAACATCCGGCTACAGCAAATCTCCTGCTTCGGCGGATCCGGCTCATCCAGCTCTAGGCACGGCGTGCCGGCGAGTTCGCGGGCCGTCTTCTCAATCACCACGCTGAATTTCTTGCGAAGCGTCCAAGGGTCGGCCTGGGCCAGATCTATGGCCGTCTTGATGCCCATCGCGTCCAGGTGCACTTTCATCTTGCGACCGACGCCCCAAACCTCGGACACGTCGGTGTTGCGCAAAACCCAGTCACGCTTGAACGGGTCGCAGATATTGACCACACCGCCCGTTTGCACCTGGAGCCGCTTGGCTGTGTGGTTCGCCAGCTTCGCCAGCGTCTTAGTGTGAGCGATCCCTACCCCGACGGGAATGCCAGTGCAGCGCAGCACATGGCTACGGATCTTCCGGCCGAGGGCATCCCGGCCATCGATGCCGGTGAGATCCGCGAAGGCTTCGTCAATGCTGTAGACCTCGACTGCGGGCACCATCGATTCAATGAGGGTCATGACGCGCTCGCTCATATCCCCATAGAGCGCGTAATTCGACGAGAACGGGACGATGCCGTGTTTCTGCAGCTTGTGCTTAATCTGGAAATACGGCTCGCCCATCTTCACGTAGGGCTTGGCGTCGTAGCTGCGAGCGATCACACAGCCGTCGTTGTTGCTCAGTACCACGATGGGCACGCGGGCCAGGTCCGGCCGAAACACTCTTTCGCAACTGGCATAGAAGCTGTTGCAATCGATCAGGGCGAAAACTGGCTGGGCTTTAGACATGGCTGCGCACGCTGCAGGTGATGACGCCCCAGATAATCAGCTCGTCGCCCTCGAGCACGTACCTCGGTGGGTACTTTGGGTTCTCCGACAGGAGAATCACCTCCTTCCCACGGATGCAGAGGCGCTTGCACACGGGTTCGTTGTTCAGCAGCGCCACGACGATGTGGCCATGTGCAGGTTCCATCGCACGATCCACAACGGCCAGGTCCCCTTCAAAGATCCCAGCGCCTTGCATGCTCTCCCCGGCGATGGAAACCAGGTAGACATGCGGGGCGCGAATGTTCAGAACCTCATCCAATGAGATGTGCGCTTCGATGTGGTCCGCCGCCGGGGATGGAAACCCGGCGGGTACACGAAACGAACACAGGGGCAGCTTCAAGCCACCCTCGGCAATAGGGCCTAGAATTGAAAAGCTCATGACGCACGACTTCCAAAAAACTGTACGAACGTACAGTTAACTTTGTACAAGTTTCGCGGTCAATTTGTATAGGAAAAATCTGACAGGCGGGACAGCCCCTGTACGGGAGATTCGTGCAGTACAAGGGGATGGAGGTGTTTATGGAGGAGCTAGCTCCTCAACTGCCATTGTTCGGCGGATACGACGCGGAACCGTCGAGACACACCTTGCGACGGCCTGCTGATTCAAGCGCTCGGTCAACGGCGTAAGATGTCCGAAAACGTCCACCATCGAGGCTGCCATGTCCGGCATATCCCTGAATCTGCCCGAAGACCTATCGAACTCCCTCGCCGAGCTGGCCAAGACCAACGGCCAAAGTCCGAGCTACCTGGCGATGGACATTCTTCGCGACTACATCGAACACGAAAAAGCGCTGACCACACAGATCGAACTTGCCGTAAAGGAAGCTGACCAAGGCAAATTTGCTACCGATGAGCGAGTGGCAGCGATGCGTGCCCGGCGCTGGAGTAAAACCAGACGCCGGAATGGGCAGTCCCAAACTGGTCTTATCTGATTCAGATTCCTAACCTACAAACTGCCCCGCTCTACGGATTTACTATACCGTTACCGAAACAAATCCAATCCGCAGACAACAAAAAGCCGCCTCATCGGCGGCTAATTTTTTCACGAATAATATTTGGCGACTGAGCCTTCAGTTCTTCTGGTGTATGCGTCTTGAGCCAATCGGCCAAGGCGGCGTTCATCCGTGTTTGCCAGCCCGGGCCAGAAGCTCTGAATCTCTCCAGCACGTCAGCATCGAAACGAACATTGACGTGCTCTTTAGTGGCTACCGACTTGGGTCGACCACGCTTTGGCTTGAGCATTTCCTTTGCCTGAGCTTTGCCAAACAACCCACCAAGCACCTCGCTGGCTGGTTTGGCCTTGGCAAAGTCTTCGGTCGACCATTCGGGGTTTGCCGTATCAACCCTCTCAGGACTGGGTTTCTTGGTCATAATTTTTGACCTCCCGTTTGTTGGCTTTACGAAAGCTGATGACGTGGACCGCGTCACCCCGTGGGGTAAACACTACGACATGCAGCCGATCCCCTACGTACCCCATCGCCCGATAACGACACTCGCCGTAGTCGAATCGATCATCTTCCAGGATCAATGCTGTAGACCATTCAAAGTCCCGCACGAGGGCAAACGGAAGTCCACGTTCTTCGACGTTGCGAGCGTCTTTGGCTGGGTCATAAGTAATCTGCATGCAATTATCGTAGCCACATTAAATCGTCAACACAAGGTACGCGTTGAAACGCTGACCGAGCATCCGCTCTGCCAGGTTGTCATCAAAGATTGAGTGGCTAGGCGTGAGAGCCCGCCAAGTACCCGACAAGCATCCCTGATAAACTGCGTCCATTCGCCCCGATGAATCAGATTCCCAATGCCCCTACAAACTGCCCCGCTCTCCCACCGCTTCTCCGTCGCGCCGATGATGGATTGGACCGACGCCCACTGTCGCTTCTTCCTACGCATCCTCTCCAAGCACGCCCTGCTCTACACCGAAATGGTCACCACCGGCGCCCTACTCAACGGCGACCACGAACGCTTCCTGCGCCACCACCCATCCGAACACCCCCTAGCCCTGCAACTAGGCGGCAGCGTCTCAGCCGACCTGGCTGCCTGCGCCCGTATGGCCCAGGAGCACGGTTACGACGAGGTAAACCTCAACGTCGGCTGCCCCAGCGACCGGGTGCAGAACAACATGATCGGCGCGTGCCTGATGGGTCATCCGGACTTGGTGGGCGATTGTGTGAAAGCCATGCGCGATGCCGTGTCGATTCCGGTGACGGTCAAGCACCGCATCGGGATCAATGGGCGGGACAGTTACGAGCAGTTGTGTGAGTTTGTCGGGACGGTACGCGAGGCCGGTTGCACGAGTTTTACCGTGCATGCGCGGATTGCGATTCTGGAGGGGTTGTCGCCGAAGGAGAATCGCGACATCCCGCCGCTGCGTTATGACGTGGCCGCACGGTTGAAGGCGGATTTTCCGGAGTTGGAGATTGTGCTCAACGGCGGAATCAAGACGCTGGAAGCCTGCCACGAGCATTTGCAGACCTTCGACGGCGTGATGCTGGGACGCGAGGCTTATCACAACCCATATCTGCTGGCCGAAGTGGATCAGCAGTTGTTCGGCAGCACTGCGCCGATCATCTCTCGGGCCGAGGCGCTGGCGCAGTTGCGGCCTTATATCGCCGATCACCTGGCCGCAGGTGGGGCGATGCATCACATCACCCGTCACGTGTTGGGGCTGGGGACCGGGTTCCCGGGGGCGCGGCGGTTTCGGCAGTTGTTGTCGGTGGACATTCACAAAACCAAGGATCCGTTGGCGTTGCTGGATCAGGCGGGGCAGTTGCTGGAGGGGCGTTAACCGTCACTTGCTTTGAACCTGCGGGCGGTTTTGGCATCGTATCTACCGATACCGCCCCGGCCTTTCAAACAGCCGTTTTCAGGTTGTTGCCGCTGGGGCCCGTCGATACCTCTTCACGCCCTTGAGTGGCTGCCGGCCCTCGGGTAATGTCAACAGACCCATAGGACAGAGCACGCTCATGACTTCCAAGCTGGAACAACTCAAACAGTTCACTACCGTCGTGGCCGATACCGGCGACTTCGAAGCCATCGCCCGCGTCAAACCCGTCGACGCCACCACCAACCCTTCCCTGCTGCTCAAGGCGTCGGCCATTCATGGCTATGCCGAGCAACTGAATGCCTGCGTGGCGGACTGCAAGGGTGATGTGGGCCTGGCCAGCGACCGTTTTGCCGTGGCGGTCGGGCAAGAAATCCTGAAAGTGATTCCAGGGCGTATTTCCACTGAAGTGGATGCGCGCCTGTCGTTCGACACCGAGGCCATGTTGAAGCGTGCGCATCGTCTGATCGATCTGTACGAAAAGGCCGGCATTGGCCGCGAGCGTGTGCTGATCAAGATCGCCTCCACCTGGGAAGGCATTCGCGCGGCCGAGCAGCTGGAGCGTGAGGGCATCCAGTGCAACCTGACCCTGCTGTTCTCCTTCGCCCAGGCCGCCGCCTGTGCCGATGCCGGGGTGTTCCTGATTTCGCCGTTCGTGGGCCGTATCTACGATTGGTACAAGAAAGCCAACGGCAACGATTACACCGGCGCGGATGATCCGGGCGTGCAGTCGGTGACGCGTATCTACAACTACTACAAGGCCAATGACTACAAGACCGTGGTCATGGGCGCGAGCTTCCGCAACCTCAACCAGATCGAGCAACTGGCCGGTTGCGACCGCTTGACCGTCAGCCCGGACCTGCTGGAAAAACTCGCCGCAGACGAAGGCAAGCTGGAGCGCAAGCTGGCACCTGGGCAAGCCGGGGAAGCGCGCTTGATCCTCAACGAAGCGCAGTTCCGCTGGTTGTCCAACGAAGACGCCATGGCGACCGAGAAACTGGCTGAAGGCATTCGTCAGTTTGCCCGGGACCAGGAGAAGCTGGAGGCGTTGCTGCAAGCCAAGCTTTGAGCTGATTCAGCAGGCATGCAAAAAGGGCGAACCTGAAATGGTTCGCCCTTTTTTGTGTGGCCTGGGATGTGGTGGGTTGATAAATGCCATCGCGAGCAGGCTCGCTCCCACAGGAGATTGGGGGCAGATCCAAAGATGTGGTCGATGCAAGACACTGTGGGAGCGAGCCTGCTCGCGAAAGCGTCAGTTCGATCTACACAAGCCCAAGGCTCAGGGACGCTCCAACGCATTCACCAGATCATGAAACGCTTCACGATTGGAGTCGTTCAGCCCCATGAGAATCTTGTGGGCTTCGAGCACCTTGATCCGCACTTCCTCTTCGGACTGGTCCTGGTCAGGCAGGTCGTCCAGGCATTCCGGGCACGGCACAGGGTCGCCCACGATGTTGAACACCTGGTCGAAGCCCATCGATTGCAGCAGACGGGTAATGTCATTGTGGGTGGTGACGACGGTCGGCAGCAGGCCGACCTTTTGCCGCGACAGGATTGACAGCTTGGCCAACAGGCCCAACGTGGTGCTGTCGATGCTGCGGGTTTCGGTCAGGTCGATCACGATGGCGCTGAAATTCAGCGCGGTGAAGATCCGCTCAATAGTCGCATCCAGCGCCGAACACAGGGTCAGGCGCACTTCACCGACAAACTTCAGGACGAAGGTGCCGTCCTGCTCGGCGAACTGGATTCTACCGGTACTCATCAAAGGTTCCTGCTCAACACTAACAGGGCGATATCATCCGGCATCTCCCCGAGCGTGGCTAATCCAAACACTTGGCGCAAGCCTTCCAGGCTGCCGCCCGCTGCACTCACCCGTTCAGGCAAGGCCGCTTCTTTCTCTTTGAGTGTAGGTTCTGTCAAAAGGTCCAAAATGCCATCAGACATCAGCGTCAGGCTGAAGGTCGGCGGCAATTCAAGCACATGGTCTTCGTAGGTGGCCTCGTTGAACAGGCCCACCGGCAAACCACGCCCTTCCAGGTAACGAACACTGTCTGGCGTATACAACACAGGCAAAGGCAGGTGACCGCCGATGCTATAGGTCAACAAACCAGTCTCCTCGTCGATGACTCCACCGACCATTGTGACGTGTTTGCCCAGCTTACAACTGATCAGGCCTCGGTTGATATGCCCAAGGACTTCCGAAGGCTTGAACTCTGGCAGCGTGCCGTTGCGCTTGGACTCGAACAACAGCCGCGTGGTCATGAACTTCAGCAGCACCGTCACGAAGGCCGAAGACGCACCATGGCCGGAAACATCCGCCAGGTAGAACGCCACTCGCCGCTCGTCAACGCGAAAATAGTCCACGAAATCGCCCGACAGGTACAACGACGGGATGATCTGGTGGGCAAAGCGGAAATCGTCGACGGTCCAAGGGCTGACTGGCAGCATGTTCATCTGCACTTGGCGACCGGCGTTCTGGTCTTCCTGCAACAGGTTCAGGCTGGCTTCCAGCTCGCGGTTGGCGGTTTCCAGCTTCTCGCGGTAGCGCTGGTTTTCCACCAACAGGCGCGAACGGTCCAAGGCCCGGCGCACCGAATGCTCGAGCACGGCAAGGTCTTCAAGGGGCTTGATCAGGTAATCCGCCGCGCCCAGGCGCAATGCCTCGACCGCGTCGTTCATCACACCCGCGCCCGACACCACGATCACCGGCGTCTGCGAGGAGATCTCGGTGACTTGGCGAATGAGTTCGAGTCCGCCCATCTGCGGCATGCGCAAGTCGCAGATGACCAGGTCGGGCTTGTCTTGCTCGAATACCTGAAGACCCTGTTGGCCATTGCTGGCCTGCAGGACGCTGAAACCACTGTCTTCCAAGTAGGCTGCGAGACTGGCTCGCACCACTTCGTCATCGTCGATTATCAGCAGCGTGGCACTGGTTTTTGGCATGTGGGCAAACGGCGCCAGAATTAGGTTGGCGTAGCGGGCTGGGCGGTCTGGCCTGGCACGCACTACTGGATTCGCTTTCTAGCCTCTCTGTAGTACCGGTTTCAGGCCATTGCCCTACACACAATCACATCAGAGGTGCCCTTCTAAGGCGCAGACGGTACTCCCATCCGCGGGGCGTTTCAAGCTCATGCAGATAGCCGCTTGCCGTCTTTATTTGTCAAAGCACAGAGAGTTATAAGAACCGAGCGAAGCGTAACTCAATGGAAGGATCAAACCCGCTCAAACCCGCCCCGAAAGCACAGAAGGCGGCCTTATGGGCCGCCTTCGTGGTTTACAGGACGAAATTAAAAGTCGTCTTCGACCTGCCCATCCTTGACCTTGAATTCACGGTTTTGCAGGTAGGCATTGCGGATGAAGACATATTTGTCGCCACTCACCATTTTCTCGGCCGACAACAGGCTGGCGCGGGTGTCGACGATATTCAGGCCCCAGATGGAGTTACGCACCGAAACGTTATCGATATAGCGATACGGGGCGGTGTAGTTATCCACCAGCTTGGCCGGCGCATCTCGCAGGGTGCTTGGCCCCATCAGCGGCAACATGACATACGGACCACTGCCCACGCCCCAGTAGCCGAGGGTCTGGCCGAAATCTTCATCGCTGCGCTGCAGGCCCATCTGGGTCCCCACGTCAAAGAAGCCCAGCAGGCCGAAGGTGGTGTTGAAGATCAATCGGGCGGTGTCGACCCCGGCAGCAGCCGGCTTGGCCTGCAGCACGTTGTTGGCCAGGTTGCCGACGTCACCGATGTTGCGGAACATATTGTGGATGCCGTTTTCGAGGAACTGCGGCGTCACGTATTGATATCCCTGGGCCAATGGCTTGAGCGCATAGGTATCGAGGGTGTCGTTGAAGGTGAAGATGGGCCGGTTGACGCTTTCCCAAGGATCTTCTTCCGTAGCGGCCTGGGCGGCGAACGGAACCAGCAGGACGCAGGCGGAAAGACACAGCTGAGCTAGACGATGGCTCCAGCGCATAGGGGAAAACTCCTTGGATTATTCAGGCAAGGGCGCCGAGCCCAGGCGGTAAGCTGGCTAGTATAAGACGGAACGCGAGGATAGGCAGCACCGAAAAAACATGCCGGCCGTAGGACGATTCGGCTACTGGCGCCCTTCACTTCACTGTCACCGGACTGTCATCCACGCGCTTTAGGCTGCTGGTTATTTCAAGGACGTTCCCATGCCCCGCACCGAAGCCCTGCCCCTTCCTGCTCCCAGCCTCACCGCTGTACTGTTTGGCCTGAGCGGGTGCCTGGTGGATTTCGGCGCGCGCATTCGTCAGCCAGGGGCAGCGCCGGCGGATCACGCCCAGCCGACACCCGGCGCGCTGGAAAGCCTGCAAAGCTTGCAGCATCTGAACATCCCCTGCGCCTGGCTCGACGAATTGCCCCCCGCCACCAGTCATGGCCTCGCGGCCGCATTGCCTACGTCCATCAAAGCACCGCAACTTCCTGCAACAAATTATCCATGGCCGGCTCCGCACGCCTGCTGGCAAGCCCTGATGGCGCTGAATGTCCAGCAGTTGGACGGTTGCGTGTTGGTCAGCGGCGAACCCCGGTTGTTGCAGTCTGGGCTCAACGCAGGTTTGTGGACCATCGGCCTGGCCTCCTGCGGCTCTTTGTGTGGCCTGGCGCCCGCCGAGTGGCAGGCATTGAGCCAACAGGCGCGGGAAGCCAAACGCGCCAAGGCCACCGTGCAGTTGTTCAGCCTGGGGGTGCATTCAGTGATCGATCACTTGGGCGAACTCGAGACTTGCCTGGCCGACATCTGTCTGCGTCGCATTAAAGGCGAGAAGCCCTGACCGGGATCATGCAGGGCGCGTGAGTGTGGATTACTCTTAAGGCAGGCCATGGACTTTTGACACATCGTCGCGGTCCATGGTGTGCCTATCAATAAAGGGAGTACGCCAATGCCTGCCCGCGAATTGCAAGAACAGCTCAATAAACTGCGCGAGCAATTGGACCACAATCCACCGCTGTCCGAAGCCGAGCGCGAAGACCTGCACGCGCTGATGCAACAGATCGAACTTGAGCTTGAGTTGGAAACCAAAACACAGGACACCAACCTCGCCGACAATGTGAACCTGGCCGTCGAACGCTTCGAGCTGGAGCACCCCACCTTGGCCGGGACCTTGCGCAACATCGTACAAACCTTGGGCAACATGGGGATCTGAACCCTTTAAATGCAAAAAGCCCTGCTATCGCTAGCAGGGCTTTTTAATTCAGGTAACTTGAAATGCAGTTCATTGTGGGAGCGAGCCTGCTCGCGATTGCGCACTGTCAGCCAACACCAATGTTGAATGTGCCGCCCTCATCGCGAGCAGGCTCGCTCCCACATTTAGAGCTTTATTGGCGGACCAGGCGATAGTTCGGCAGTTGAACGGCTTCAGTACTGCGATACGGGTTGATGTCCAGCCCACCACGGCGCACATACCGCGCATACACCGTCAGTTTCTCCGGCTTGAGCAACCGCTGCAGGTCAAGAAAGATTCGCTCCACGCATTGCTCATGGAAATCCGAATGCTGGCGGAAGCTGACGATGTAGGCCAGCAGGCTTGCCGGGTCCAGGGCCGCGCCGCGATATTGCACCGCCACGCTGCCCCAGTCTGGCTGGCTGGTCACCGGGCAGTTGGACTTGAGCAGGTGGCTATGCAGGCTTTCCTCGACGATGCGCGAAGCATCGCAACGCAGCAGTTCCGGGCGCGGATGCGCGTAGGAATCGACGCTGATGTCCAAGTCGTCAATGCACGCACCGGGCAGCGCCACGACGCCTTCGCTTTCCACATCCTTGAGACTGCGAATCCGTACACCCACTGGCTTGCCGGCAGCCGCCGAAAGGTCTTTGCGCAGCGTCGCTTCCAGGCTCGCGGTGTCGGCGAACGGGGTCTGGTTCAACGAATTGAGGTACAGCTTGAAGGATTTGGATTCGATGATATTCGGTGAATCCGCCGGGATCGCGAATTCGCCGATGGCCACCACCGGCTTGCCGGACGGCAGCAGCCACGACAGCTCGAAACAGTTCCAGAAATCCACGCCCTTGTACGGCAGGGTCTCGGCCGTCAGGCCCAATTCCGCCCACTTCGCGGTGCGCGGGATCGGGAACAGCAGTGACGGCGTGTACGTGGCGATGTATTCGCTGGACTTGCCCAGCGGCGAATGTTCGGCTGCGGGATGCATGATGGAAACCTGACTGAAGAATCAGCGGATTCTATCAGCCTTTGCCGTCGCCTTTGAGTGCTTACTGACTGACTGTCAGGTCGCCCTTCATCCCGGCCTGGTAGTGGCCGGGAATATTGCAGGCGAATTCCAGGCGCGTGGCCTTGCTGAAGGTCCAAGTCAGCTCGCCGGTCTTGCCCGGCTCCACCAGCACGCTATTGGGATCATCGTGGCGCATGCTCGCCTGGTCGTGGCCCATGGCGGCGTGATCCATCCCTGGCTTCATCGCGGTCGGCAGCAACTGGCCGCTCTGCTGCATCTTGAGCATTTCCTGTTGATGGTCGGCGTGCATGGCCGCGTTGCCCAGGTTGAATTCGTGGAGCAACTGGCCTTTATTAACCAGCACGAACCGAACGGTCTCGCCGGCCTTGATATCCAGGGCTCCGGGATCGAACGTCATGTCACCCATCACCACCTCGATGCTGCGACCGGCCTTGGTCGCCGGTGCAGGCTGGCCGAAATCATAATGCCCCGGCGACGCCCACGACGGCGCACTGAGGGCCAGCGCGCAAGCGGCCAGGATCAAGCGTTTTCCCATCAACATGTCCATACTCCCATCAGGTTCGGCGTGTGGGAAACTCTAACGTTGCAAGCCTGCCAATCGGCTTACAGCTCGATTACAACTTTGTCAGGTTGCGCCACGAACCCACCTGCCACGGTATAACGCCCTCGTCCCAACCCTGCATTGAGCCGCCCATGAAATTGCTGATCGTCGAAGACCAAACCAAAACCGGCCAATACCTGCGCCAGGGCCTCGGCGAAGCCGGGTTCACCGCCGACCTGGTGGCCGACGGCATCACTGGCCAGCAACTGGCCTTGAGCGGTGAATACGCCTTGCTGATCCTCGACGTGATGTTGCCCGGCCGCGATGGCTGGAAAATTCTCCAAGCGGTCCGTGGGGCTGGGCTGGATACCCCGGTGCTGTTTCTCACCGCACGGGATGCGGTGCAGGACCGGGTCCACGGCCTGGAGCTGGGCGCCGATGATTACCTGGTCAAGCCCTTTGCCTTTTCCGAGTTGCTGGCGCGAGTGCGGAGCCTGTTGCGTCGAGGCAATTCGACGCAACAGGAAACCAGCCTGCAACTGGCCGACTTGCGCCTGGACCTGATCCGCCGCCGCGTCGAACGCAGCGGCCGGCGCATCGACCTCACCGCCAAGGAGTTCGCGTTGCTGGAAATGCTTCTGCGCCGCCAGGGTGAAGTGCTGCCCAAATCGCTGATCGCCTCCCAGGTCTGGGACATGAATTTCGACAGCGACACCAACGTCATCGAAGTCGCCATCCGGCGCCTGCGCATCAAGATCGATGATGAGTTCCCCAATAAGCTCATCCACACCGTGCGCGGCATGGGCTATGTGCTTGAAGAGCGCAGCCTGTGAGGGGCCGGTGGTCGCTGAGCAGCCGCCTGGCGCTGCTGTTCGCCGCCTGCGCGGCGGTGGTGTCGTTGTTCGCCGGGGTCTTGTTCAGCCGGGGTAGCGAGGCGCACTTCATCGAGCTGGACCAGCAATTGCTCGAAGGCAAGCTGATCGGCCTGCGCCGGGCCCTGCAAGACCTTAACGCCGAGCAGACCCAGAGCCGCCTGGAAGATGAACTGAGTCGTCAGGCCGACCTGGCGCTGCGCATCAAGGGCAGCGATGGCGTGCGTTGGTACGACAGCTCGATCCGGATTCCGGCGCAATTGCCAGAGCGCCCCGGCCTGTCGACCCTCAGCGATGCCGACAACGATTATCGAGTGTTGAACGCGCCGCTGTACCCCGACCGAACCGATTCGCCGCAACTGACCTTACTGCTGGACATCACTCATCACCAGCATTTCCTGCAGCGCATGCAACGGTTGATCTGGCTGACCGTCGGCCTCTCGGCCCTGGCCACCGCCCTGCTCGGTGCCTGGGCCGCCCGGCGCGCCTTGCGGCCGTTGCGACGCATGGGCGCCATAGCCGGCAATGTCTCGGCCCGCTCCCTCAACGCCCGGCTGCCCGCAGAGCAAATGCCCGCCGAACTGGCGGAATTGGCCCACAGCATCAACGCCATGCTCGGACGCCTCGACGACGCGTTTCAACGGCTCTCCGCGTTCTCCACCGACATCGCCCACGAATTGCGCACACCGCTGTCGAACCTGCTGACCCACACCCAAGTCACCCTCACCCGCGAGCGCTCCCTTGAGGATTACCGCGAGGCGTTGCACAGCAATCTCGAAGAACTGCAATGGATGGCGCAACTGGTCAACGACATGCTGTACCTGGCCAAGGCCGACCACGGCCTGCTGGCGCTCCATCGCGAACCGCTACAATTGGCCAAGGAAGTGGACATGCTGCTGGATTTCTTCGCGCCCCTGGCCGAAGACGCCAACGTACGCCTGAGTCGCGACGGCGAGAGCCTGATCGAGGGTGATCGCAACATGCTACGTCGAGCCCTATCCAACCTGCTGGACAACGCCCTGCGTTTCACCCCGGTTGACGGCGAAGTGCGGGTGAGGATGGTCGATGGGGCTCAAGGGGTGAGCGTAAGCGTGGAAAACAGTGGCGAGGGAATTCCAGCGGATTTGCTGCCGCGCCTGTTCGACCGTTTCTACCGCGCCGACCCGGCCCGCCAGGAAGGCAGCAGCGAACACGCGGGGCTTGGACTGGCCATCACCCGCTCGATCATCCGCGCCCATGGCGGGCAGATCCGTTGTGAATCGGCAGATGGCTGGACGCGGTTTTTGATCGAACTGCCAAAGGGTAATTAAGGCCGACGCAAGTCCCTGTGGCGAGGGAGCTTGCTCCCGCTAAGCTGCGCAGCAGCCCCAAATACTGCGCACGCATGCGCGGAACTTACGTTTTTTGGGAGCGCTTCGCGCTCCAGCGGGAGCAAGCTCCCTCGCCACAAGGGCAATCGTCACTTGCCAGTCGGCTTGCAGTGAGTCAGCAAATCCGCTGTTGCAGGGCCTCAGGAATACCGCAACGCCTGCGCCGGTTCGATCTTCGCCGCGCGCCACGCCGGGTACACGGTGGCGAGGAAGCTCAGGATGAACCCGGCCGAGCAGATCAGCACCACGTCCCCACGCTGCAGTTCCGACGGCAGGTTGCTGACGAAGTACACGTCGGAACTGAAGATGTGCTGGCCGCTGACCCGCTCCAGCCAACCCACCAGCGCACTGACGTTCAACGCCGCGATCACGCCCAGCACGCCACCGATCAGCGTGCCGACGACGCCGATCACCGTGCCCTGGACCATGAAGATCGCCATGATCTGCCGCGGCGTGGCGCCGATGGTGCGCAGGATCGCGATGTCCGCGCCCTTGTCGTTCACCACCATGATCAGGGTCGCGATGATGTTGAACGCCGCCACCGCGACGATCATCAGCAACAGCAGGCCGATCATGGTTTTTTCCATTTTCATGGCGCTGAACAGGCTGCCCTGGGTGTGGGTCCAGTCGTCAGACTTGTAACTCGCACCAAGACCGGCGGCGATGTCACCAGAGACCTTCGGCGCCGCGTACAAGTCCTTCACCGCCAGGCGCACGCTTTGCACCTGGTTAGGCTGCCAATGCTGCATCTGCGCGGCATCGGCCAGGTGAATCAGCGCCATGGAGCCGTCCAGCTCCGCACCGACCTTGAACACACCCACGACATTCAAGCGCTGCATCCGCGGGGTGATGCCGCCTGGCGCGGTGCTGACTTCCGGCACGATAAGGGTCAGCTTATCGCCCACGTTCAGGCGAAAACGCCGAGCCGTGATCTCACCGATCACCACGCCAAACTCGCCCGGTTTCAAGGCATCGAGACGCCCTTGGACGATATGCTGGGCAACGATGGACACCTTGCCTTCCTGGGCCGGATCGATGCCGCTGATCTGGATCGGCTGCATCGAACCCTTATGGCTCAGCATCCCTTCCATCTCGGTAAACGGCACGGCCGCCGTGACTGCGGGATTTTTCAGCGCCGCGGCGGCCACTGGCTGCCAGTCGTCGATCGGGTTGATGCCAACGATGGTGGCGTGAGGCACCATGCCGAGGATGCGCGAGCTCATTTCGCGCTGGAAACCGTTCATCACCGACAACACCACGATCATCGCCAGCACGCCCAGGGCGAGGCCGATCATCGAGGTCATGGAGATGAACGAAACAAAGCGATTGCGGCGCTTGGCGCGGGTATAGCGCGTGCCGATGAAAATCGATAACGGTCTGAACATTCGCTGGGCACCGTATGCAAATAAAAGACCCGGCACTTGCAGCAAGTACCGGGTTTCGGTCGGTCAGATGGGGGTCAGGCAACCTTCCTGCAAATGCAGGACGCGGTCCATCTGGCGGGCCAGGTTCATGTCATGGGTCACCACCAGGAACGCCGTGCGCATCGAGGTGCTGAGTTCCAGCATCAAGTCCTGGATGCCTTGGGCGGTGTGGGAGTCGAGGTTGCCGGTCGGCTCGTCGAGCATCACCAAGCCAGGCTTATTGACCAGGGCCCGGGCAATCGCCACGCGCTGGCGCTCGCCACCGGACAGTTCGGCTGGCTTGTGCTCCAGGCGATGCCCCAGCCCTACCCGCTCCAGCAACGCCGTGGCGCGCTGACGAGCCTCGGGAATTGCCGTGCGGCCGATCAACAGCGGCATGCAGACGTTTTCCAGCGCAGTGAACTCGGGCAGCAGGTGGTGGAACTGGTAGACAAAGCCCAGGGACCGGTTGCGCAGCAAGCCACGGGCCTTCTCATTCAGCGCCGAAAGCTCTTCGCCGGCCAGCCAGACGCTGCCAGCGGTCGGCGTGTCCAGCCCGCCCAGCAGGTTGAGCAAGGTACTTTTGCCCGACCCGGAAGTGCCGACAATCGCCACGCGCTCGCCTGGATGCAACTCCAGTTGCAGGCCCGACAACACCACCACCGACTCTGGGCCTTCCTCGTAGGATTTGCCCAGGTTGCGGCAGCTCAAGATTGCTTTTTCACTCATGCCCGACTCACTCATAACGTAACGCCTCCGCAGGCTGGGTGCGCGCGGCACGCCAGGCAGGATACAGGGTGGCGAGGAAACTCAGGACCAACGCGGCGCCGCAGACCATCAACACGTCATCGGACTGCAGCTGCGATGGCAGGTAGTCGATGAAGTACACGTCGGCGTTGAGGAACTTGTGCCCGATCAGCCCTTCGAGGCCGGCGATCGCCGCGCTGACATTCAGCGCGGCGAACATGCCGACCAAAGCGCCGACGAACGTGCCGATGACGCCGATGAAGGTGCCCTGGACCATGAAGATCCGCATGATCTGCCCCGGCGTGGCACCGAGGGTACGCAGGATGGCGATGTCGCCCTTCTTGTCGTTCACCACCATCACCAGCGTGGAGATGATGTTGAACGCCGCCACGGCGACGATCAGCAACAGCAGCAGGCCGATCATGGCCTTCTCCATGCGGATCGCCTGGTACAGGTTGCCGTGGGTGCGGGTCCAGTCCCGGGCGTAGTAGCGGTCTTCGCCAAGCTGCTGGGCGATAGTCCAGGCCACTCGAGGGGCCTGGAACAGGTCGTCGAACTTCAAGCGCAGGCCCTGGACCTGATCCGGCTTCCAGCGATGCAGGCGGGCGAGATCCTGGAGATTGGTCACGCCGAGGTAGCCGTCCAGCTCGCCAGCACCCACATGGAAAATGCCGACCACGGTAAAGCGCTTCATGCGCGGGAACATGCCGCCCGGCGTCACGGTGACTTCCGGCGCCACGAACGTCAGCTTGTCGCCGATGGCCACGCCGAGCTTCGCCGCGGCCTTGTCGCCGATGACGATGCCGAAGCTGCCCGGCGCCAGGTCGTCGAGTTTGCCCTGCTTCATGAAGTTGTCGATGATCGACACCTGCCGTTCCAGCCCGGGATCGATGCCGTTGAGCAAGACCTTGGACACCTTGCCGTCGTTGGTCAGCAGCCCCTGCATCTGGGTGAAGGGCGCCACGGCCAGCACCTGCGGGTTCTGCTTGACCTTGGCGGCCAGGCTCGGCCAGTCGCTGATGGCTTCGCCGGTTTCGAGGGTCGCGTGGGGCACCATGCCCAGCACGCGGGTGCGCATCTCATGATCGAAGCCGTTCATCACCGACAGTACGACAATCATCACGACCACGCCGAGGGCGAGACCGATGATGGAGGTCAGGGAAATGAACGATACAAAATGATTGCGACGCTTTGCACGGGTATAACGCGTGCCGATAAATACGAAGAGAGGTCTGAACATGTCGGGGCTTGTTCGGAGGGAAAAGGAACGTCCTTGTGGCGGGGGTCACAAACCAGCTTTACACTCAGACCACCGCCGCTACCATGGGTTCGCCATGTCGACATTAGATGAAGAAGATCGCCGCGAATACTACCGTATCGAGGACACGATCGCACTGGAAATTCGGCCCCTGTCCATTCCTGAAGCTGCTGGCCAGGAAGTGTTGCAGGATGCTTCTCCATTGTTCAATCTGCTCAGCGAACTGCACCTGAGCGAATTCGAGTCGCAACACCTGCTGCGCCAGATCAGCGAGCGCGAACGCAGCATCGCGGCGTACCTCAAGGCGATGAACAAACGCATCGACCTGCTCAGCCAGGTCATTGCCCTGACGGTGCTCGGCGAAATTGGCGATCCGCAGCCGGTGATCATTTCCGAAGGCGGCATCGACTTCCAATACCCCACCCCCATCGCCGTCGGCGCGCACCTGTCGATCAAGCTGGTGCTGATGCCCCAGGCCCTCGGCTTGCTGCTGCGGGCGCGGGTCACGCACTGCGACCCCAAGGGCGACGGCTACGACGTGGGCACCGAGTTCGAACGCCCGACCGACGCCCAGCGCCAGTTGCTGGCCCGCTACATCCTGCAGAAACAGGCGCAAGAGCGGCGCCTGGCCCGGGAACTGAACGAATCAGGCATCAATAAGGAAGAACCGTGACCCTCATTTATGGCCACCGCGGCGCCAAGGGCGAAGCGCCGGAAAACACCCTGACCGGTTTTCAGGAGTGCCTCAAGCACGGCGTACGCCGTTGCGAGCTGGACCTGCATCTTTCAATGGACGGCGAGTTGATGGTGATCCACGACCCGACCCTCAAGCGCACCACCGACCGGCGCGGCAAGGTGGTGGAGCATTCCGCCGCCGAGCTGGTGACCTACGATGCGCGCAAGGGTGGCCCGGGATGGATCAAGCCGTGCCCGATCCCGCGCTTGGAGGAGCTGTTCGAGCAGTGTGATTTCGAGCATTGGCAATTGGAGGTCAAGAGCGCTTCACGCACCCGCGCCGCCGCCACCGTGCTGGGCATCCGCGAAATGGCCCAGCGTTTCGGGCTGCTGGACAAGATCACCATCACTTCCAGTTCCCGGGAAGTGCTCAAGGCGGCCCTGGACCTGACCCCGGACATTTCCCGTGGACTGGTGGCCGAATACGCCTGGCTCGACCCGTTGAAGGTCGCCCAGAGCTACGGCTGCGAGATTCTGGCGCTGAACTGGACCCTGTGCACGCCGGAACGCCTGGCCAAGGCGCAGCGCCAGGGGCTGCATGTGTCGGTGTGGACCGTCAACGAGCCCGCGCTCATGCGCAGGCTCGCCGACTTTGGCGCTGACAGCCTGATTACAGACTTTCCCGGTTTGGCCACTGCCACCCTCGAGAATTGCTGAAATCGGTCTCCCCGGCCGGCTCAGGCCACCGGCCGGAGCCGCTCAAAAAAGCCGGTTGAGCCCGTCGTAGGCGGCTACCCGATAGGCTTCGGCCATGGTCGGGTAGTTGAACGTGGTGTTGACGAAGTACTTCAGCGTGTTCAGTTCGCCCGGCTGGTTCATGATCGCCTGGCCGATGTGCACGATCTCCGATGCCTGGTAGCCGAAGCAGTGCACGCCGAGCACTTCCAGGGTCTCGCGGTGGAACAGGATCTTCAGCATGCCTTGCGGCTCGCCGGCGATCTGCGCACGCGCCATGCTCTTGAAGAACGCCTTGCCCACCTCGTACGGCACCTTGGCCTGGGTCAGCTCCTGCTCGTTCTTGCCGATCGAGCTGATCTCCGGAATGGTGTAGATGCCGGTCGGCACGTCGTTGACGAAGCGCCAGCTGCCGTTGTCGACAATACTGCCGGCGGCCGAACGACCCTGGTCGTGAGCGGCACTGGCCAGGCTCGGCCAGCCGATCACGTCACCGGCACCGTAGATGTTCGGCACGCAGGTGCGGTAGTTCTCGTCGACTTCGATCTGGCCACGGCTGTTGACCTTCACGCCGATGTTTTCCAGGCCCAGGGTGTCGGTGTTGCCGGTACGGCCGTTACACCAGAGCAAGGCGTCGGCCTTGATCTTCTTGCCAGACTTGAGATGCAGGATGACGCCATTGTCGACGCCTTCGACGCGGTCGTAGTCTTCGTTGTGGCGCACGGTGATGTTGTTGTTGCTGAAGTGATAGCTCAGGGCCTGGGAGATTTCCGAGTCCAGGAAGCTGAGCAACTGGCCGCGGTTGTCCACCAACTCCACCAGCACACCCAGGCCGCTGAAGATCGAGGCATATTCGCAACCGATCACGCCGGCACCGTAGACGATGAGCTTACGCGGGGTGTGACCCAGGCTCAGGATGGTGTCGCTATCGTAGATCCGCGCATGGTTGAAATCGATGTCGGCGGGGCGATACGGGCGCGAACCGGTGGCGATGATGATGTGCTTGGCCACCAGCTTCTCGACCACGCCGTTGCCACAGACCACTTCGACCGTCTGCTCATCGGCAAAGCTGCCGGTGCCGAAGAACACGTCCACGCGGTTGCGGGCGTAGTAGCCGGTACGCGAGGCCACTTGCTTGGAGATGACCTTCTCGGCGCTCTTGAGCACGTCCGGGAAGGAGAACCAGCGCGGCTCGCCGATGGCCCGGAACATCGGGTTGGTGTTGAACTGCATGATCTGCCGGACCGAGTGACGCAAGGCCTTGGACGGGATGGTACCCAAGTGGGTGCAGTTGCCGCCGACCTGCCGACGGCTGTCGACCATCGCCACCTTGCGCCCTGCCTTGGCCGCGTTCATTGCCGCGCCTTCCCCCGCCGGGCCGGAGCCCAGTACCACCACGTCGTAGTTGTAGACAGCCATGCGTACTCCTCAGAACAGGCCGCGATGCCACGCTTGGCATCCACGGCTAAATCATGCCGGCCGGCGGCATGAAGGAACAATTTTAGGCCGGTTCACGCGCCCGGCCACAGTCTATAGAAGCGTCAACGCCGCGCACATTACCCCTTGGTCGCGCCGTAGGCTAGTTTTGCCTGCGCTATTTCGCCACAGGGAGCCTTTCAAAACGCTGTCAGCGTTCACTTAAGATTCGCCCAAATCATCGTGGCGAGGGAGCTTGCTCCCGCTGGGGTGCGTAGCGCCCCCCCCATTTTTGTGAGCGCTTCGCACTCAAGCGGGAGCAAGCTCCCTCGCCACGGTAATCCCGCTTCAGTGGTCATTGGTTTTTTCCACGGGTCATCCGTTCAAAGATGTCGTTGGTGCGGCTGACGAAACGCTCCCCATCCCGCAATACGAAAAGTACCCCGATGTCATGCTTCTGGGCATAGTCCCAACCCCGTTCAGGACCGAGAATCAGCAACAGCGTCGATAGTCCATCGGCCATCATCGCCGAAGGATGAATCACCGTGACGGACGCCAGGTTGTGTAGGACCGGCGCACCAGTACGTCCATCAAAGGTGTGGGAATAACGCTGGCCGCCCCGTTCGAAATATTTACGATAGTCACCCGAGGTGGAAACCCCGTAGCCGTTGACCTCGATGATACGCTCAGCCACCTGCCGGTCATCCCGAGGCTCTTCCAGGGCAATGCGCCAGGCCGAACCATCAGGTTTACGCCCGACAGCCTTGAGTTCTCCGGTGGCTTCGGCCAGGTAACTGTCGATGCCCAGGGCCTGGAGCCTGGCGGCGATGCGGTCGACGGCATGACCGGCGGCGATACTGTTGAAGTCGACTTCCACCGCCGCATCCTTGCACAACCGATCGCCCTCAATGCGCAGATGGTCGTGGCCAACGCGCTGGCGCACCTCGGCCAGTGCCTCGGCGCTCGGCACTTGCTCTGCGCGGGACTGGGGACCGAAGCCCCACAGGTTCAACAGTGGCTCCACCGTCAGGTCGAAGGAGCCATCGCTTTGGACCGACAATTGCTCGCCCACGCGGATCAACGCCAGGACCGGGCCAGGCATGACCTCGCAGCTGTTGGCCGGCAGCGCATTGAAGCGCTCGACGTCCGAGTCGCTGCGATAGGTCGAGAATTGCCGATCCACTTCGGCCAGGATGTTTTCCACCTCGGCCTGCACCGTTTTCGGACCGGGCCCGGCGGGAGGCCTGACGTACTGGATGGAATAGTGACTGCCCATGGTCGGGCCGTCGAAGCGCTCCAAGGTGTCGCCACCGCCGCAACCGGACAACACGCCGGCCAGCACCACAAGCCCTATCCATCGTCCAGTTAACAAATCTTCATCTCCCCTCAAAACCGCGCCGGCCATTATGAACGCCAGCGCGTGCAAAAAACCCTGTGGGAGCCAATGGAGCCCTGTGGGAACCTGTTGAAGCCTGTGGGAGCAAAGCTTGCTCGCGATGAACGATGACGCGGTCTTGCAGTTGAACCGTATCGTCTGCATCGCGAGCAAGCTTTGCTCCCACAGGGCTCCATTGGCTCCCACAGGTCTTCACAAGACTTCCCACAGGGATTGCAGCGCTTTCATACAAGATTTACCAGAGTGAGTACCAACCCATGTCTTCCAATACGAGCAACGGCAAGGCGATTTTTCGCGTTGTCAGCGGCAACTTCCTGGAGATGTTCGACTTCATGGTCTATGGCTTCTACGCCACGGCCATCGCCAAGACGTTCTTCCCCGCCGACAGTGCGTTTGCCTCGCTGATGCTGTCCCTGGCCACGTTCGGTGCCGGGTTCCTGATGCGCCCCCTGGGGGCGATTTTTCTCGGTGCCTACATCGACCGCCACGGCCGTCGCAAAGGCTTGATCATCACCCTGGTGCTGATGGCCATGGGCACCATACTGATCGCCTGCGTGCCGGGCTATGCCGTCCTCGGCGTGGCGGCGCCCTTGCTGGTGCTGCTCGGCCGCTTGCTGCAAGGTTTCTCCGCTGGTGTGGAATTGGGTGGCGTGTCGGTTTACCTGGCGGAGATCTCCACGCCGGGGCGCAAGGGCTTCTTTGTCAGTTGGCAATCGGCCAGCCAACAGGCCGCCGTGGTGTTTGCCGGTCTGCTGGGGGTTGGCCTCAATCACTGGCTGAGCCCCCAGGAAATGGGGGATTGGGGCTGGCGCGTACCGTTCCTGGTGGGTTGTATGATTGTCCCGGCGATCTTCATGATCCGTCGCTCGCTGGAAGAAACACCGGAGTTCCAAGCAAGAAAACATCGCCCCAGCCTGTCGGAAATTGTCCGTTCCATCGGTCAGAACTTCGGAATTGTCGTGGCCGGTATGGCGCTGGTGGTGATGACCACCGTGTCGTTCTACCTGATCACCGCCTACACACCGACCTTCGGCAAGGCCGAGTTGAACCTGTCGGACCTGGACGCGCTGCTGGTCACGGTGTGCATCGGCTTGTCGAATTTTTTCTGGCTGCCAGTGATGGGGGCGTTTTCCGACAAGATCGGACGCAAACCCCTGCTGCTCGGTGCGACTGTCCTGGCGATCCTGACCGCTTATCCGGCCCTGTCCTGGCTGGTGGCGAACCCCAGTTTCAGCCATTTGTTGATCGTCGAGCTGTGGCTGTCGTTCCTGTATGGATCCTACAACGGTGCAATGGTCGTCGCCTTGACGGAAATCATGCCGGTCGAGGTGCGCACCACCGGGTTCTCCCTGGCCTACAGCCTGGCGACGGCAACGTTCGGTGGGTTTACCCCGGCAGCCTGTACCTACCTGATCCATGTGCTCGACAACAAGGCCGCGCCGGGGATATGGCTCACTGGGGCGGCAGTGCTGGGGCTGATTGCCACCCTGGTGCTGTTCAAGGGTAATCGGCATGAACTGCGCACGGCGCAGGCTTCCGTAGTGGGCGGCGCCTGACAGATCGCCTTCGCGAGCAAGCCCGCTCCCACAGTTTGTCCGCGTACATCCTGTGGGAGCGGGCTTGCTCGCGAAGAGGCCAGCCCAGGCACCACAAACTCCAGACAAAAAAACGCCCCGACAAGTCGGGGCGTTTTCACAAGCGGCTAACGCTTAGCGCGGGAACGCTGGCGGGTTTACCCCGGCCATGTCTTCCATCACGCGAACCACCTGGCAGCTGTAACCGAATTCGTTGTCGTACCAGACGTACAACACCACGCGGTTATCTTGGCTGATGGTGGCTTCAGCATCCACCACACCGGCGTGGCGCGAGCCCACGAAGTCGGTGGACACCACTTCCTGGGAATTGACGAAGTCGATCTGCTTATGCAGGTCGGAGTGCAGCGCCATGTAGCGCAGGTACTCGTTCATCTCTTCACGGGTAGCGGCTTTCTCAAGGTTCAGGTTGAGAATGGCCATCGACACGTTCGGCGTCGGTACGCGGATCGCGTTGCCGGTCAGCTTGCCGGCCAGTTCAGGCAGGGCCTTGGCGGCGGCGGTGGCGGCACCGGTCTCGGTGATGACCATGTTCAGCGCGGCGCTGCGGCCACGGCGATCGCCCTTGTGGAAGTTGTCGATCAGGTTCTGGTCGTTGGTGTACGAGTGAACCGTTTCGACGTGACCGTTGACGATACCGAACTTGTCGTTCACGGCCTTGAGCACCGGCACGATGGCGTTGGTGGTGCAAGAGGCGGCGGAGACGATCTTGTCGTCGGCGGTGATTTCGCCATGGTTGATGCCGTGAACGATGTTCTTCAGCTTGCCCTTGCCAGGCGCGGTCAGGACAACGCGGTCGACACCCGGGCAGGCCAGGTGCTGGCCCAGGCCGTCGGCGTCACGCCATACACCGGTGTTGTCCACCAGCAGTGCGTCCTTGATGCCGTACTGGGTGTAATCCACCTCGGTCGGGTTCTTCGCGTAGATCACCTGGATCAGGTTACCGTTGGCGGTGATGGTGTTGTTTTCTTCGTCGATGGTGATGGTGCCGTTGAACGAACCATGGACCGAATCGCGACGCAGCAGGCTGGCGCGCTTGGTCAGGTCGTTCTCGGCGCCCTTGCGCACCACGATGGCCCGCAGGCGCAGGCCGTCGCCACCACCGGTTTTTTCGATCAGGATGCGCGCCAGCAGACGGCCGATACGACCGAAGCCGTACAGGACCACGTCAGTGCCTTTGCGAGCCGAAACGTTCTGCTGGCCAACCACATCAGCCATCTCTTCACGTACGAATTGCTCGGCGCTACGGCCATTGCCTTCGTTGCGGAATTTGAACGCCAACTTGCCCAGGTCCACCGAAGCCGCGCCGAGCTTGAGCTCGCTCATGGCCTTGAGCAGAGGGAATGTTTCGTGGACGGAGAGTTCGCTGTCGTCGGAAGAACGGTGGCGCGCAAAGCGGTGGGCTTTGAGGATCGCGATGACAGACTGGTTGATCAGGCTGCGGCCATAGATCGAGCTCACCACGTTGTTATTGCGGTAGAGCTGACCGATGAGAGGGATCATCGCTTCGGCGAGCGCTTCACGATCAATCCATTCACCAAGACACTGGTCGGGCTTCTGAGTCACGGTAACCTTCCACATGTAGGGGCTGAAAAAAGGGGCTACATTATGCCGCCGAGTCCTCTGCGGAGCAATGCGCGCCCGTCGCGCCGTGGTTTTCCTGCCTGCCTGGGTAGTCTGCGACTGACAGCAGCCCCCTTCCCCCGCTACAATTGTCGACTTTGTCGCAATGCTGGAGCTCAATCTTCCGTGCCCGTTCTGCGTCTTCCGCTTCTCCCTGCCGCGGCAGGTAAACAGCACTGGGGCAACCTGCCCGGTGCCGCCCTGAGCCTGGCCATCGCCGAGGCTGCCAGCGCTGCAAAGCGTTTCACCCTGCTACTGACCGCCGACAGCCAAAGCGCCGAACGGCTGGAACAGGAGCTGAGTTTCTTCGCGCCGGATTTGCCAGTCTTGCATTTTCCGGACTGGGAAACCCTGCCCTACGATCTGTTTTCACCGCACCAGGACATCATTTCCCAGCGAATCGCCAGCCTTTATCGGCTGCCGGAACTCAGTCATGGCGTTTTGGTAGTGCCGATCACCACAGCCCTACATCGCCTGGCCCCGACCCAATTCTTGCTCGGCAGCAGCCTGGTGCTGGACATCGGCCAGAAGCTCGACGTCGAGCAAATGCGTACCCGCCTCGAGGCCAGTGGCTATCGGTGCGTCGACACGGTGTATGAGCACGGCGAGTTCGCGGTGCGTGGCGCCTTGATCGACCTGTTCCCGATGGGCAGCAAACTGCCATATCGCATCGACCTGTTCGATGACGAAATCGAGACGCTGCGCACCTTCGACCCGGAAAACCAGCGCTCCATCGACAAGGTTCAGTCGATCCGCCTGTTGCCGGCCAAGGAATTCCCGTTGCAGAAAGACGCCGTGACCCGCTTCAAGGCGCGCTTTCGCGAACGCTTCGATGTGGATTTCCGGCGTTGCCCGATCTTCCAGGACCTGAGCAGCGGGATTACACCCGCCGGTATCGAGTACTACCTGCCGCTGTTTTTCGAAGAAACCTCCACCCTGTTCGATTACCTGCCCCAGGACACCCAGGTGTTTTCCCTGCCGGGCATCGAGCAAGCGGCGGAAAATTTCTGGAACGATGTGCGCAACCGCTACGAAGAGCGTCGCGTCGATCCGTCCCGGCCTCTATTGCCGCCAGCCGAGTTGTTCCTGCCGGTGGAAGATTGTTTTGCCCGCCTCAAGAGTTGGCCGCGCGTCGTGGCGAGCCAGCAGGACGTGGAAACCGGCGTCGGCCGTGAACGCTTCCCGGCCAAGGCATTGCCGGACCTGGCCATCGAAGCCAAGGCCACGCAACCGCTGGCGGCGCTGGCGGGTTTCCTCGATGCATTCCCCGGCCGCGTCCTGTTCACCGCCGAATCCGCGGGACGTCGCGAAGTGCTGCTGGAACTGCTCGAACGTTTGAAGCTGCGACCGAAGACTGTCGACAGCTGGCCGGACTTCGTTGCCGGCAAGGATCGCCTGGCGATCACCATCGCGCCGCTGAACGACGGCCTGGTGCTGGATGACCCGGCCCTGGCATTGGTCGCCGAAAGCCCTTTGTTCGGCCAGCGGGTCATGCAGCGCCGCCGTCGCGAAAAACGCGCCGACGCCGCCAACGACGCCGTCATCAAGAACCTCACCGAGTTGCGCGAAGGCGCGCCCGTGGTACACATCGATCACGGCGTGGGTCGCTACCTGGGCCTGGCGACACTGGAAATCGACAACCAGGCCGCCGAGTTCCTGACCCTGGAATACGCCGAGGGCGCCAAGCTCTACGTGCCGGTGGCGAACCTGCACCTGATCGCTCGTTATACCGGCAGCGACGACGCCCTGGCCCCGCTGCATCGCCTGGGCTCGGAAACCTGGCAGAAAGCCAAGCGCAAGGCGGCCGAACAGGTGCGCGACGTGGCTGCCGAACTGCTGGACATCTACGCCCGTCGCGCGGCTCGCGAGGGCTACGCCTTCGCCGATCCGAAAGCCGACTACGAAACCTTCAGTGCCGGCTTCCCCTTCGAAGAAACCGTCGACCAACAGACCACCATCGAAGCCGTGCGCGCCGACATGCTCGCCCCCAAGCCCATGGACCGACTGGTGTGTGGCGACGTGGGCTTCGGCAAGACCGAAGTGGCGATGCGCGCCGCGTTCATTGCCGTGCATGGCGGCAAGCAGGTGGCGATCCTGGTCCCGACCACCCTGCTTGCCCAGCAGCACTACAACAGTTTCCGCGACCGCTTCGCCGACTGGCCAGTGACCGTGGAAGTGATGAGTCGCTTCAAATCCACCAAGGAAGTGAACGCCGCCGTGGCCGACCTGGCCGAGGGCAAGATCGACATCGTCATCGGCACGCACAAGCTGCTGCAGGACGACGTGAAGATCAAGAACCTGGGGCTGGTGATCATCGACGAAGAGCACCGTTTTGGCGTGCGCCAGAAGGAACAGCTCAAGGCCCTGCGCAGCGAGGTCGACATCCTGACCCTGACCGCCACGCCGATCCCGCGTACGTTGAACATGGCGGTGTCGGGCATGCGCGACCTGTCGATCATCGCCACGCCGCCGGCCCGGCGCCTGTCGGTGCGCACCTTTGTCATGGAGCAGAACAAAAGCACGGTCAAGGAAGCCCTGCTGCGTGAGCTGCTGCGCGGCGGCCAGGTCTATTACCTGCACAATGACGTGAAGACCATCGAGAAATGTGCCGCCGACCTGGCCGAGCTGGTGCCGGAAGCGCGCATCGGCATCGGCCACGGACAGATGCGCGAGCGTGAACTCGAACAGGTGATGAGCGACTTCTACCACAAGCGCTTCAACGTGCTGATCGCCTCGACCATCATCGAGACCGGCATCGACGTGCCGAGCGCCAATACCATCATCATCGAGCGCGCCGACAAATTCGGCCTGGCCCAACTGCACCAGTTGCGCGGCCGGGTCGGTCGTAGCCACCACCAGGCCTATGCCTACCTGTTGACGCCACCGCGCCAGCAAATTACCCCGGATGCGGAAAAACGCCTGGAAGCCATCGCCAACACCCAGGACCTCGGCGCCGGCTTCGTGCTGGCCACCAACGACCTGGAGATCCGTGGCGCCGGCGAATTGCTCGGCGACGGCCAGAGCGGCCAGATCCAGGCCGTCGGCTTCACGCTGTACATGGAGATGCTCGAACGCGCCGTCAAGTCGATCCGCAAGGGCGAGCAGCCGAACCTCGACCAACCCCTGGGCGGCGGGCCGGAAATCAACCTTCGAGTACCGGCACTGATCCCGGAAGACTACCTGCCGGACGTCCACGCACGGCTGATCCTCTACAAACGCATCGCCTCGGCCAGCGACGAGGAAGGCCTCAAGGACCTGCAAGTGGAGATGATCGACCGCTTCGGCCTGCTGCCGGAACCGACCAAGAACCTGGTGCGCACCACGCTGCTCAAGCTCAAGGCCGAGCAACTGGGCATCAAGAAAGTCGATGGCGGCCCCAATGGCGGCCGGATCGAGTTCGAGGCCCAGACGCCGGTCGACCCACTGGTGCTGATCAAGTTGATCCAGGGCCAGCCCAAACGCTACAAGTTCGAAGGCGCCACGATGTTCAAGTTCATGGTGCCCATGGAACGCGCGGAAGAGCGTTTCAATACCGTAGAGGCGCTGTTCGAGCGCCTCACTCCGACCACTGCTTGAAGGACGCCCCATGCGCCTGTTTCGCTCATTGACCTTGTTGTTGACCCTGGTCGCTCCCCTGGCGTTCGCCGACGACCTGTATCAGGTTGAAATGATCCTGGTACGCCAGAACGCCGAGCCGGCGATTGTCAGCCGCGCCGCACCGGAAGACTGGGACGCCGGCGCGCAACGCCTGGGCGCGGACAGCCAGCGCACGCCGGCCTTGGGCAACGTCGTCGAGAAACTCACCGCCAGCGGCCAATACACCGTATTGATGCACAAGGCCTGGCAGCAGACCCTCGGCGAACAGGGCCGAAAAGTCGCCATCAGCGACGGTACTGAACAGTTCGGCCAGTTTCCCATCGAGGGCACCCTGGAACTGAAACTGGGGCGTTTCACCGACGTGGATGCCGATTTCTGGGTCAACCAGATCGACGCCAATGGTCTGGTCACCGCCAGCGAGCGCCTCAAACAGCAGAGCCATACCAAGAATGGCCAACTGAACTTCCTCGATAACGGTCACCTCGGCCTGTTGATCAA
This sequence comes from Pseudomonas sp. SWRI179, assembly GCF_014268705.1. Taxonomy (NCBI): domain Bacteria; kingdom Pseudomonadati; phylum Pseudomonadota; class Gammaproteobacteria; order Pseudomonadales; family Pseudomonadaceae; genus Pseudomonas; species Pseudomonas sp. SWRI179. The sequence continues at coordinate 221,598 of NZ_JABWRA010000001.1, read as the reverse complement.
GATCACTTCGCTGACTGCGCCCGCACCTCGGCAGGCACCTGAAGTCATTCCGGACTGATTGGCGCGCCTATGCCCTCGCCCCTGAGCAAACCCCTGGCACCTTCCTGGGTCAATCGATTCAAGGAACAGAGCCTGGAGCGCGGGCGCCGTTATGCGCTGGAAAACCGCGTCAGGATCGTCGAGGCCGGCGACAGCACCATCATCGCCAGCTGCGAAGGCTCTGGCGGCAGCGTCTACCGTCAGACCATTCGCCTTAAAGAGTCAGCCAAGGGCACGCTGATTCTGCTCGAAGCCGCGTGCTCCTGCCCGGTGCGCATCAACTGCAAGCACTGCGCGGCCGTGTTGCTGCAAGTCCAGGAAACCCTGGCCTACCCGGCCGCCGAAAAGGACGCCCTCCTGCTGGAGAAACTCCAAGCGGTGCTGGACAACCGCAGCCCCAAGGCCCCGCCACAAGTGCTGGTGGACAACGTGCAGCCGGTGCCGCGCCTATGGCTGGCCAGTATCGAGTTCAGCGCCTTCGAGCCACGCAACGGCAAGATGCAGCGCTACATCCAGCACCGCGCCGCCCTGTCCTTCAGTTATCTGGATGAATACGTCAGCGGCCAGCGCAACACCGACGTGCTGATTCGCCAGGAAACCCAGACGTTGCGGATAAAACGCCACACCGATGTGGAACAGTCCTACCGCGAACAACTACGAATCCTGGGCTTCAAAGTCGCGACCCGACAAAGCAAGGCCCTGCCGGAAAGCGCCGGCGAACTGTACGAAATGGTCAACGACAGCGCCTGGCTGACCTTCACCCTCAACGACCTGCCGAAACTACGCACCCAGGGCTGGGAGTTGCAGATCGACGAGGACTTCGGCTTTGACCTGACGGCGGTGGACGAGTGGTATGCCACGGTCGAGGAAACGCCGGAGCGGGACTGGTTCGACCTGGAACTGGGGATCATCGTCAATGGCGAACGCCTGAGCCTGCTGCCGATCCTGTTGAACCTGATGCGCTCGCACATCGAATTGTTCAATCCGGAACGCCTGGCCCGGCGCCGGGACGATGAACTGATCCTGGTCAACCTGCCCAACCGCCCGAACTCGGAGTTCGGCCCGCAGCAAGTGGCCCTGCCCTATGGCCGGCTGAAACCGGTGCTGGCGACCCTGGGCGAGTTTTACCTGCAAGAGCCCGGCACCACCAAACTGCGCCTCAACAGCGCGGACGCCTTGCGCCTGAACCCGCTGCAGGACATGCCATTGACTTGGGAGGGCGGCGAACACATTCGCGGCCTGGCCCAACGCCTGCGGGACATCAAGGATTACACCGCCACCGCGCCAGAAGGCCTGAACGCGACGCTGCGGCCTTATCAACTCGAAGGCCTGAGCTGGATGCAGTCGCTGCGACAGCTGGAAGTCGGCGGCATCCTCGCGGACGACATGGGCCTGGGCAAAACCCTACAGACCCTGGCGCACATTCTCAGCGAAAAACACGCCGGTCGCCTCGACCGGCCGTGCATGGTGGTGATGCCGACCAGCCTGATTCCCAACTGGCTCGACGAAGCGTCCCACTTCACGCCGCAGCTCAAGGTCCTGGCGCTTTACGGTGCGGGACGCAAAAAACATTTCGAACGGCTGGTGGATTACGACCTGATCCTCACCACTTATGCCCTGCTTCCCAAGGACGTCGAGCGCCTGAAAGCGCAGCCACTTCACGTGCTGATCCTCGATGAAGCCCAGTACATCAAGAATCCCACCAGCAAAGCCGCCCAGGCCGCCCGCGAGCTCAACGCCCGCCAGCGGCTGTGCCTGTCCGGTACGCCCCTGGAAAATCACCTGGGCGAATTGTGGTCGCTGTTTCACTTCCTGTTGCCGGGCTGGCTCGGGGACGTCAAGAGTTTCAACCGCGATTACCGTGTACCGATCGAAAAGCGCGGCAGCGACGTACGATTGCAGCACCTCAACGGTCGGATAAAACCTTTCCTGCTGCGCCGGACCAAGGAACAAGTGGCGACGGAGTTGCCACCCAAGACCGAGATCATCCATTGGGTCGAACTCAGCGACGCCCAGCGGGACGTCTACGAAACCATGCGCCTGGCGATGGACAAGAAAGTCCGCGACGAGATCACCCGCAAAGGCGTGGCCCGCAGCCAGATCATCATCCTCGAAGCACTGCTCAAGCTGCGCCAGGTGTGCTGCGACCTGCGCCTGATCAACGACGCCACCCTGCCCGCCCGAGGCAGCACCTCAGGCAAGCTCGACAGCCTGATGGAAATGCTCGAAGAGCTGTTTGAAGAAGGGCGACGGGTGCTGCTGTTTTCGCAGTTCACGTCCATGTTGGCGCTGATTGAAGATGAGTTGAAGAAACGCGGCGTCGACTACGCCATCCTGACCGGCCAGACCCGGGATCGACGCACGCCCGTCAAGGAATTCCAGAGTGGCAAGCGTCAGATCTTTTTGATCAGCCTGAAGGCCGGTGGTGTAGGCCTGAACCTGACCGAGGCCGACACCGTGATTCACTACGACCCGTGGTGGAACCCGGCCACCGAAAACCAGGCCACCGACCGTGCCTACCGCATCGGCCAGGAAAAACCGGTGTTCGTCTACAAGCTGATAGCCCGAGGCACGGTGGAAGAGAAAATCCAGCTGCTGCAAAAGGAAAAATCCGACCTCGCCGCTGGCGTGCTGGATGGACGCGTGGCCGGTGATTGGAAATTGCAGAGCGACGATATCGAGGCGTTGTTCGCGCCGCTGCCGGACAAGCTCGAGAAGCGCTGACACTCCCTCAACTCAGCCTGGGTGTCCCTGAGCCTGGTGTTCACCGCAGAGCCACTGTGGGAGCAGAGCTTGCTCGCGATAGCGGTGGTTCAGTTGATGCAGATGTTGACTGTGCAGCCATCATCGCGAGCAAGCTCGGCTCCCACAGGGGATTTTAAGCGCCCGCAATGCCGGAGCCCACCCCAGTTCCAAAATGTGGGAGCGAGCTTGCTCGCGATAGCTGACTATCAGGCGACATCCCCCGTAAATGTGTCGGTGAATCAGGCCTTGGGCAACGGTGCAAACAACGCTTCGATATCGCTCTGCTCAAGCTTCCACCCAGCCGTCGTGCCACCATCCAGTACACCGCCGGCCAACGCAGCCTTATCCTGCTGAAGGGCCTGTATCTTCTCTTCCACCGTACCCTTGGCAATCAGTTTGTAAACAAACACGGGTTTATTTTGACCGATCCGATAAGCCCGGTCGGTCGCCTGGTTTTCCACCGCCGGATTCCACCACGGATCAAAATGAATCACCGTGTCGGCAGCCGTCAAGTTGAGCCCCGTACCGCCGGCCTTGAGGCTGATTAGAAACAGCGACACCTTGCCACTCTGAAAATCCCTCACCGGAGTGCGGCGATCCGTGGTGCTGCCAGTCAACAACGAATAGGCAAGGCTGCGCTTTTGCAGCTCCTCCTCAATCAGGGCCAGCATCGAGGTGAACTGGGAAAACAGCAGAATCTTGCGCCCTTCGCTGAGCAATTCTTCGAGCATCTCCATCAAACTGACCAACTTGCCGCTGCCGGAACGTAGCGCCTTGGCAGTCTGTACGGTATTGAGCAACCGCAAGTCGCAGCACACCTGGCGCAACTTAAGTAACGCATCGAGAATGATGATCTGGCTACGGGCCACGCCGCTGCGAGCAATTTCGTCGCGCACTTTCTTGTCCATGGCTACACGCACGGTTTCATAGACATCCCGCTGCCCGCCGCTGAGGTCGACCCAATGAACGATTTCAGTCTTGGGAGGCAGCTCAGTAGCGACTTCTTCCTTTTTGCGCCGCAGTAGAAACGGTTTTATCCGCGCCGTAAGGTGGCGCATTCGCTCGCTGTTGCCGTGTTTTTCGATGGGCGTGCGGTAGTCTCGGTTGAAGCTTTTGCTATCCCCCAACCAGCCGGGCAGGAGGAAATGAAACAGCGACCAGAGTTCGCCCAAGTGATTTTCCAGGGGCGTACCGGACAGGCACAGTCGCTGGCGAGCGTTGAGTTCCCGGGCGGCCTGGGCAGCCTTGCTGGTGGGGTTCTTGATGTTCTGTGCCTCATCGAGAATCAGCACACTCCAGGCCTGGGGTTTCAGCACCTCCAGATCCCGCGGCAATAAGGCATAAGTCGTCAGAACCAGGTCGTACTGTGCAAGGCTGGCGAAATCTTTTTGCCGGGCCGCGCCATGAAGCGCCACGACGTTGAGCTGCGGCGTAAAACGTGCCGCTTCGTCCAGCCAGTTGGGAATCAAACTGGTGGGCATGACCGCCAGCGCCGGGGCATCCAGACGCCCGGCGTGCTTCTCGCAAAGCAGGTGAGCCAGGGTTTGCAAGGTTTTGCCCAAGCCCATGTCATCGCCCAGGATGCCGCCGACTTCCAGCTCCCGCAGCGTCTGCATCCAATTGAGCCCTTCCAACTGATAAGGTCGCAGCGTGGCTTTAAGTCCCGCCGGCGCAGGCACATGCGCGTGAGTCGACTCATGCAATCGCTTGGCGAACGTGCGCAACCGCTCCCCGCCCTGCCAGGTCAATGGCACGTTTTCGAGCACATTCAACCTGGCCGCATCAAAGGTATTCAACCGTATCGAGTCACCCCGATGCTCCTTCATGTACAACTCACCAAGCGTTGCCATCAGCGGCTTGACCCGCCCATACGGAAACGCGACCTTCACACCAGGACCCGCCGTCAACTTTCCACTGTTGAGGTCAAGCAACATCAACTGATCGTCACTGCGCCGATCAAGATTGTCAGGGTCCATCATCTCGGGGCTTGAGCGAAGCAGATAAAGCAAGATCGGCAGCAAGCTGTGCCGTTTCCCATCCACGACAATACCCAGTTGTAAATCGAACCACTCTCGGCCGGGAGACTCCTCGATGTCGGCGTACAACTGCTCTACCGGTTGCAGATCGAAATGAAAGCCCGCTTCGATCTCGATCTGCCAATTGGCGGCACGCAATCGCGGCAGGCCTTTATCCATGAAGGCCAACCAGGCGTCGTCATCCGCCATTTGAAATAGCTCACCTGCGATGTCCGCCAGCGCAAGGCTTTTGCGATTGGCTTTCTTGAAACCTCCCTTACGCAGAGCGGTGCGAAAGGCTTGTTCGGCATCCGGCTTACGCTGAATGCGCAAAATGTCGGTTCCAGACAGGATCGACAGTTCGGTGGGTGCTTTGTCGTCCGCCACATGACCATCATAAATAAAGGTCAGTGCCGCGCGATGTTCCGGAACAGATTTCCAGTGCCGGAACTCGAGTGCACTTCCCAACGTCAACACCGCTCGCGGCTCGACACCTTCGATAATGCGCTCAGTCAATTCTTTCGGCGGCGGGATAGGTCGGTCTACAGCATTGATTCGATGACTGAAGAGCACGACATCTCGAGCGGGCACCTCAGGCGCAAGGCATAAATGGCACGCCAATTTGTCGTCCATTTCATAAGACAGCCGGCCAAGTTCTTTGCGCGACAAATCCAGATAATGAAGCGGCTCAAGCACCAGGACGTTATCCAGTACCTGGTCGCCACTGCGCCACCGAGACCGATAGTTGCCGTTGGCTTGCTCTGCCCAGAAAAACTCCGCGTTTTTTAGCGGACCTGCGCTCAATGGCTCCGGTGGGTCGCAATCCATGAACAAGCGTGAGGACTGCAATGCCAGCGCCAGCACCTCGGCGCCACTGCGGCCCTGCAACGGGAAACTGTTCTGGCTGTGATAATGCTGACTGCTGATAAGCGACTGAGCAATTTGTTTGTCGACCTCGGACATATAATCCGGAAAACGATTCAGCATGTCCGTCAGTTGGCTAAACGCTTTCACATCCTTCGGGGAACCATCATCGAGCTGGCGCCCCTTGAAGAGCTCTAAAATCCACTGCCCTAAGTGCGTATTCTTGAGTTTGTAGAAGATCCGGACATCGGCGTCTTTTTTACCGGGTAGCGAATCGGCGTCCTGCTTCGGAATACACTTGATCCAGGTTTCAAGTTCAGAATTCAGGCGCTCGCTGGCGGAGCCGGCCTCCAATGCTTGCGGATTCCACGTTAAATGGAACATGACGGCAGCGCAGTGCTTGCAGCTGTCGCCGACCGGGCACGAGCATTCGTAACGAACGCTGTCGTATCCCCGATAACGAGTGAGCTCGATCCGCTGCTGATAAAGATTATCGCCGCCACCTTCGCATTCAGCGTAAATCGATTGGGCCTCTATCCGCAGTACACGTACCCGATTTCTCTCGGCGTAGTCGAACCCGCGCTCAAGGTAACGCGGATGAAAGGATTCTGCCCAATCACTCTCGAGAAGCGCCTCAATTGGCTGTGTCATGGGCGCTACCGATCATTACTTATACCTGTCACGACAATCCCTTAATCAATAAGCTGCGCAGCTCTCAGTGCGCCGAGCGCCGTCAGCCAGTGTGGGTCCTGGCGGTATTCCGTGGAGGCACAGGCCTGGCCGCGCATGCGGGCGATCCGCGCCGAAGGCTTGACCTTCAGGCGTTGGGCAGCGCTCAGGGCCAGCTCCGCGGCGGCGCGATCGTTACACACCAGGCCCATGTCGCAACCCGCCGTCAAGGCCGCCTCGATACGACTGGCGGCATCACCGACCACATGAGCCCCGGCCATCGACAAATCATCGCTGAAGATCACACCGTCAAATTGCAACTCGCCGCGCAGGATGTCCTGCAACCAGCGGCGGGAAAAACCAGCTGGATTGGCATCAACCTGCGGGTAGATGACGTGGGCCGGCATGATCGCGGCCAGTTGCTTGCTCAGCTTGGCGAACGGTACCAGGTCGCTGGCGCGAATCTGCTCGAGGCTGCGCTCATCGTTCGGGATCGCCACATGGGAATCAGCCTCGGCCCAACCATGACCCGGGAAATGCTTGCCAGTGGCCGCCATCCCGGCGGCGCTCATGCCACGGATGAAGGCACCGGCCAGCAACGCCGCGCGTTCGGGATCACCTTCGAAGGCACGACTGCCGACGACGGCGCTGCGCTGGTAATCGAGGTCCAGCACCGGGGCAAAACTCAGGTCGAGACCCACCGCCAGCACTTCGGTAGCCATGATCCAGCCGCACTGCTCGGCCAGGTATTCGGCGTTCGGGTTGTCGGCGATCGCCCGCATCGCCGGCAACCGCACAAATCCTTGGCGCAACCGTTGAACACGGCCGCCTTCCTGGTCCACCGCCAATAGAAGGTCGGGACGGATGGCGCGGATCGACGCACTCAATTCGCGCACCTGACGTGGATGCTCGATATTGCGGGCAAAAATGATCAGGCCGCCTACCTCGGGCTGGCGCAACAGGTGGCGATCTTCGGCCGTCAGCCAGGTACCGGCGACGTCCACCATCAACGAGCCTTGCAGGCCAGCAGTCATAGCATTTCCTTAATAACGATGAACCCGCGCGGTGACACAGACACGACCACACCGCCAGGCCCAAGGCCCGGCAGGTCGCGGTCATGAAATATAGAATGGAACGGGTTCGAAACAAGAGTCGGCATGGGCGGTTAGCTTAGCGGATGTAGGCAGCCACGCCCACCCGTGCGCTCAAGCCTTGGCCAGCGCCGGCGTCGATTTGCTGCGTGGACGCAGTTGCGCGGCCGCCATGGCCTCATCGGTGACGCCACTTTCGGCACGCATGCCGGCTGCCAGGAACGGCACCATCAGGCGCATCACCTGCTCGATGGAGGTGTTCACACCAAAATCGGTTTCAGCGATGGCCCGCAGCGCTTTGATACCGGACATGCTGAACGCAGCGGCGCCGAGCATGAAGTGCACCCGCCAGAACAGCTCGATAGGCGGAATGCGCGGTGCGGCTTCGTTGACCAGCAGCATGTAGCGACGGAAGACCTTGCCGTACATGTCTTCCAAGTAACGCCGCAGGTGGCCCTGGCTCTGGCTGAACGCAAGGCCCAACAGGCGCATGAAAATGGACAGATCGTTACCGCTGCGCGGTTGCACGACGAGGGCTTGCTCGACCAGGATTTCCAGCAGTTCTTCCAGAGTTGGCTTGACGTCGGGCTTGGCCTGGCGCCGCTCCAGTTCACGATCGAGGCTGAGGCAGAAAGGCCCGAGGAACCGCGAGAAAACCGCCTGGATCAAGGCTTTTTTCGAGCCGAAGTGATAGTTCACCGCCGCCAGGTTCACCCCGGCCTTACTGGTGATCAGACGCAACGAGGTTTCGGCGAAACCTTTTTCCGCGAACAACTGCTCGGCAGCATCGAGAATGCGTTCAACGGTTTCCGATTGGGCCATGGTTACTCCGCCTGACAAACACTTGTTTGAAACATACGTTTCAGCCTAGGGGTTGTCAAGCCTGCCGGGGCGTTTTGCGAACGGTCGGTCACGTATTTAACCACACCTTTTCTCAGGTGGTAGCCCTGCCCCAACCAACAAGCCGACCGACCGTCCAGCGGCCCGCGAAAAAAGGAGGATTGCCAAGCGGCGTCCACTGTATATAATCCCAGTCACTGTATAAAAAGACAGAGCGATCAATATGCTAAAGCTGACGCCACGCCAAGCAGAGATTCTGGCCTTCATCAAACGCTGCCTCGAAGACAACGGCTACCCGCCGACTCGCGCGGAAATCGCCCAGGAACTGGGTTTCAAGTCGCCCAACGCGGCTGAAGAACACCTCAAGGCGCTGGCGCGCAAGGGCGCGATCGAAATGACCCCGGGCGCATCCCGTGGCATTCGCATCCCTGGCTTCGAAGCCAAGGCCGACGAAACCACCCTGCCGATCATTGGCCGGGTCGCGGCAGGCGCACCGATCCTCGCCCAGCAGCATGTCGAGGAATCCTGCAATATCAACCCTTCGTTCTTCCATCCCCGGGCCGATTACCTGCTTCGGGTACACGGCATGAGCATGAAGGACATCGGTATCTTCGACGGTGACCTCCTGGCCGTCCACACCACCCGCGAAGCCCGCAATGGCCAGATCGTCGTGGCGCGCATCGGCGACGAAGTGACCGTCAAGCGCTTCAAGCGCGACGGCAGCAAGGTCTGGCTCATTGCCGAGAACCCTGAGTTCGCCCCCATCGAAGTGAACCTGAAAGACCAGGACCTGGTCATCGAAGGCTTGAGCGTCGGCGTCATTCGCCGCTAAAGGAGGCTTTATGCAGTTCCCTCACACACCACAACACACACAACTTCCGCTGTTCGAGGCATTCATGGCCCAACCGCTGGTTCCAGTCCTGAAAGAGGTCATCGAGTCGCCCTGGGGCGTCGAACCCGAGGCTTTCAGCGAACTGTCGTTACGTGGTGCGGCCGGAAACTGCCTGAACCTGCTGGCGCCGATTCTGCGAGAACTCAGCCAGGACCAGGATGCTCGCTGGTTGACGCTGATCGCGCCACCGGCCAGCGTTACCCAGGCCTGGCTGCGGGATGCCGGCCTGAACCGTGAACGCATCCTGTTGCTGCAGCCACGGGGTACCCAGAGCGCCCAACAGTTGACCTGCGAAGCCTTGCGCCTGGGCCGCAGCCACACTGTGGTCAGTTGGCTCAACCCATTGACCGCGACCGCACGGCAACAGTTGATCAGCGCCGCCCGCACCGGGGACGCACAAAGCCTGAATATTCGATTGGGCTAAGACAAACGCGGGGCTTCTCCAAGACAGAGAAGCCGGTCAGTCACATTTTTCAAAAAAGCCGACAGGCGGGATTAATGAAGGACCCGCGGCCCCTCTTCCTTGTTGAATTCGCCTTCAACCAGGCGACCGGCCATCTGGACGCCCACGCTCAGCATCGCCTTGGCGACTTCGACGTGTTGGCCTTGGAGGAACACCTTGGCATCTTCGGAGAAGTTCAGGGTAACCAGAGAACCCTCGTCCTCGGCCCTGCGCAGCTCGATGCGGCCATCAGGAAGTTCGACAATTTCTAGAAAGGACGTAGGCATAAAAGTCTGTTCTCCACGAAAGGCGAGGATTATATAGTCATCGGCCAGGCTCCGCTCGGGATCTTGACCAAGCGTTATCAATGGACGTAAAGGGCCGAAGGGAAACTCAGCACTCGTTCAACCCTTCACGAAAGCGTATCGCCAAGCTCTTGAGGTTCTGGCGCCAGCTCTCCAGCTCTTCCCGGCTCAGCTCCTGCTCGGGATCCTGCTCGTCCAGATTGACCGCCACGATCAACGGCTGGGTCACGTCCCCCTTGGGCTTGCGCGGGGCTCGTGGCGGCTCGAACAGCGCCGCATGGGCCGCCAACAGCTTTGCCAGCCAGGTTTCCGGGTTGTGTGCCAGCTCGACCATTTCGGCCATTTCCGGGATGGCGATGGTTTCCAGCACTTCGCGGGTCAACAGCAGCTCGGCCCGCGGCGCATTCGCTTGTGGCAGGCGATAGAAACCAGCGATTTCATGGCATAACCCCAACAACGCACCGTATAGGTGAAACAGCGCGGACTCACGCCCTGCCTGGAGCAGCGCCGGGGAATTCATCGCACGCCCGTCTTCGGCCCGGGAGAGCGCTTCGAGCGACAGACCGGCGAAATAGATTTTCTGATTGGTGCGGGTATAGAGTTCGTGGGCCATGGCGGCATCTCCCCAACGAAATGAAAGCTTCACGCAAGTGCGACAGTGTCGTGGATCAACCAAGGCCACTGCAAGCCAAAAACAAAAAGGCCACATGAAAACCTATGGGTTGTCATGTGGCCTTTTTGTTCAGTCGGGCCCCATCGAGGATGGCTGTGCCGCCCAGCGGGAGCAAGCTCCCTCGCCACGGGGTCCTCGCTTAGCCCTCCTTCTTAAACAGGCGTTCAATCAACGCTTGTCTTCAACCGTCCACTTACCGCCGTCGTAATAGGCCTTCCAGCCGGTCGGCTTGCCGTCGACTTCGGTCTGCACGTACTGCTCCTTGGTCTTGCGGCTGTAGCGAATGACCGCCGGACGCCCTTCCGGATCCTTCTGCGGTGCTTCACAGAGGAAATGGTACTTCGGATCGATCTCGTCCTTGTGCGGCACGATCTCCATCACCAATGGCGCACGGGTCTCACGGTTTTTCGGGAACTGGCTGGCTGCCAGGAACAGGCCGGAGGCGCCGTCACGCAGGATGTAGGTGTCGTTGACCTTCTCGCATTTGAGCTCAGGCATCTTCACCGGGTCCATCTTCGGCGGCGCCGCGTCCCCGCTCTTGAGCAGTTTGCGGGTGTTCTTGCAGGTCGGGTTGGTGCAACCGAAGAACTTGCCGAAACGGCCGGTCTTGAGCTGCATCTCGCTGCCGCACTTGTCGCATTCCAGGCTCGGGCCTTCGTAGCCCTTGATGCGATAAGTGCCCTCTTCAATCTCGTAGCCGGCACAGTCCGGGTTGTTACCGCAGATGTGCAGCTTGCGCTTTTCATCCAGCAGGTAGGCATCCATCGCCGTGCTGCAGATCGGGCAGCGATGCTTGCCGCGCAGTACCAGGGATTCCGATTCGCCCTCGTCGTCCGCAGCGATTTCGTCGCCCGGCACCAGGTTGACGGTAGCCTTGCAGCGCTCCTTGGGCGGCAGGCTGTAGCCCGAGCAACCGAGAAACACGCCAGTCGAGGCGGTACGGATTTGCATCGGACGCCCGCAGGTCAGGCACGGGATGTCGGTCATGACCGGCTGGTTGGCGCGCATGCCGCTGTCAGGGCTTTCGGCTACTTCGAGTTTTTTCTTGAAGTCGCCATAGAATTCGTCGAGGACATTTTTCCAGTCCCGTTCGCCCTGAGCCACATCGTCGAGGTTTTCTTCCATGCCGGCGGTGAAGCCGTAGTCCATCAGGTTCGAGAAGCTCTCGGACAGACGCTCGGTGACGATGTCCCCCATCTTTTCCGAATAGAAACGACGGTTGTGCAGCGCCACATAACCGCGGTCCTGGATGGTGGAGATGATCGCGGCGTAGGTCGAAGGACGGCCGATGCCGCGTTTTTCCATTTCCTTGACCAGGCTGGCTTCGGAGTAACGGGCCGGCGGCTTGGTGAAGTGCTGGGTCGGATCGAGCTTGATCAGCTTCATCACGTCGCCCTGGGCCATGTCCGGCAGGACATCGTCATCCCCAGGCTTGGTGATTTGCGGCATGACGCGGGTGTAGCCGTCGAACTTCAGGATGCGCCCCTTGGCGCGCAGCTCGAAGTCGCCGGCACCGACGCTGACCGTGGTGGACAGGTATTGCGCCGGCAGCATCTGGCAGGCCAGGAACTGGCGCCAGATCAGCTCGTAGAGACGCTCGGCATCGCGCTCCATGCCCGACAGCTTGCTTGGCTCGGTGTTGGCATCGGACGGACGAATCGCTTCGTGAGCCTCCTGCGCGCCTTCCTTGCTGCTGTAGACGTTCGGCGTGTCCGGCAGGTACTTCTTGCCGAACTCGCTTTCTATATAAGTGCGCGCCATCGCCACGGCATCGACCGACAGGTTCGTCGAGTCGGTACGCATGTAAGTGATGTAGCCGGCTTCGTACAAACGCTGGGCCATCATCATGGTTTTCTTCACGCCAAAGCCCAGGCGATTGCTCGCGGCCTGTTGCAGCGTGGAGGTGATGAACGGCGCGGACGGCTTGCTGCTGGTCGGCTTGTCTTCGCGCTTGACGATGCTGTAGCTGGACGCCTTGAGCTTCTCCAGCGCCGCCGTGGCCTGGGCCTCATTGAGCGGCTTGAAGGCTTCACCCTTCTCGCGGGCCACGTCGAAGCGCACAGTCGCGCCCTTGGCAGTGCCGAGGTCGGCGTGGACTTCCCAGTACTCTTCAGGGATGAACGCCCGGATTTCCCGCTCGCGCTCCACCACCAGCTTCACGGCCACCGACTGCACGCGACCAGCCGACAGGCCGCGGGCGATCTTGGCCCACAGCAGCGGCGAAACCATGTAGCCCACCACACGGTCGAGGAAACGCCGCGCCTGTTGGGCGTTGACCCGGTCGATATCCAGCTCGCCCGGCTGGGAGAAGGCTTCCTGGATGGCCTTCTTGGTGATTTCGTTGAACACCACGCGCTTGTAGCGGCTGTCATCCCCACCAATGGCTTCGCGCAGGTGCCAGGCAATGGCTTCCCCTTCGCGGTCCAAGTCCGTCGCGAGATAGATGGTGTCGGCATCCTTGGCGAGCCGACGCAGTTCTTCGATGACCTTTTCCTTGCCTGGGAGGATCTCGTACTTGGCTTTCCAGCCGTGTTCCGGATCGACCCCCATGCGTGAGACCAGCTGCTTGCGCGCCTTGTCTTTCGGCGACAGCGCCGGCGCTTCACCGGCAGCAGCCTTGCCGCGCTTGGCGGCTGGCTCCTTACTGGCGCTAGCCGAACCGCTGGTGGGCAGGTCTCGGATATGGCCGATACTCGACTTCACCACGTATTGGTTGCCCAGATACTTGTTGATGGTCTTGGCCTTAGCCGGGGATTCCACAATGACCAGCGATTTGCCCATGGATCAGAAAATTCCTGAATTCTAAAAAGTGAAAGGCGGTTGGCGCCTGACGCGGCACCGCTATATATAGTGGCTGCAAGGTGAGGTCAAGCGCAGGGTTGCCCGCATGCCGGCCTCAAGGCTTGGAAAAAATGCTCTCCTCGGCCTGCACCAAAGCAAAGCGTGGCACCTGTTCGCCGTCAACCTCGACGGACTCCTCGAACATGCTCAAGGGGCGCACCCAAAAGCCGTAATCGCCATACAGGGCTTGATAGAAGACCACTTCCTCCTCGGTCTCGGAATGCCGCGCGATGCTGAATACGCGGTACTGCGGACCTTTGTAATGCTGGTAGAGCCCAGGTTGTATCGGCATGCTTTGGCCCTCACTCAAATCTTTTCAAAATAAAAAACAAATCTTTTTGTACTAACCCCGAAAAAACAAAAACCGGGGCACTTGGCCCCGGCTTCCATCGACGCAACGCTTAGACGCGTTCGAAGACAGTGGCGATGCCTTGGCCGAGGCCAATGCACATGGTCGAGACACCGAAGGTGCCGCCATTCTGCTTCATGACGTTGAGCAGCGTGCCGGAGATACGCGCACCGGAGCAACCGAACGGATGACCCAGGGCGATCGCACCGCCGTGCAGGTTAACCTTCTCGTTCATCTTGTCGAGCACTTTCAAATCTTTCAGCACCGGCAGGGCCTGTGCGGCGAAAGCTTCGTTGAGCTCGAAGAAGTCGATATCGGCGATACTCAGGCCTGCACGCTTCAAGGCTTTCTGCGTGGCCGGTACTGGACCATAGCCCATGATCGCCGGGTCCACACCCGCCACGGCCATCGAACGAATCACTGCCATCGGCTGGATACCCAGGTCCTGGGCACGCTGGGCCGACATCACGATCATGCACGAGGCACCGTCGGTGATCTGCGATGAAGTACCAGCTGTCACGGTGCCACCCTTCGGATTGAAGGCCGGCTTCAGGGCCGCCAGGCTTTCCAGGGTGGTTTCCGGACGAATGGTTTCGTCGTAGTCGAACAGCTTCAGGAAGCCATTCTCGTCATAGCCCTGCATCGGGATGATCTCGTCCTTGAACTTGCCTTCCACGGTCGCCTTGTGGGCGAGCTGGTGGGAACGCACGCCAAAGGCGTCCTGCTGTTCGCGGCTGATGCCGTGCATCTTGCCCAGCATTTCCGCGGTCAGACCCATCATGCCCGAGGCCTTGGCCGCGTACAGCGACATGTGCGGGTTCGGATCGACGCCGTGCATCATGCTCACGTGGCCCATGTGCTCGACACCACCGACGACGAATACGTCACCGTTGCCGGTCATGATCGCCTGGGCGGCGGTGTGCAGCGCGCTCATGGACGAACCGCACAGGCGGCTGACGGTCTGGCCGGCCGCGGTGTGAGGAATCTGGGTCATCAGCGAGGCCATGCGGGCGATGTTCCAGCCCTGCTCCAGGGTCTGGTTCACACAGCCCCAGATCACGTCTTCGACTTCGTTGGGGTCGACCTTGACGTTGCGCTCCAGCAGCTTGCTGATCAGGTGCGCCGACATGTCTTCGGCGCGGGTGTTGCGGTGCATGCCGCCCTTGGAGCGGCCCATCGGCGTACGACCGAAGTCGACGATCACGACGTCTCTAGGATTCAAGCTCATAAATGTTCTCTCGCTCTAGTCGTTGGGCGCTTAACCGAAGAAGCGTTGGCCGTTCTTGGCCATTTCACGCAGCTTCGCGGTCGGGTGATACAGCGCGCCCAGATCAGCGTACTGGTCAGCCAGGGCAACGAACTCGGCCACACCGATCGAATCGATGTAACGCAGCGCACCGCCACGGAATGGAGGGAAACCGATACCGTAGACCAGACCCATGTCGGCTTCGGCGGCGGTTTCGACAATGCCGTCTTCCAGGCAACGCACGGTTTCGAGGCACAGCGGGATCATCATCCAGTTGATGATGTCCTCGTCGGTGACGTCGCGCTGCTCGTAGACGATCGGCTTGAGCACTTCCAGCACCGACGCATCGGCGACTTTCTTCTGCTTGCCGCGCTTGTCGGTCTCGTAGGCGTAGAAGCCCTTGCCATTCTTCTGGCCCAGGCGCTTGGCTTCGTAGAGCACGTCGACAGCCGAACGACGGTCGTCTTTCATGCGGTCCGGGAAGCCTTCAGCCATGACGTCGCGACCATGGTGGCCGGTGTCGATGCCGACCACGTCCATCAGGTACGCCGGGCCCATCGGCCAGCCGAATTTTTCCATGATCTTGTCGATGCGCACGAAGTCCACACCGGCGCTGACCAGCTTGGCGAAACCGCCGAAGTATGGGAACAGCACGCGGTTGACCAGGAAACCCGGGCAATCGTTGACGACGATCGGGTTCTTGCCCATTTTCTTGGCGTAGGCCACGGTGGTGGCAACAGCCAGCTCACTGGACTTCTCGCCACGGATCACTTCCACCAGCGGCATCATGTGCACCGGGTTGAAGAAGTGCATGCCGACGAAGTTCTCCGGACGCTTGAGGGCCTTGGCCAGCAGCGAGATGGAGATGGTCGAGGTGTTCGAGGCGAGGATGGTGTCCTCCTTGACCTTGTCTTCGACTTCAGCCAGTACCGCTTGCTTGACCTTCGGGTTCTCGACAACCGCTTCGACCACCAGGTCGACATGGCCGAAATCGCCATAGGACAGCGTCGGACGAATGCCGTTGAGCACTTCGGCCATCTTCGCGGCGGTCATGCGCCCCTTGTCGACGCGACCGACCAGCAGCTTGGCGGCTTCGGCCAGGCCCTGCTCGATCCCGTGTTCATTGATGTCCTTCATCAGGATCGGCGTGCCCTTGGACGCCGACTGGTAGGCGATGCCGCCGCCCATGATGCCGGCGCCGAGCACGGCGGCCTGCTTCACGTCACGGGCGATTTCGTCGTAGGCCTTGGCCTTTTTCTTCAGTTCCTGATCGTTGAGAAACAGGCCGATCAGGCTTTGCGCAGCCGAGGTCTTGGCCAGCTTGACGAAGCCGGCGGCCTCGACTTCCAAGGCCTTGTCGCGACCAAAGCTTGCGGCTTTCTGGATAGTCTTGATCGCTTCGACCGGCGCCGGGTAGTTCGGGCCAGCTTGTCCGGCCACGAAACCCTTCGCGGTTTCGAAGGCCATCATTTGTTCGATGGCGTTGAGCTTGAGCTTTTCCAGCTTCGGCTGGCGCTTGGCCTTGTAGTCGAACTCGCCGCTGATGGCGCGCTTGATGGTTTCAAGGGCCGCTTCCTGGAGCTTGCCAGGTTCGACCACCGCATCCACGGCGCCGACTTTCAGTGCGTCTTCGGCACGGTTTTCCTTGCCGGCGGCAATCCACTCGATGGCATTGTCGGCACCGATCAGGCGCGGCAGGCGCACGGTACCGCCGAAGCCCGGGTAGATGCCCAGCTTGACTTCCGGCAGGCCGATCTTGGCCGTGGTGGCCATGACGCGGTAATCCGCCGCCAGGCACATCTCCAGGCCGCCACCCAGGGCGATGCCGTTGATGGCCACGACGGTCGGTACGTTGAGGTCTTCGAAGTCGCTGAAAATACGGTTGGCTTCGAGGTTGCCAGCGATCAGTTCGGCATCGGGCAGCTTGAAGTTGTCGACGAATTCGGTGATGTCGGCACCGACGATGAACACGTCCTTGCCGCTGCTGACGATCACACCCTTGATCGAAGCATCTGCCTTGATAGTGTCTACGGCCTGACGCAATTCATTCAGGGTTAGACGGTTGAACTTGTTGACGGACTCACCCTTGAGGTCGAATTTCAGTTCGACGATGCCACTTTCAAGAGCCTTAACCGTGATGGCTTTACCTTCGTAAATCATCAACTGATCTCCACGATATGGAAGCTGAACAGTACACGTTGGACGCTGGCCACTGGTTCGACACTGACGTTACCGTCGATGCTACGCCAATCCGCCAGGCACACCCGTCAACGCGATAGTCGGGGTCTGTAGGAGCGTTCCGAAAATACAAACGCTCAATTCATACGCCCGTTTGATTTGGGTACGTCACCTTCACGGAATTTCCGACAATTGTCAATCGCCCTAAACACGGGCGAGAACGCGACTTTACGGTCATTTCCGTACCGTACGGATCCGCAACACGGCGCCGCATGTGCAGCTATTCATAGGATCAATCATTAGAAAAATCGCCCTAATTCCAGACATATCGGGTCCAGCCGACTACGCTGTCGGGAATGCGATTGAAATTTCAGGAACGAAGGGCGCTGCGAACGCACGCCCTGACACGAGAAGGATTACCGGCCTGCCTGGCCAACCGCCCGATGAGACTGTCGGGCTTTTTTATGCCCGTAGGAGCTGCCGAAGGCTGCGATCTTTTGATCTTTTGATCTTTCACTTGAGACTCAATGGCCTGGGCAAAGATCGCAGCCTCGCTTCGCTCGACAGCTCCTACGCAGCCAAAGTCGCTCAGGCCAGCGCCTTGAGCGTGCTGGCAATGTCTTGCAAGACACTGGCTTCGCCTTTTTCGCCCCAGTACACCGCAATCATTTGCCGATCGGCTTCGACTTTGTAGACGTTGGCCGGCAATTTTTCGAAATGATTGAGCAAGGACTCATCCTGGCAGACTTCCCGCCACTGATTGGCCCAGACGCCCGGTGCCGTTTGCCAATAGCTCCAACAGGCCGGCTGGTTGCCTCGCCGAGGCCGATAGTACTGGGCACAGGGGTTTGGCGGCTGCTGGCCGAGCCAGTGCGGCCACTCCTGTGGCGCCAGTTGCATGGCCAGGCCCAGGCGTCGCGCTTCCATGCGCAGGGCCATGCGACCGTTCTGTACACGGGACGGACGCAACCATGCCAATGGACTTAACACCACCAACAGGATTGACAGCACTATCCAGACCGTCATATTCGTACTCCCCGATTCTGATGAGCCATTGACCCAGGTCGCCGTCAATGCGCTTGAAACCAGCCATACTTACCGTATCGCAATTCTCTGGAGTGCCTTCCATGTACTACAACCACGTTCTGGTCGCCGTTGACCTCACTGAAGAATGCGATCCGGTCGTCAAGCGCGCCCTCGCCCTTTGCGAAGGCCGAGACACCCAGCTGTCGCTGGTGCATATCGTCGAACCAATGGCCATGGCCTTCGGCGGCGACGTGCCGATGGACCTTTCCCAGTTGCAGCAGCAGCAATTCGACCAGGCCAAGGAACGCCTTGACCGACTGATCGTGAAATACCCGGCCCTGAAGAAGGAGTTCAGCCACTTGACCTACGGCCAGCCACGCCAGGAGATCCATCACCTGGCCAAGGAACAGGGTTGCGACCTGATTGTCGTCGGCAGCCATGGCCGCCATGGCCTGGCGCTGCTGCTGGGCTCGACTGCCAACGATGTGCTGCATGGCGCGCCCTGCGATGTGCTGGCAGTGCACCTGGTCAAGCGCACCTGAGCCATATACCCCTGTGGGAGCCAGCCTGCTCGCGAAAGCGGTGTGTCAGCCAACACCAATGGCGCTGATCGACCGCTATCGCGAGCAGGCTCGCTCCCACAGGGATTGGTTTCTTATCTCAATGGATCAAGCGTCCAGCTCGGCCCAGCGCTCGACCAATGCATCCAGCTCGGCCTGCAGTTGTTCCAACTGCGCGATAACCTTGGCGGTTTCGGCAGCAGGCCGCTGATAGAACCCGGCGTCGGCCATTTCGGCTTCCACCGCGGCGATCTGCTGCTCCTTCGCATCGATATCGCCCGGCAGAGCCTCCAGCTCGCGCTGCAGTTTGTAGCTGAGCTTTTTCTTCGCCGGGGCCGGAGCTGCGGCGGCAACCGGCGCGGGCTCGGCCTTGACCACCGCCGAATTCAGGTCGGCCTTGCCGGACTTGCTCTCGGTGACCCCAAGCAGACGCGGCGAGCCGCCCTGGCGCAGCCAGTCCTGATAACCACCGACGTATTCACGCACCAGGCCTTCGCCTTCGAACACCAGGGTGCTGGTGACCACGTTGTCGAGGAATGCCCGGTCGTGACTGACCATCAGCACCGTGCCGTTGAAGGTCAACAGCACTTCTTCCAGCAACTCCAGGGTTTCCACGTCCAGGTCGTTGGTCGGTTCGTCGAGCACCAGCAGGTTCGCTGGCTTGCTGAACAGCTTGGCCAGCAACAGACGGGCGCGCTCACCGCCCGACAGCGCCTTGACCGGCGTACGGGCACGCTGTGGACTGAACAGGAAATCGCCGAGGTAGCTCAACACGTGACGGCTCTGGCCATCGATGTCGATGAAATCGCGGCCTTCGGCCACGTTGTCGATCACGGTCTTTTCCAGGTCCAACTGATGGCGCAACTGGTCGAAGTAGGCAACGTCGATCTTCGTACCCTCCTCCACCTTGCCATTGGTCGGCACCAGACCGCCAAGCATCAGTTTGAGCAAAGTCGTCTTGCCGGTGCCGTTGGCCCCTAGCAAGCCGATGCGATCGCCACGCTGCAGGACCATGGAGAAGTCCTTGATCAGGAACGGGCCGCCCGGGTGCGCGAAACTCACGTTCTCAAGGACCATCACCTGCTTGCCGGACTTGTCGGCAGTATCCAACTGGATATTGGCCTTGCCGGTACGTTCACGGCGTTCACTGCGCTCAACGCGCAAGGCCTTGAGGGCCCGCACACGGCCTTCGTTGCGGGTGCGACGCGCCTTGATGCCCTGGCGAATCCAGACTTCTTCCTGGGCCAGTTTCTTATCGAACAACGCGTTAGCGGTTTCTTCCGCCGCCAGCGCCGCTTCCTTGTGCACCAGGAAGCTGGCGTAGTCGCCGTTCCAATCGATCAGGCCGCCACGGTCCAGTTCAAGGATGCGCGTCGCCAGGTTCTGCAGGAAGGAACGGTCGTGGGTGATGAACAGCACCGCCCCCTGGAAGTCCTTCAAGGCTTCTTCAAGCCAGGCGATGGCGCCGATGTCCAGGTGGTTGGTCGGTTCGTCGAGCAGCAGCAGGTCCGGCTCGGACACGAGGGCCTGGGCCAGCAGAACGCGACGACGCCAGCCGCCGGACAACTCGGCGAGGGTCTTGTCGGCCGGCAATTGCAGGCGGCTCAGGGTGCTGTCGACCAGTTGCTGCAGACGCCAGCCATCTCGGGCTTCAAGGTCGTGCTGCACGTGCATCAACTTGTCCAGGTCGGCATCGGTGACGATGTTCTGGCTCAGGTGGTGATACTCGGCCAACAGCGCGCCGACCCCGTCCAGGCCTTCGGCGACCACGTCGAATACGGTCCGCTCGTCGGCCACCGGCAGTTCCTGGGGCAATTCGCCGATTTTCAGGCCTGGCGCGCGCCAGACCGAGCCGTCATCGGGCTTTTGATCGCCCTTGACCAGCTTCATCATGCTGGACTTGCCAGTGCCGTTGCGGCCGATGATGCACACCCGCTCACCACGGGCGATCTGCCAGGACACCTTGTCCAACAACGGCATAGCGCCGAAAGCAAGGGACACATCGCTGAATTTGAGCAGGGTCATGAGCTTCTCCAAAAACCGGGCGCGCATTCTACCTGAGATGAGGCCTCAAGGGTCCGCCAATTTCGCCACTGAAGCACTCTGCACGACAAATGTTGCGAACTTGCACCGACAGCCCTGCAAAGCTTTCGCCGGCTGCTGGCAAAAGGCTAAGCTACAGACAGTCACCCTGGGTTAACCCTTGGGCTTGTCATGTTTTTTCTGCCCGGACGTCTCATGCGCAGTCGCCTTTTCAGTGTTTTATCGTGTCTTTTTGTATGTGCCACTGCCGTTCAATCCGCTCAGGCGGTGGATATTTCCACTCAGCGCCAGTATTACAACGAGGCCAAGCGGGCCTTGGCCAAGGGTGATTCCGGCCCTTACTTTCGCTACAGCCAGGCCTTGCGCGATTACCCGTTGGAGCCCTACCTGGCCTACGATGAACTGACCGCGCGCCTCAAGAGCGCCAGCAACGCCGAAATCGAAAAATTCCTCGCCGAGCACGGTGACCTGCCCCAGGCCAACTGGATGAAACTGCGTTGGTTGCGCTGGCTGGCCGAGCGCGGCGATTGGGCGACCTTCGTCAAGTATTACGACCCCAAGCTCAACTTCACCGAATTGGACTGCCTCAACGCTCAGTACCAGCTCAGCCATGGCCTTAAGGCCGAAGGCTATGCCAATGCCGAAAAGCTCTGGCTCACCGGCAAGTCACAGCCCCAGGCCTGCGATGCGTTGTTCGGCCTATGGGCATCCCAGGGCCAGTTGACCGAGCAGAAACGCTGGGAGCGCACCAAGCTGGCCGCCCAGGCGCGCAATTATCCGCTGGCCAACAGCCTGGTCAGCGGCCTGACCACCCTCGCCCCCCGTGGCAAGTTGCTGGTGGACGTGGCGCAAAAGCCTGAGTTGCTCAACCAGCCCTCGCGCTTCAGCCCGGCCGATGAACCGATGTCCGATATCGTCAGCCTCGGCCTGCGTCGCCTGGCCCGCCAGGATCCGGAAAAAGCCATGGCGCTGCTGGATGGCTACGCCAGCACCATGCATTTTTCCCGGGATGAAAAAGTCGCGATTGCCCGGGAAATCGGCCTGACCCTGGCCAAGCGCTTCGACAGCCGCGCCTTGGAAGTGATGACCAAATACGACCCGGAACTGCGCGACGACACCGTTTCGGAGTGGCGCCTGCGCCTGCTGCTGCGCCTGGCCCGCTGGGACGATGCCTACCAACTGACCCGCCGCCTGCCCGAGTCGCTGGCGAGCACCAACCGCTGGCGCTACTGGCAAGCCCGCACGCTGGAGCTGGCGCAGCCGCAAAACCCCGAGGCCCTGGCGCTCTACAAGCACCTGGCCCGTGAGCGGGACTTTTATGGCTTCCTGGCCGCCGACCGCTCCCAGTCGCCGTATTCCCTCGTCAACAAGCCACTGGTGATGAGCCAGGCGCTGGTCAATAAGGTGCGCAACACACCGGGCGTGCGTCGTGCACTGGAGTTTCATGCCCGTGGGGACATCGTGGACGGACGCCGCGAGTGGTATCACGTCAGCCGGCATTTCAACCGGGACGAAATGGTCGCCCAGGCGAAACTGGCCTATGACCTG
Organism: Pseudomonas sp. SWRI179; assembly: GCF_014268705.1. Lineage (NCBI taxonomy): Bacteria > Pseudomonadati > Pseudomonadota > Gammaproteobacteria > Pseudomonadales > Pseudomonadaceae > Pseudomonas > Pseudomonas sp. SWRI179. Next base: position 199,232 of record NZ_JABWRA010000001.1, on the reverse strand, counting down.
AAATGGTATTTCCCGGCCATTCGTACCATCAGCCAGGCCAAGTACTGGGACGACCTGGACATCCGTTTCCCGATGGCCCACCGCGACACCCTGGTACGTGAAGCCAAGGTGCGTGGCCTGCATTCGAGCTGGGTCTTCGCAATCACTCGCCAGGAAAGTGCCTTCATGGACGACGCCCGCTCCAGCGTCGGCGCCGCCGGCCTGATGCAACTGATGCCTGGCACCGCCAAGGAAACCGCGCGCAAGTTCAGCATTCCCCTGGCTTCGCCTCAGCAAGTGTTGAACCCGGACAAGAACATCCAGTTGGGCGCGGCCTACCTGAGCCAGGTTCACAGCCAGTTCAACGGCAACCGCGTCCTCGCCTCGGCGGCCTACAATGCCGGCCCCGGTCGCGTGCGCCAATGGTTGCGCGGTGCCGATCACTTGAGCTTCGACGTCTGGGTCGAAAGTATTCCATTCGACGAGACCCGCCAATACGTGCAGAACGTGTTGTCATATTCGGTGATCTACGGCCAGAAGCTCAACTCGCCGCAACCGCTGGTGGACTGGCATGAGCGGTATTTCGATGATCAGTGAGTATTAGCGCAGGCTGTTACTGAGAAGAAAAAATGCCCGCCTCGAAGGAAGCGGGCATTTTTTTGCTCGGTGACTGGGTCGATTGCTGGACCTTGTGGGAGCGAGCCTGCTCGCGATAGCGGTGTGACAGTCAGCATCTTTGTTGCTGATCAGCCGCTATCGCGAGCAGGCTCGCTCCCACATTGATCTCAACACATCAAACTCACTAAACATCCTCGCCGTGCTGATTGAACTGCAACGCCGCCAACCGCGCATACAGCGCATTGCTGGCTACCAGCTCCTGGTGAGTGCCCACGGCAACCACCTTGCCCTGGTCCATCACCGCGATCCGGTCGGCGTTTTTCACCGTGGCCAGGCGATGGGCAATGACCAGGGTGGTGCGGTTTTTCATCAGGCTAGGCAAGGCTTGCTGGATCAGGTGTTCGCTTTGCGCATCGAGGGCACTGGTGGCTTCGTCCAGCAGCAGGATCGGCGCATCCACCAACAAGGCTCGGGCGATGGCCAGGCGTTGGCGCTGGCCGCCGGACAAGCCCAGGCCGCCGTCGCCCAGGTGAGTCTGGTAGCCGTCGGGCATTTTTTCGATGAAGTCATGGGCATGGGCGATCTGCGCGGCCTCGCGCACCTGTTCGGGCGTCGCCTGCGGATTGCCGTAACGAATGTTTTCTTCGACCGTGCCGAAAAACAGCGCCGGGTTTTGTGAGACCAGGGCGAAGTGCCGGCGCAGGTCCAACGGATCGAGCTGGGTCAACGGCACGTCGTCGATCAGGATCTGCCCTTGCACCGGATCATAGAAACGCAACAGCAAGTCGTAGACCGTCGACTTGCCCGCACCGGAAGGCCCGACGAGGGCCAGGGTCTCGCCGGCCTTGACGCTCAGGTCGAGACCGTCGACCGCGTAACTGTCCGGCCGGGACGGATAGGAAAAACGCACGCCTTCAAGACGTAAATCGCCGCGGACCCGCACCGGCAAGGTCACGAGTCCTGAGGCCGGCGGCTGGATGATGTTCTCCGAACGCAGCAGCTCGGCAATGCGCTCTGCCGCACCGGCCGCCCGCTGCAGCTCGCCGATCACTTCGCTCAGGGTCCCGAAGGCGCTGCCGACGATCAGGCTGTAGAACACGAACGCCGCCAGCTCGCCGCCGGAAATCCGCCCGGCGATCACATCCATACCGCCGACCCAGAGCATTACCCCCACCGCCCCCAGCACCAGCACGATCACCAGGGTGATCAGCCAGGCCCGCTGGGCGATGCGCCTGCGAGCGGTGTGGAAGGCCTGCTCCACTGTCACGGAAAAACGCTGTTCGTCCTGGACCTGATGGTTGTAGGCCTGCACGGTCTTGATCTGGCCGAGAGTTTCGGAGACGTAGCTGCCGACGTCGGCAACACGGTCCTGGCTCTCACGCGACAAGCTGCGCACTCGCCGCCCAAAGATCAGGATCGGCGCCAATACCAGCGGCAGGGCAATCACCACGATGCTGGTCAACTTGGGATTGGTGACGAACAGCAGCACGATGCCCCCCACCACCATCAAGACATTGCGCAAAAACAACGACAGCGACGAACCGATCACCGATTGCAGCAAGGTCGTGTCAGTGGTCAGCCGCGACTGGATTTCCGAACTGCGGTTGTTTTCGTAGAAGCCTGGGTGCAAGTACACCAGATGGTTGAAGACCTGCCGCCGGATATCGGCCACTACCCGCTCGCCGATCCAGGACACCAGGTAAAAACGTGCAAACGTACCGATCGCCAGCCCCACCACCAACACCATGAACAGGCCGATGGATTGATTGAGCAAGTGTGGCGAACGGGTCATGAAGCCCTGGTCCACCAACAAGCGGATGCCCTGGCCCATCGACAAGGTAATGCCGGCAGTGACAATCAAGGCCAGCAACGCGCCGGCGACTTGTTTGCGATAAGGGGCGATGAAGCCGGTGGCCAGGCGTATGGCACGGCGATGTCGAGAAGAAAGCATCAAAGGCGTCCGATAATTCAGCAGGAAAAGGCCGGCCCGCGCGGTCGAAACGCAACGGAACCAGGTTGAATCAGAATGAGTCAGGTTAAATATGACCACGACGACTAGGCGCTAGATGTTATCGGTCTAAAGTCTGGCTGGAAACGCGACTGTGTTTCTGATTGAGTGGAGGTGTCGCCATGAACCTGCAAGGAGTGTCATGGCTCGGTCACCTGGCGACATTAAAGTAGGCACACAACCTGATGAGGAGACAGGCCATGTCCTTGCAACACAGCAGCGACGACAAGATTCAAGTAATCCGCACGCAACCGGACCAATCTCTGGGCTGCTCGTTCATCGATGAACAAGGGCGCGAAGTACCGATCACCGAAGACATGATTCGCAAAGCCTGCGGCGAGTTGGAAAAACGACTGGTCAAGCCTGCCGAACAAAAGTGATACAGCCCGTCTCGATTGAACCCGACCTTGATGTCGGGTTTTTTATGCCGGTTGATTTTGCAGGCTTCTGTGGCCAGGCTCTGTGATCAGGCTCTTGTGGCGAGGGAGCTTGCTCCCGCTGGGTTGCGAAGCAACCCCAATGCCTTGTTGGGGTTCCCAAAAGCGACGACTGCTTCGCAGCCGAGCGGGAGCAAGCTCCCTCGCCACAACAGCGCTCCACGCTATATGGCAGTGGCACCCAGCGCCGTCACGATCTGTTGCAAGGTCGCCGACTGCCCTTCGATACGAACCTTCAAGCTGTCGATTTCCCGCCGTGGCGGATAATGCTTGCGCAAGGCGTCGAACGCGCTGCGTTGCTCGCTGGCCGTGCCCACCAGGCTGCGGCGAAAGTTTGCGTCGTCGCCACGGGGGTCGTACACGCTCCGGCACAGCGCCGCCAAGGCCCAGGCCGGGTCCGTTGCGGCATCCAGGGTGATGCCACCGAGCCAAGGCCGAGGCAACAGGTCGCTGAGGCGGACTTCAACCGGCTGTTCCAGGAAAGCGCACAAGGCCTGGTAGATCTGGGCGGTGCCGCGCTGACGACCATCGAGGCTGTAACCGGCAATGTGGGGGGTGGCGATCACGCATAAGTCTGCCAGGTCCACGTCCACGGTGGGCTCCTGCTCCCAGACATCCAGCACCGCTTGCAGGTCTTCGCGCTCCAGCAACACCTCGCGCAGCGCGGCATTGTCGATCACCGGGCCACGGGCCGCATTGATCAGCCAGGTGCCGGGCTTGAGCTGGTTCAGGCGCGCTTCGTCGAACAGGTGCCAGGTCGGTTGCTCGCCGTCGCGGGTCAACGGGGTGTGCAGGCTGATCACATCGCATTGCTCGATGATCTGTTCCAGGCTCACATAGTCACCGCCCTCGGCGGCCTGACGCGGCGGATCGCAGACCTTGACGGTCCAGCCCAGGCCCTTGAGCAGTTCGATCAACCGCCCGCCCACCTGCCCTGCGCCGACCACGCCGAAGGTCCGCTGCGCGAGCGCCACGCCTTCGATTTCCGCCAGGGTCATCAGGCTGCCCAACACGTAGTCCACCACGCCACGGGCGTTGCAACCGGGTGCGCTGGCCCAGTGAATACCGGCCTCGGCCAGATAATCCAGGTCCAGGTGATCGGTGCCGATGGTGCATGTGCCGACGAAGCGTACCTTGCTACCCTCCAGCAGCGCCCGATTGACCTGGCTGACCGAACGCACCAGCAGCACATCGGCTTGCTCGACCATCGTCCGGTCGATTCCCCGGCCCGGTACCCGGCGGATTTCGCCGAACCCTTGGAAAAACGCATCAAGCAGGGGGATGTTTTCGTCGGCGACGATCAGCATGGCAGAGCTCCTTTGGCGGGAGGGGCAGTGTAGGCGTTCCTCGCCTCGATGGGCCAGTCCATTGCCTCAGTGAACGCGTTTGTGGCGAGGGAGCTTGCTCCCGCTCGGGTGCGAAGCAGCCGCCCGCTTTTTGGCCTGCTTCGCAGTCCAGCGGGAGCAAGCTCCCTCGCCACAGAAACTACCCGGGCAGACGTTGACGATTACAAATCCACAACACAGCTTTTTTCCTGACCACTGCGTCAAGGCGTAGAATTCGCCGCCTTGCGCTAATTTCTCTCGGACGCTTCGCCTGTGAATCCTGTCATCGACTCTCCTGCCACCCTTTCCCGCCCGGCCCGGGTGCGTCTGGAATTCAAGACCCTGCTGGCCTTGGCCGTGCCGATCATGGTGGCGCAACTGGCGACCACCGCCATGGGCTTTGTCGATGCGGTGATGGCCGGTCGGGTCGGCCCACGGGACTTGGCGGCCGTGGCCCTGGGCAACTCGATCTGGGTACCGGTGTTCCTGTTGATGACCGGCACGTTGCTGGCGACCACGCCAAAAGTGGCCCAGCGCTTCGGTGCCGGCACGTTCGACGAAATCGGGCCGCTGGTGCGCCAGGCACTGTGGCTGGCGCTGGTGGTGGGTTTGCTCGCGACCCTGGCGCTGTTCAGCGCCGAACCGATCCTGCACATCATGAAGGTCGATCCCGAATTGATCGGCCCCTGCATGGAATACCTGCGTGGCATCGGCACGGGCCTGCCGGCCGTGGCGCTGTATCACGTGCTGCGCTGCTTCAGCGATGGCCTGGGCCGCACGCGACCGGCAATGGTGCTGGGGCTGTGCGGGCTGGCATTGAACATTCCGCTCAATTACATCTTCATCTACGGGCACCTGGGCGTGCCCGCCATGGGCGGCGTCGGTTGCGGCTGGGCCACGGCCATCGTGATGTGGTTCATGGCCCTGGGCATGGCCGGTTGGGCCCGTTGGGCACCGGCCTATCAGTCGAGTCGGTTGTTCAGCCGTTTCGACTGGCCGCAATGGACAGTGATCAAGCGCCTGCTGGGCATCGGCCTGCCGATTGGCATCGCGGTGTTCGCCGAGTCGAGTATTTTCGCGGTGATCGCGCTGCTGATCGGCAGCCTCGGGGCCACGGTGGTGGCCGGGCACCAGATCGCGCTGAACTTCAGCTCCCTGGTGTTCATGATCCCCTACTCCCTGGGCATGGCTGTCACGGTGCGGGTCGGCCAGGCCTTGGGCCGTCGCCAGCCCCGTGAAGCGCGCTTTGCCGCCGGGGTGGGCATGGGCACGGCCCTGGCGTACGCCTGCCTGTCGGCGAGCCTGATGTTCGCATTGCGCGGGCCTATCGCGGCGATCTATACCGCCGACCCGGTGGTGATCGAAGTGGCCTCGATGCTGATCGTCTACGCGGCGCTGTTCCAGTTTTCCGATGCGATCCAGGTCACGGCGGCAGGCGCGTTGCGCGGCTACCAGGACACCCGTGTGACGATGATCCTGACCCTGTTCGCCTATTGGGGCATCGGCCTGCCGGTGGGCTACGCGCTGGGCCTGACCGACTGGCTCGGCGCGGCCAGCGGCCCGAGCGGGTTGTGGCAAGGCCTGATCGTAGGCCTGAGCTGCGCGGCGCTGATGTTGTCGATCCGCCTGACACGCAGCGCACGCAAGCAGATCCGCGTCAGCCACTCGACGGATTAAGCGAGTTTCTTGCGGATCCAGTAGAGGTAGGTACCAGCCTCTTCCTGCTGGGCCACCAGTTCGTGATCCAGGAACACGCAAAACTTGGGGATGTCGCGGCGAGTCGAGGGGTCGGTGGCGATGACTTTCAACAGGCCACCGGGGGCCAGGTCACGGATGTGCTGGTGCAGCATCATCACCGGTTCCGGGCAATTGAGGCCCGTGGCATCCAGTGTGCCGTCGACCGGCGTGTCGTTCATTTCACTCATGTTCTACTCCTGAAACTGGCCGGCATTGTCGCGCAATGCCGGCGCTCTTAACAGATGTACATCAGCCCTGTGGCGAGGGAGCTTGCTCCCGCTCGGCTGCGAAGCAGTCGTCACTTTAGGAGTCCAACAGGACATTGGGGTTGCTTCGCAACCCAGCGGGAGCAAGCTCCCTCGCCACAAAAGCTCGCTCCATAGCTTCAGCGGGACTTCGGCTTTTTGGTATCCAGCCGCCGCAGATGGCACGTCACTTCCTCGCGGTCGTGGTACAGCTGCTTGCAACCGATTTCAACCTGGATACCCCGGGCCTTGAAACCCTCGGCGATGCGTTCGAGCAGGCGTTTCACCTCGGCATAACGCTGTTTCATAGGCAGCTTGAGGTTGACCACAGCCTCGCGGCAATGCCCTTCGCCAATCCACTCCTCCAGCATCGCCGCGTTGCGCGCGGGCTTTTCGACGATGTCGCAGACCATCCAATCCACCGGCTGCTTGGGCTTGAAGGTGAAGCCGTCCGCCATCAGATGCTGCACCAGGCCGGTATCCATCAGGCTTTCGGCCATCGGGCCGTTGTCGATGGCCGTCACCAGCATGCCGCGGTTGACCAGTTGCCAGGTCCAACCGCCCGGCGCGGCGCCGAGGTCCACGCCGGTCATGTCACTGTGCAGGCGCTCGTCCCACTGGTCCCGGGGGATGAAATGGTGCCAGGCTTCTTCGAGCTTGAGGGTGGAGCGGCTTGGCGCCTCCCGGGGGAACTTGAGGCGCGGGATACCCATCGGCCACATCGCCGAATTATCCGCGTCCGCCAGGCCCAGGAAGACTTCGCGGCCACTCTTGAAGGTCAGCAGCAGGCGCGGCTTGCGCGGATCGTCCACCAACTTGCCAGCCCCGCTCAACGCCTTGCGCAGCGGGCCTTCGAATTTCTTGCAGAAGTTCGACAGTTCCTTGCCGTCATTGGTATCGACCACCTCGAGCCATAAGCTGCCACAGACTGGGAAGCCGCTCATGTGGGCCAGGATGACGCTGATACGGTCGGTTTCCGGCAAGTCAATGAACGTGCCCCGCGCCCACTGGCGCGGGAAAATCAGCTCGGCAAAACGCTGCCCACGCATCAGCCGTTCGGCGCCGTCCTCTTGTGTGCAGACAAATTCGGCGCAGGCGCTGGCCGGCTTGGCCTTGGCATAGCCGGCCACGTTGAGCCGAGCCGCATGTTCGGCGATCTCGGAACAGACCTCGCCTTCGAAGCCCGGCCGGCAGTGCATAAAAAGCGTGTTCATTGAAACTCCGTAGCAAAGCCTGTCACGAAAACCGCCGCATGATAGCGGAGTTCGGAACCGCGAACCTTGCAATAGAGTCCAGTGATTAGTCATACGCTCAAAACAGGGCTAGGTTAAAGGCTCTGTCCGTTCCGTCAGTCCGTAGCCGTGCGGACTCAAAGGAGTGATTTCAATGCCGTCCCTCGATAGCCTGAAAACCCTTAAAACACTGCAAGTCGACGCCAGGACCTACCACTATTTCAGCCTGCCGGATGCCGCCCGAAGCCTGGGCGACCTCGACAAACTGCCCATGTCCTTGAAAGTGCTGCTGGAAAACCTGCTGCGCTGGGAAGATGAAAAAACCGTCACCGGCGCCGACCTCAAGGCCCTGGCCGGTTGGCTCAAGGAGCGCCGCTCCGACCGCGAGATCCAATACCGCCCCGCACGGGTGCTGATGCAAGACTTCACCGGCGTGCCCGCCGTAGTCGACCTGGCCGCCATGCGCGCCGCTGTGGAAAAGGCCGGCGGCGACCCCCAGCGGATCAACCCGCTGTCCCCCGTGGACCTGGTGATCGACCACTCGGTGATGGTGGACAAGTTCGCCAGCCGCCAGGCGTTCGAGCAGAACGTCGACATCGAAATGCAGCGCAACGGCGAACGCTACGCCTTCCTGCGCTGGGGCCAGAGCGCCTTCGACAACTTCAGCGTGGTGCCGCCGGGCACCGGCATCTGTCACCAGGTCAACCTCGAATACCTGGGTCGCACCGTGTGGACCAAAGAGGAAGATGGTCGCACCTACGCCTTCCCCGACACCCTTGTGGGCACCGACTCCCACACCACCATGATCAACGGCCTCGGCGTACTGGGCTGGGGCGTCGGCGGGATCGAGGCGGAAGCAGCGATGCTGGGTCAACCGGTGTCGATGCTGATTCCCGAAGTCGTTGGCTTCAAACTCGTCGGCAAACTGCGCGAAGGCATCACCGCCACCGACCTGGTGCTGACCGTCACGCAGATGCTGCGCAAGAAAGGCGTGGTGGGCAAATTCGTCGAGTTTTATGGCGATGGTCTGGCGGACCTGCCCTTGGCCGACCGCGCCACCATTGCCAACATGGCCCCGGAATACGGCGCCACCTGCGGGTTCTTCCCGGTGGATGACGTGACATTGGACTACCTGCGCCTGTCCGGGCGTCCGGCTGACACCGTGAAGCTGGTGGAGGCCTACTGCAAGGCCCAGGGCCTGTGGCGTCTGCCCGGCCAGGAACCGGTGTTCACCGATACGCTGGAACTGGACATGGGCAGCGTCGAAGCCAGCCTCGCCGGCCCTAAACGCCCTCAGGACCGGGTCTCGCTGCCCAATGTCGGCCAGGCCTTCAGCGACTTCCTGGGGTTGCAGGTCAAACCCACCAGTAAGGAAGAAGGCCGCCTGGAAAGTGAAGGCGGCGGTGGCGTCGCGGTGGGCAACGCCGACCAGGTAGGCGAAGCCGAGTACGAATACGAAGGCCACACCCATCGCCTGAAAAACGGCGCGGTGGTGATTGCCGCGATCACCTCGTGCACCAACACCTCCAACCCCAGCGTCATGATGGCCGCCGGGCTGCTGGCGAAAAAAGCCGTGGAAAAAGGCTTGGTTCGCAAGCCTTGGGTCAAGAGCTCCCTGGCACCGGGCTCCAAGGTGGTCACCGATTACTACAACGCGGCCGGCCTGACCGAATACCTGGATAAACTCGGTTTCGACCTGGTGGGCTATGGTTGCACCACCTGCATTGGCAACTCCGGGCCGTTGCCGGACCCCATCGAGAAAGCCATCCAGAAAGCCGATCTCACCGTGGCCTCGGTCTTGTCGGGCAACCGCAACTTCGAAGGCCGAGTGCACCCACTGGTGAAGACCAACTGGCTGGCCTCGCCGCCATTGGTGGTCGCCTATGCCCTGGCCGGCACGGTGCGCATCGACATCAGTAGCGAGCCGCTGGGCAACGACCGGGACGGCAAACCGGTGTACCTGCGGGACATCTGGCCCAGCAGCCAGGAAGTCGCCGCCGCCGTGGCCCAGGTCAATACCAGCATGTTCCACAAGGAGTACGCCGCTGTGTTTGCCGGTGACGAGCAATGGCAGGCTATCGAGGTGCCGCAAGCGGCCACCTATGTCTGGCAGGACGATTCGACCTATATCCAGCATCCACCGTTCTTCGACGACATCGGCGGGCCGCCACCGGCGGTCAGGAACGTCGAGGGCGCCCGAGTGCTGGCCCTGCTGGGGGACTCGGTAACCACCGACCACATCTCCCCGGCCGGTAACATCAAGACCGACAGCCCGGCCGGTCGTTACCTGCGCGAACAGGGCGTGGAGCCACGGGACTTCAACTCCTACGGTTCACGGCGTGGCAACCATCAGGTGATGATGCGCGGCACCTTCGCCAACATCCGCATCCGCAACGAAATGCTCGACGGCGAAGAAGGCGGCAATACGATCTACATTCCCAATGGCGAACGCATGCCGATCTACGACGCCGCCATGCTGTACCAGGCCGCGGGCACGCCGCTGGTGGTGATCGCCGGCCAGGAATATGGCACCGGGTCGAGCCGGGACTGGGCGGCCAAGGGCACCAATCTGTTGGGGGTCAAGGCGGTGATCGCAGAAAGCTTCGAGCGCATCCATCGCTCCAACCTGGTGGGCATGGGCGTGCTGCCGTTGCAGTTCAAGCTCGACCAGAACCGCAAGAGCCTGAACCTCACGGGCAAGGAAACCCTGGACATCCTCGGGCTCAATGACGTCGAACTGACGCCGCGCATGAACTTACCCTTGGTCATCACCCGGGAGGATGGCAGCCAGGAGCGAATCGAAGTGCTGTGTCGGATCGATACCTTGAATGAAGTGGAGTATTTCAAGGCCGGCGGGATTCTTCACTATGTCTTGCGACAATTGATTGCTGCTTGAAATTGTGGGAGCGGGCTTGCTCGCGAAGGCAGTGAAACAGTCAACATTGATGCTGCCAGGCACACCGCTTTCGCGAGCAAGCCCGCTCCCACAGGTTCTGCGGCTCGCTGACTGTTATTCACCTCTTAACGGGCGATGTTTTGTATCGACCCGCCTATAATCCCGCCGGCACCCACACAACCGCGCCAGCCAACTGCTTGCCCCTCCTGCGCATGAATCTGCATGGACACAAATGTGCTCTTTGCGCGACACAGTGGCGTCGAAGACCCGACGGCCGCCCTCGCCCAGAGTTCTCCCGCTAAAAGGATGTTGTATGCCCGCTCTATCCTGGCTTCACCTGGCCCTTCTTTCCACCGGCTATGGCTTGTCGCTGCTCTACGGCCAGTTGGCCTGGACCGCGGCCATCTCGGTTGCGCTGCTGCTGTTCGCCGGGTATGCGGTTCGCCAGCAACAGACACCGGTTGGCCAGTTTCTCGGGCATGCGCTGTTCATTGTCATGGCCCTGGCATTGGCCCTGCACTGGATGCCTGGCTTCTTCAACGGCCGGGCCATCGCCCCCCAGCGTTTGACCGATGATGCCGTGCCGTTTGCCATGTACCTGAACCAGGACAAGCCGCTGATCGGTTTCTGGCTATTGCTGGCCTGCCCCTGGATCGTCGGCCGGCGCTCACTGCGCCTGTCCGTCCAGGCCACGGCACTGGGCTTGGGGCTGAGCGCGGTGCTGGCCCTCGGCGGGGCTGTGCTGCTGGGCATGGTCCACTGGGCGCCGAAGTGGCCGGATCACGCCTGGTTGTGGACCGCTAATAATCTTTTATTGGTCACGATCGTGGAGGAAGCGCTGTTTCGTGGCTACATTCAGGGGGGGTTGAGTCGACGCTTCAAACATTTGGCCCAGGGCGACAACCTGGCGCTGCTCCTGGCCTCGCTGCTGTTCGGCCTGGTGCATGCCGGCGCGGGCTGGCAGTGGGTGCTGTTGTCGGGCCTGGCGGGCGTCGGTTACGGCCTGGCGTATCGTTTTGGCGGTCTGGGCGCGGCGGTCGCTACGCATTTTCTGCTCAACCTGCTTCATTTCGCCCTCTTTACCTACCCGATGCTGGCGTGATAGCGACAGGCAAAAATAACTTCAACTAAAACCTGACGACGCCGACAACCTTTCAAAGCCTTGCGGATCTACACACCATGCGTAACAACCAACCCGTCACACAACGCGAAAGGACCTTCCCGGCCCAGCAACGATTGATTTCCACCACCGACACCAAGGGTGTGATCACTTACTGCAACGATGCTTTCGTTGAAGTCAGCGGGTATTCGAAGGAAGAACTGATCCGTGCGCCGCACAATCTCGTGCGCCATCCCGATGTCCCCTCCGCCGTGTTCGCGCACATGTGGGGCACACTGAAACAAGGCTTGCCATGGATGGGCATCGTCAAGAATCGCTGCAAGAGCGGTGACCATTACTGGGTCAACGCCTATGTCACGCCCGTGTTCGAGGGCAATCAGGTGGTCGGCTACGAGTCGGTGCGGGTCAAGCCCACCGCCGAGCAGATCGGCCGCGCCGAAGCCCTCTATCAACGCATCAACCAGGGCAAGTCCGCAGTGCCGGGCAGCGACAAGTGGTTGCCGATACTGCAGGACTGGCTGCCGTTCATCCTGGTCAGCCAGCTGGGCTTCGTCGTCGGCGCGTTTCTGAATTCTTCCTGGGGCTTTGCCCTGGCTGCCCTGCTGTCGGTGCCCTTGGGGCTGATGGGCCTGCAATGGCAGCAACGCGGGATCAAGCGCCTGCTGCGCCTGGCCGAACAAACCACCTCCGACCCGCTGATCGCGCGGATGTACACCGACAGCCGCGGCGTCCAGGCACGCCTGGAGATGTCGATCCTCAGCCAGCAAGCGCGCCTGAAAACCTGCCTGACCCGCCTGCAGGACACCGCCGAACACCTCAACGACCAGGCTCGCCAGTCCAATACCCTGGCCCACGACAGCTCCAGCGGCCTGGAACGTCAGCGGGTGGAAACCGAACAGGTCGCCACGGCCGTCAACCAGATGGCGGCAACTACCCAGGAGGTCGCCAGCCACGTGCAGCGCACCGCCGATGCCACCCAGGAAGCCAATCGCCTGACCAGCCGCGGCCGCGACATCGCCGGGGAAACCCGCGAAGCCATCGAGCGGCTATCGGTGGTGGTCGGTGAGACCGGTCAAACCGTCACCCAACTGGCCAAGGACAGCGACGAGATCGGTGGCGTGGTCGACGTGATCAAAGGCATCGCCGACCAGACCAACCTGCTGGCCCTCAACGCCGCCATCGAAGCGGCCCGTGCCGGCGAGATGGGCCGCGGCTTTGCCGTGGTGGCCGACGAGGTAAGGCAACTGGCGCAACGCACGAGCGAGTCCACCGGGCAGATCCACGCGCTGATCGCCAAGCTCCAGCAGACCGCCACCAACGCCGTGCAAACCATGGACGCCGGCAACCGCCAGGCCGAAGAAGGCGTGGCGCGAGTCATGGAAGCGGACCAGGCGTTGGTGGGCATCAGCGAAGCCGTGGCGCATATCACGGACATGGCCACCCAGATCGCCGCTGCCACCGAGGAACAAAGCTCAGTGGCCGAGGAGATCAGCCGCAACATCAGCAACATCTCGGAACTGGCCGACCAGACTTCGGGACAGGCCCACAGCTCGGCGCTGCTCAGCGAAGAGCTGACCCGGACAGCCAATACGCAGTATTCGTTGGTGGAGCGGTTCAACCGCTGATAGATGCCTGCCCAGTAAAAAACCGGGAAGGTGTTGCTCCCCGGTTTTTTATTGCCAATTCAAAAGTGGTGTCGCGTTATGAACCATCTTCGCGAGCAAGCCCGCTCCCACAGGGGATTGCAGTTGTTCATGCGAACGCATTCTAAAATGTGGGAGCGGGCTTGCTCGCGAAGAGGCCAGGACAGACGCTATCAATCCTGAAGAAACGCCGCCACCGTTCTCGCCGCCGCCTCCAAATGCTGCTCATGACTGAACCCCGAAACCTTCAGCGGCTTGAGGTCATGATCCCCCGCCACCAACCACAACACCTCGATGCTGGGTGACAAGGTGTAGCCCTGCACCGCCTCCCGATTACCCAACGCATCCCGCTCGCCCTGGACAATCAACGTGCGGGTCTTCAATGCCGCCAGATGCTCGACCCGCGGTTTCTCCGGCTTGCCCACCGCGTAGAAGGGATAGCCCAGGCATACCAGCGCATCGGCGCCCAGCTCATCGGCCAGCAGGCTCGCCATGCGCCCCCCCATGGACTTGCCGCCAATGGCCAGCCGCCCAGCGACATAAGGCCGCACCTTGGCGTACACCTCTCGCCAGCATTCGAGCAGCTTGGGCGCCGGGTTCGGTGGACGCTTGCCGCCATCCAGACGCCGCTGGGCCATGTAGGGAAACTCGAAGCGCAACACGTTGACGCCTTGTGCGGCAAGACGTGCGGCCATTTCCTCCATGAAGCCGCTGTCCATCGGCGCACCGGCACCGTGGGCCAGGATCAGGGTCGGTGGTTCGGCGCACACCCCGGGCCGCGCGGCCGTCCACAACCAGCCATGTTGCTCCACGCAACGCGCCCATTGATCCCCGTCAATACTGGCCTTGTGCTGTTTGTCCATGCTTGCCTCGCTTTTAGTCTGCCTATAACTCCAGGCGAAGGACGCCGCACTGCCTTGCGCAGGCGCTCACTTCGGCTGAACCGTGGATGGGGAACCATGAACACTTCTATCAGTACCGCCTACAACTACAAGGTGGTCCGCCAATTCGCCATTATGACGGTGGTGTGGGGCATCGTCGGCATGGGGCTCGGGGTTTTTCTCGCAGCCCAATTGGTCTGGCCGCAGCTCAACTTCGATTTGCCCTGGACCAGCTTCGGCCGCCTGCGCCCGCTGCACACCAACGCGGTGATCTTCGCCTTCGGCGGCTGCGCGTTGTTTGCCAGTTCGTTCTACTCGGTGCAACGCACCTGCCAAACCCAGCTGTTTGCGCCGAAAATCGCCGCGTTCTGCTTCTGGGGCTGGCAACTGGTGATCCTGCTGGCGGCCATCAGCCTGCCGCTGGGCTACACCAGTTCCAAGGAGTACGCCGAACTGGAATGGCCGATCGACATCCTGATCACCATCGTCTGGGTCGCCTACGCCATTGTGTTCTTCGGCACCGTGGCCAAGCGCAACACCAAGCACATCTATGTCGGTAACTGGTTCTTCGGCGGGTTCATCCTGACCGTGGCGATCCTGCACATCGTCAACAACCTGGAACTGCCGGTGAGCTGGACCAAGTCCTACTCGGTGTACGCCGGGGCCACGGACGCGATGGTGCAATGGTGGTACGGGCACAACGCCGTAGGCTTTTTCCTCACCGCAGGCTTCCTGGGGATGATGTATTACTTCGTGCCGAAGCAGGCCGAACGCCCGGTGTATTCCTATCGCCTCTCCATCGTCCACTTCTGGGCGCTGATCACCCTGTACATCTGGGCCGGCCCGCACCACCTGCACTACACCGCGCTGCCGGACTGGGCACAGTCCCTGGGCATGGTGATGTCGCTGATCCTGCTGGCACCGAGCTGGGGCGGCATGATCAACGGCATGATGACCCTCTCGGGCGCCTGGCATAAGTTGCGCAGCGACCCGATCCTGCGGTTCCTGGTGGTGTCCCTGGCGTTCTACGGCATGTCGACCTTCGAAGGTCCGATGATGGCGATCAAGACCGTCAACGCCCTCTCCCACTACACCGACTGGACCATCGGCCACGTGCATGCCGGCGCGCTCGGCTGGGTGGCGATGATTTCCATCGGCGCGCTGTACCACATGATCCCGAAAGTCTTCGGCCGGCCACAGATGCACAGCATCGGCCTGATCAACGCGCACTTCTGGCTCGCAACCATCGGCACCGTGCTCTACATCGCCTCGATGTGGGTCAACGGCATCGCCCAGGGCCTGATGTGGCGGGCGGTGAACGAGGACGGCACGCTCACCTATTCCTTCGTCGAAACCCTGGTGGCCAGCCACCCAGGCTTCGTCGTGCGGTTGGCGGGCGGGGCGATCTTCCTCATCGGCATGCTGCTGATGGCCTACAACACCTGGCGCACCGTGCGGGCCTACCAGCCTGCCGAAGCCGCCGCTGCCGCGCAGATGGCCTGAGGAGTCCGCCATGAAACACGAAACAATCGAAAAAAACGTCGGCCTGCTGATGCTGCTGATGGTCCTGGCCGTGAGCATTGGCGGCCTGACCCAGATCGTGCCGCTGTTCTTCCAGGACGTGACCAACAAGCCGGTGGACGGCATGAAGCCCTACACCGCCCTGCAACTGGAAGGCCGCGACATTTACATCCGTGAAGGCTGCGTCGGCTGCCACTCGCAGATGATCCGTCCGTTCCGCGCCGAGACCGAGCGCTACGGCCACTACTCCGTCGCTGGCGAAAGTGTCTGGGATCACCCGTTCCTGTGGGGTTCCAAGCGTACCGGGCCAGACCTGGCACGGGTCGGCGCGCGCTACTCCGATGATTGGCACCGCGCCCACTTGTACAACCCGCGCAACGTCGTGCCGGAGTCGAAAATGCCGGCCTACCCCTGGCTGGTGGCCCAGGCCGTGGACAGCAGCCACACCGAAGGCAAGCTGCGCGCCATGCGCACCCTCGGCGTGCCGTACACCGACGACGACATCGCAGGCAGCGTGGCCTCGCTCAAGGGCAAGACCGAAATGGACGCGCTGGTGGCCTACCTGCAAGTGCTCGGCACTGCCATCAAGAGCAAGAGGTGAGCCTGATGTTCTTTGAAATGAGCACTGGAATGATCCGTGGGCTGGGCACCGTCGTGGTGTTCATCGCCTTCATCGGCCTGATCCTGTGGGTGTTCAGCAGCAAGCGCGGACCGGAGTTCGCCCAGGCGCGCCTGCTGCCGTTCGCCGACGAGCCACCCGCCGATCTCACCCCCCAAGACCCTGCAACAAGGAGTACCCGGCCATGACCACCTTCTGGAGTACGTGGATCTGCGTACTGACCCTCGGCAGCCTCATCGGCCTGACCTGGCTGCTGATCGGCACCCGCAAGGGCGAGACCAAGGGCAGCGTCGACCAGACCATGGGCCACAGCTTCGACGGCATCGAGGAATACGACAACCCACTGCCGCAGTGGTGGTTCCTGTTGTTCGCCGGCACCCTGGTGTTTTCCGTCGGTTACCTGGTCCTCTACCCGGGCCTGGGCAACTGGAAAGGCATCCTGCCCGGGTACGAGAACGGCTGGACCGGCGCCCATGAATGGGAAAAGGAAATGGCCAAGGCCGACGCCAAGTTCGGGCCGATCTTCGCCAAGTTCGCTGCCATGCCCGTGGAAGAAGTCGCCAAGGACCCACAGGCCTTGAAGATGGGTGGCCGCCTGTTCGCCTCCAACTGCTCGGTCTGCCACGGCTCGGACGCCAAGGGCGCCTTCGGCTTCCCGAACCTGGCCGACAGCAACTGGCGCTGGGGCGGCGGCGCCGAGACCATCAAGGCGACCATCATGGGCGGGCGCATGGCGGCGATGCCGGCCTGGGGCGAAGTGCTGGGGGAGTCCGGGGTCAAGAACGTGGCCGCCTATGTTCGCCACGACCTGGCCGGCCTGCCTTTGCCGGCGGACAGCGGTGCCGACCTGCAAGCCGGCCAGCAGGCCTTCAACACCACCTGCGTTGCCTGCCACGGCGCCAACGGCCAGGGCACCGAAGCCATGGGGGCGCCGAACCTGACGCAACCGGCCGGCTTCATCTACGGCACCAGCCTGACCCAGTTGCAGCAGACCATTCGCCATGGACGCCAAGGCCACATGCCGGCACAGAATGAGTTGCTGGGCAATGACAAGGTGCAACTGCTCGCGGCTTATGTCTACAGCCTGTCCCAGGGTGTCGGCACCGAGCGCCTGCAAGCGGAACACAAAAGCGAATAAATCCTGACCACACGAACAGCCGCATTCATCTGGATGCGGCTGTTCCGTGCCCCTGCGCGACTCATTGTCGCACCCTCCCATAGTCTTTCTTTCGGTTCCCCTGAATCAGGTCTAAGCTTGCCTTTGCGTGCGCTGGCGACTGCCGGTTTCAGGTCGATCCGACCCGATGCGTTCGACAATCGTTCGACAAAAAGGCCGCAAAGGCAGGTGAATACCGGCCGTTGCGACAGTTGCCTGGCATCACCCGAACGCCGTGTTCGAACACACCCCGTTACAACCGACCTGCCCCCCTCGCCTCTTTCCTTCGTTGCGACATTTTGCCGAGGGCCAATTTTGTCCCTACACCGAACAGGGAAAGGCCGCAGAATCAGCTTTGGAAAGCATTGACCCAGGTCATGGCGCGTTGCAATGACCCCCCGCTTTCTCCATACTTGCGACCGATTTTTATCCTAATAAAACACCCAAACCGTGGAACCTTAGAATGAGCACAGCAATCAGTCCGACTGCTTATAACTATAAGGTAGTCCGCCAGTTCGCCATCATGACGGTGGTCTGGGGGATCCTTGGCATGGGGCTCGGTGTCTTCATCGCCTCGCAACTGGTCTGGCCGGAGTTGAACTTCGATCTGCCATGGACGACATTTGGACGCCTGCGCCCGCTGCACACCAACCTGGTGATCTTCGCCTTCGGTGGTTGTGCGTTGTTTGCCACTTCTTACTACGTCGTGCAGCGAACCTGCCAAACGCGACTGATTTCCGACAGCCTCGCCGCCTTCACCTTCTGGGGTTGGCAAGCGGTGATCGTCGGCGCGATCGTGACCTTGCCAATGGGTTTCACCACCACCAAGGAATACGCGGAACTGGAATGGCCCCTGGCTATCCTGCTGGCGATCGTCTGGGTGACCTACGGTTTGGTGTTCTTCGGCACCATCGTCAAGCGCAAGACCAAGCACATCTACGTCGGTAACTGGTTCTACGGTGCCTTCATCGTCGTGACCGCCATGCTGCACATCGTCAACCACGCCTCCCTGCCGGTCAGCTTCTTCAAGTCGTACTCGGCCTATTCGGGCGCGACCGACGCGATGATCCAGTGGTGGTACGGCCACAACGCCGTGGGGTTCTTCCTGACCACCGGCTTCTTGGGGATGATGTACTACTTCGTGCCGAAACAGGCCGAGCGTCCGATCTATTCCTATCGCCTGTCCATCGTCCACTTCTGGGCGCTGATCACCCTGTACATCTGGGCCGGCCCGCACCACCTGCACTACACCGCACTGCCAGACTGGGCACAATCCCTGGGCATGGCGATGTCGATCATCCTGCTGGCGCCAAGCTGGGGCGGCATGATCAACGGCATGATGACCCTGTCGGGTGCCTGGCATAAATTGCGCACCGACCCGATCCTGCGCTTCCTGGTGGTATCCCTGGCGTTCTACGGCATGTCGACCTTCGAAGGCCCGATGATGGCCATCAAGACCGTCAACTCCCTGAGCCACTACACCGACTGGACCATCGGCCACGTACACGCCGGTGCACTCGGTTGGGTTGCGATGATTTCCATCGGCGCCATCTACCACATGATCCCGAAACTGTTCGGTCGTGCGCAGATGCACAGCACCGGCCTGATCAACGCGCACTTCTGGCTCGCGACCATCGGCACCGTGCTCTACATCGCCTCGATGTGGGTCAACGGCATCACCCAAGGCCTGATGTGGCGTGCGATCAACGACGACGGCACCCTGACCTATTCGTTCGTCGAAGCGCTGCAAGCCAGCCACCCTGGCTTCATCGTGCGTGCCCTGGGCGGCGCGTTCTTCGCCAGCGGCATGCTGTTCATGGCCTACAACGTGTACCGCACCGTTCGTGCCTCTGACCCGGCTGAAGCTGAAGCCGCCGCCAAGATCGCCGTAGTTGGAGCTCACTGATGAAGCACGAAGCAGTAGAGAAGAATATCGGCCTGCTGGCCTTCTTCATGGTCATCGCCGTGAGCATCGGCGGCCTGACCCAGATCGTTCCGCTGTTCTTCCAGGATGTGACCAACAAGCCGGTCGAAGGCATGAAGCCGCGTACCGCCCTTGAACTGGAAGGCCGTGACATCTATATCGCCAACGGCTGTGTCGGCTGCCACTCGCAGATGATCCGTCCGTTCCGCGCCGAGACCGAACGCTACGGCCACTACTCCGTTGCCGGCGAAAGCGTCTGGGACCACCCGTTCCTGTGGGGTTCCAAGCGTACCGGCCCGGACCTGGCCCGCGTTGGCGGCCGCTACTCCGACGACTGGCAGCGTGCGCACTTGTACAACCCGCGCAACGTGGTGCCTGAGTCGAAAATGCCGGCCTACCCGTTCCTCGTAGAAAACAAGCTCGACGGCAAAGACACCGCCAAGAAAATGGAAGTCCTGCGTGCCTTGGGCGTGCCTTACACCGACGAAGACATCGCCGGTGCCAGGGATGCCGTCAAGGGCAAGACTGAAATGGACGCGCTGGTGGCCTATCTGCAAGGCCTGGGCACCATCATCAAAAGCAAACGGTGATTTAGATGGATATCGGGATGATTCGTGGCCTGGGCACCGTCGTCGTGATGGTGGCCTTCATTGGTCTGGCCCTGTGGGTGTTCAGCCCCAAGCGCAAGTCGGAGTTTGACGACGCGACCTTGCTGCCGTTCGCGGATGATCCCGAAGCCATCAAGCACGTCGAGCAAGCTTCTAGGAGTAACAAAGAATGACTACATTCTGGAGTCTGTACGTCACAGTCCTCAGCCTGGGAACGATCTTCGCCCTGACCTGGCTGCTGCTGTCGACCCGCAAGGGCCAGCGCAGCGAAGCCACCGAAGAGACGGTTGGCCACTCCTTCGACGGGATCGAGGAGTACGACAACCCGCTGCCGAAATGGTGGTTCATGCTGTTCGTGGGCACCATCATTTTCGCCCTCGGTTACCTGGTGCTCTACCCTGGCCTGGGCAACTGGAAAGGCCTGCTGCCAGGCTATAACTACCTGGACACCGAAAAGCAGACCGCCTTCGCCAACGGCCAGACCGGCTGGACAGGCGTTCATGAGTGGGAAAAGGAAATGGCGCGCTCAGACGCCAAGTTCGGTCCGATCTTCGCCAAGTTCGCCTCCATGCCGATCGAAGAAGTCGCCAAGGACCCGCAAGCCCTGAAGATGGGTGGCCGCCTGTTCGCCTCCAACTGCTCGGTTTGCCATGGTTCCGACGCCAAGGGTGCCTACGGTTTCCCGAACCTGACCGACGCCGACTGGCGCTGGGGCGGTGAGCCGGAAACCATCAAGACCACCATCATGGGCGGCCGTCACGCCGTGATGCCGGGCTGGGCTGCCGTGGTGGGCGAACAAGGCGTGGCCGACGTGGCCGCCTACCTGGTGACCGGTCTGCACGGTCGCAAACTGCCCGAAGGCGCCAAGGCCGATCCGGCCAACGGTCAGAAACTGTTCGCGGCCAACTGCGTGGCCTGCCACGGTCCTGCCGGCAAGGGCACGCCCGCCATGGGCGCACCTGACCTGACACATCCAGCGGGCTTCATCTACGGTTCGAGCTTCGCTCAACTGCAGCAGACCATCCGCTACGGTCGCCAGGGCCAGATGCCGGCCCAGGCCGACCTGCAAGGCAACGACAAGGTCCACCTGCTGGCGGCCTATGTCTACAGCCTGTCTCACGGCGAAAAGGCTCCGGCCGCTGACGCCCAGTAAGACAAGTCGCTGATACACGAAAGGCCCCGCCAATCCGATTGGCGGGGCCTTTTTATTACCGGCGGGAAAACCTGGGCAAAGCTGTTGCGCTTGCGGCCTCTCCACACCAGTAGTAACGTGCCTACATTCGAACTGAACATGAGGGCACGCCCATGTCCATCACCACCCTCTCCAGCCGTGAATTCAACCACGACACAAGTGGTGCCAAAAAAGCCACCCGCGAAGGGCCGGTGATCATCACCGACCGTGGCAAGCCGGCCCATGTGCTGCTAAGCATTGAGGAGTACCAGAAACTGACCGGCCTCGGCACCAGCATTGTCGAGTTGCTGCTCATGCCCGATGCGCCGGACATCGACTTCGAGACCGAGCGCGCCGTCATCACGCCTCGCTCGGTGGACCTGTCCTGAATGTTTCTACTCGATACCAACGTCATTTCCGAACTGCGCAAATCCCAGGCAGACAAGAACGTCCAGGCCTGGGCGCGCAGCGTTCCCGCGCCCAGCCTGTACGTCTCGGCGATTACCGTACTGGAACTGGAAACCGGCGTGCTGCGCTTTGAACGCAAGGACCCGACGCAGGGTGGTCGCCTGCGGGCCTGGCTGGATGATCATGTGCTGCCGGCCTTTGCCGGCAGGATCCTGGCCGTGGACCGTGCCGTCGCGCTGCGCTGCGCTCGCCTGCATGTGCCTGACCGCAGCAATGAATGTGATGCATTGATCGCCGCGACCGCGCTGGTCCATGGGTTGACCGTGGTGACCCGCAACGTGAGTGATTTCCAGGGCTGCGGCGTGGCGGTGCTCAATCCGTGGGTTGGCTGATGTCTATTTGGCAGTCACTACAAGGTGGCCTTTTTGTGGCGAGGGAGCTTGCTCCCGCTGGGTGGCGAAGCCGCCCCAGAAAATCGCCAGGCTTTTCCAGGTCAGACCGCACCCGCCTGATTTACGACGGCTGCGCCGCCGAGCGGGAGCAAGCTCCCTCGCCACAGAAGGCCTCCTCGCCACGAACAGGGGAGCCCTCAGAACGTGGCCTTCGTTTCGCCAACGCCATCGACTGTCTATAGTCAATTGATCTGGATCATGACTTGTTACATCCGCTACACCATTAGACCCAGACCCCCAACGCGACCAAAGGTCGCACCCTTGGGCTAGAGCGACAGGCGTATCATTGCGCCACCGCAACACCCTTTCTGACCGTGGTCGGCACGTACTGGCCCCGGCACTTTTCCACTGCCGTGGGATGCATTTGATGAGTAACCAGATTCCGGTACATGACGTCACTCCGCCTGCCAAGGACGCGAACAAAAGCGTCGACCTGTATGCCTCTCGGGAAAAAATCTACACGCGCGCCTTCACTGGCCTGTTCCGCAACCTGCGAATGGTCGGCGGCGCGCTATTGTTCCTGCTGTATTTCGGTACGGTCTGGTTGAACTGGGGCGGCCATCAGGCCGTCTGGTGGAACCTGCCGGAACGCAAGTTCTTCATTTTCGGCGCGACCTTCTGGCCCCAGGATTTCATCCTGCTGTCCGGGATGTTGATCATTGCCGCCTTTGGCCTGTTTTTCATCACGGTCTATGCCGGACGAGTGTGGTGTGGCTACACCTGCCCCCAGAGCGTGTGGACGTGGATCTTCATGTGGTGCGAAAAAGTCACCGAAGGCGACCGCAATCAGCGTATCAAGCTCGACAAGGCCCCCATGGGCGCCAACAAATTCCTGCGCAAGTTCGCCAAGCACAGCCTGTGGCTGCTGATCGGCTTCGTCACCGGCGTGACCTTTGTCGGTTACTTCACGCCAATCCGCGAACTGGTGTTCGAGTTCTTTACCGGCCAGGCCGATGGCTGGTCGTATTTCTGGATCGGCTTCTTCACCCTCGCCACCTACGGCAATGC
The DNA here is from genome assembly GCF_014268705.1 of Pseudomonas sp. SWRI179. Lineage (NCBI taxonomy): Bacteria > Pseudomonadati > Pseudomonadota > Gammaproteobacteria > Pseudomonadales > Pseudomonadaceae > Pseudomonas > Pseudomonas sp. SWRI179. The sequence continues at coordinate 176,244 of NZ_JABWRA010000001.1, read as the reverse complement.
CGGCTGGCTGCGTGAACAGGTGTGCATCTATATGTGCCCTTACGCGCGCTTCCAGAGCGTGATGTTCGACAAGGACACCCTGATCGTTTCCTACGACCCGCGTCGTGGCGAAAGCCGTGGCCCGCGCAAGAAGGGCGTTGATTACAAAGCCCTGGGCCTCGGGGATTGCATCGACTGCACCATGTGCGTCCAGGTCTGCCCTACGGGCATCGATATCCGTGACGGCCTGCAGATCGAGTGCATCGGCTGCGCGGCCTGCATCGATGCCTGCGACAACATCATGGACAAGATGGATTATCCACGCGGCCTGATCAGCTACACCACCGAACACAACCTTTCGGGGCAGAAAACCCATAAACTGCGCCCGCGCCTGATCGGTTATGCCTTGGTGCTGCTGACCATGATGAGCCTGTTGGCGACGGCGTTCTTCATGCGCTCGCTGGTGGGTTTCGACGTCAGCAAGGACCGCGTGCTCTACCGCGAAAACGCCGAAGGCCGGATCGAGAACGTCTACAGCCTGAAGATCATGAACAAAGACCAGCGCGACCATACGTACGTCCTGGAAGCCGCCGGCCTGCCCGACCTCAAGCTGCAAGGTCGGCGGGAAATCAAGGTCGCGGCCGGCGAGATCTACAGCCAGCCGGTTGAACTGTCCAGCGCACCGGAGCAACTGCCATCGAGCACCAACGAGGTGACCTTCATCCTCAAGGACGCCGATGACGAAAGCGTACATGTCGAAGCCAAGAGCCGGTTCATCGGCCCACAAACTCGTTGAGAGAACTGAACATGCCTGCAGCAACCGCCACCAGCCCTTGGTACAAGCACCTCTGGCCCTGGATCATCATCGCGATCCTGACCTGCTCGGTGACACTGAGCCTGACGATGGTGACCATTGCGGTGAAGAACCCGGATAACCTGGTCAACGACAACTATTACGAAGCCGGCAAGGGCATCAACCGCTCGCTGGAGCGCGAATTGCTCGCCCAGACCCTGCAACTGCATGCCAACGTGCAACTGGATGACGTTACCGGCGAAGTGAACCTGCGCCTGAACGGCAACAGCCGGCCCCAGACCCTGGAACTGAGCCTGATCTCGCCGACCCAGCCGGAGAAGGACCGCAAGATCGTCCTGACCCGCAACGACAGCGAACCGGGACGCTACGTCGGTCAGCTGACGGACAAGATCGAAGGCCGGCGCTTTGTCGAATTGCTGGGGGTGGAGAACGACAAGACCTGGCGCCTGTTCGAAGAAGAACAGATCAACCACGACCAGGACATCCTGCTCGGCGATGAGCCGCTGCAAGGCGCTGAAGACCTGAAAAAATAAGCCGCTTTTGTGGCGAGGGAGCTTGCTCCCGCTGGGTCGCGAAGCGGCCCTGTTTTTTGATCCAGCGATCCTTCAGGCATATTGCGCTCTTAGATTACGACTGCTTCGCAGCCGAGCGGTAGCAAGCTCCCTCGCCACAAAAGGCTTCATGCGATACCCATGACCACTCCACAGCCCTGCTACCACTGCGCCCTGCCCGTTCCCCCCGGCAGTCGCTTCACCGCCGTTGTCCTCGGTGAAACCCGCGAGCTGTGCTGCCCGGGCTGCCAGGCGGTGGCCGAAGCGATTGTCGCCGGCGGCCTGGAAAGTTATTACCAGCATCGCAGTGAAGCATCGGCCAACCCCGAATCCCTGCCCGTCCAGTTGACCGATGAACTGGCGATGTACGATCGCCCTGACGTACAGCAGTCGTTCGTACGCCATGAGGGCGAACTGGCCGAAACCACCCTGTTGATGGAAGGCATCAGTTGCGCCGCCTGCGGCTGGTTGATTGAAAAACAATTACGCAGCCTGCCAGCCGTGGCCGAGGCGCGGTTGAACCTGTCCAACCATCGCCTGCATGTGCGCTGGGCCGATGCCCAATTGCCGCTGAGCACGCTGCTCGCCGAATTGCGCCAGATCGGCTACGTAGCGCACCCGTACCAGGCCGACCAGGCCTGTGAACAACTCGCCGCACAAAACCGCCTGGCCCTGCGCCAATTGGGCGTGGCCGGCCTGTTGTGGTTCCAGGCGATGATGGCGACCATGGCGACCTGGCCGGAATTCAACATCGACCTGAGCCCGGAGATGCACACCATCCTGCGCTGGGTCGCCCTGTTTCTCACCACGCCCATCGTCTTCTACAGCTGTGCGCCGTTCTTCAAAGGCGCCATGCGCGACCTGCGCACCCGTCACCTGACCATGGACGTTTCGGTGTCCCTGGCCATCGGCAGCGCCTACATAGCAGGTATCTGGACATCGATCACCGGCGTCGGCGAGTTGTACTTCGATGCCGTGGGCATGTTCGCCCTGTTCCTGCTGGCCGGCCGTTACCTGGAGCGCCGGGCCCGGGAGCGCACGGCGGCCGCCACCGCCCAGCTGGTCAATCTGTTGCCGGCCTCGTGCCTGCGCCTGGCGGATGACGGTCAGAGCGAACGTATCCTGCTCAACGAATTGCGCACCGGCGACCGGCTGCTGGTACATCCCGGGGCGGTCCTGCCGGCCGATGGCAAGATCCTTGAGGGTCAATCCAGCATCGACGAATCGCTGCTGACCGGTGAATACCTGCCACAGCCTCGGCAAGTGGGCGATGCGGTCACCGCGGGCACGCTGAATGTCGAAGGCGCCTTGACCGTCGAAGTGCTGGCCCTCGGACAAGACACCCGGCTGTCGGCCATCGTGCGCCTGCTGGAGCGGGCCCAGGCCGAAAAACCGCGACTGGCGGAAATCGCCGATCGCGCCGCCCAATGGTTCCTGTTGTTCTCCCTGGTCGCGGCTGCGGCCATCGGCTTGCTGTGGTGGCAACTGGATGCCTCGCGGGCCTTCTGGATCGTCCTGGCGATGCTGGTTGCCACCTGCCCCTGCGCGTTGTCCCTCGCCACGCCGACCGCCCTGACTGCGGCCACCGGCACCTTGCACAAACTTGGCCTGCTGCTGACGCGCGGCCATGTGCTGGAGGGCCTGAACCAGATCGACACGGTGATTTTCGACAAGACCGGCACCCTCACCGAAGGCCGCTTGGCCTTGCGCGCCATTCGGCCACTGGCGGGCCTCGACAGCGATCAGTGCCTGGGCTTGGCCGCGGCCTTGGAAAACCGCTCGGAACACCCCATCGCCCGGGCGTTTGGCCGCGCGCCGTTGGCCGCCGAGCAGGTGCACAGCACCCCGGGGCTGGGTCTGGAAGGCCAGGTGGCGGAACAGCGCCTGCGCATCGGCCAGCCCGGTTTTGTCTGCGAGCTGAGTGACGCTCCCGTACCGCAGATGCCGGACGAAGCCGGGCAATGGCTGTTGCTGGGCGATGAGATCGGACCGTTGGCCTGGTTCGTCCTCGATGACCGCTTGCGCGTCGATGCCCCGGCCCTGCTGGCGGCCTGCAAGGCACGAGGCTGGCGAACGCTGCTGCTGTCGGGCGACAGCTCTCCGATGGTCGCCAGTGTCGCGGCCGAGCTGGGCATCGATGAGGCCCGCGGCGGCCTGCGCCCGGATGACAAGCTGGCGGTGTTGCAGCAGCTACACCAACAAGGCCGCAAGGTATTGATGCTCGGCGATGGCGTGAACGACGTGCCGGTCCTGGCGGCGGCGGACATCAGTGTCGCCATGGGCTCGGCCACCGACCTGGCCAAGACCAGTGCCGACGCCGTGCTGCTGTCCAACCGCCTAGAGGCCCTGGTCCACGCCTTCAGCCTGGCCCGACGCACGCGCCGGGTGATCATCGAGAACCTGGTGTGGGCAGGGCTGTACAATGGCCTCATGTTGCCGTTCGCCGCCCTCGGCTGGATTACGCCGGTGTGGGCCGCGGTCGGCATGTCCATCAGTTCGTTGACCGTGGTGTTGAATGCCTTGAGGCTGACCCGCCAACCGAAGGCGCAGGTGTTCGCCGCCACGCCCGATACCCGTCCGCTGCCGGCCTGAGCCGCGCGGGCATGGAGTTCCGACATGCCAGCTCTCTACGTGATGATTCCGGCCGCGCTGCTGATCGTGGCCATCGCCGTGTACATTTTTTTCTGGGCCGTGGACAGCGGCCAGTACGACGATCTCGACGGTCCGGCCCACAGCATTCTGTTCGACGACCAGGACCCGAACCACAAGGCGGCGGTGGACGAAGCCAGTGGCGAGGCCCGCAAGCCGGACGACAAGGCCCCGCCCCATGCTTGACCTGGCGCCATTGCTGGTATCGGCGGTCATTCTTGGCCTGCTCGGTGGCGGCCATTGCCTGGGCATGTGCGGTGGCCTGATGGGCGCCCTCACCCTGGCGATCCCCAAGGAACAGCGCAGTCGGCGCTTTCGGTTACTGCTGGCGTACAACCTGGGGCGGATCCTGAGCTACGCCACCGCTGGGCTGCTGATCGGCCTGGCGGGATGGGCCGTGTCCAATAGCCCGGCCGCGATGATCATGCGGGTGCTGGCCGGCTTGCTGTTGATCGCCATGGGCCTGTACCTGGCGGGCTGGTGGAGCGGCCTGACCCGCATCGAAAGCGTGGGGCGCGGCTTGTGGCGGCACATCCAACCCGTCGCCAACCGCTTGCTGCCGGTGTCGAGCCTGCCCCGAGCCTTGCTGCTCGGCGCCCTGTGGGGCTGGCTGCCGTGCGGGTTGGTCTACAGCACCCTGCTCTGGTCCGCCAGCCAAGGCAATGCCTTGGACAGTGCCCTGCTGATGCTTGCCTTCGGCCTGGGCACCTGGCCGGTGCTGCTCGCCACCGGCCTGGCCGCCGAGCGCATCACCGCCCTGTTGCGCAAACGCAGCGTGCGCATGGCCGGTGGCTTGTTGGTGATTATTTTCGGGGTATGGACACTGCCGGGGCCGCATCAGCATTGGCTCATGGGGCATTGACCGAGTTGCCCCCATCGCGAGCAAGCTCGGCTCCCACAGAGACGGGTAGCGCCGCCAAGCAAATGTGGGAGCGGGCTTGCTCGCGAAGGCGGCGGCACATCCAACACCATCGGCTCAGTCAGACCGCTTTCGCGAGCAAGCCCGCTCCCACAGAGGATTTGGGGTGGATTGGGCATTTGTGGGAGCGAGCTTGCTCGCGATGAGGCCTGCATCGACAACGCCCGATGCGCCGTTGACGCAAATCAAAACAGCCTCGCCCACAGCCCCCTAGACTCGCCCCATGCCAGCCTATCCGGGGAACACCCGCATGCTCGACGCCATCCGTTGGGACTCAGACCTGATCCGCCGCTACGACCTGGCGGGACCACGCTACACCTCGTACCCGACTGCGGCGCAGTTCGGCGGCCAGGTGGGCACCTTCGACTTGCTCCATGCCCTGCGTGACAGCCGCAAGGCCCGGCGGCCGCTGTCGCTGTATGTGCACGTACCGTTCTGCGCAAACATTTGCTACTACTGCGCCTGCAACAAGGTCATCACCAAGGACCGTGGCCGCGCCCACGCCTACCTCCAACGCCTGGAACAGGAAATCCAGCTGATCGGCTGCCACCTGGACCCGACCCAGCGCGTCGAACAGCTGCACTTTGGCGGCGGCACCCCGACGTTTCTCAGCCATGACGAGCTGCGGCAACTGATGGCCTCGTTGCGCAAGCACCTGAACCTGCTGGACGACGATTCCGGCGACTACAGCATCGAGATCGATCCCCGGGAAGCCGACTGGTCGACCATGGGCTTGTTGCGTGAACTGGGTTTCAATCGGGTCAGCATCGGCCTGCAAGACCTTGATCCGGCCGTGCAACGCGCCGTCAATCGCCTGCAAAGCCTGGAAGAAACCCGCGCGGTGGTCGAGGCTGCCCGGACCCTGCAGTTCCGTTCGATCAACATCGACTTGATCTACGGGCTGCCCAAGCAGACTCCGGATAATTTCGCCCGCACCGTCGAAGAAGTCATCCACTTGCAACCGGACCGCCTCTCGGTGTTCAACTACGCCCACCTGCCGGAACGCTTCATGCCCCAGCGGCGCATCAACAGCCAGGACTTGCCAAACCCGGAGCAGAAGCTGGCGATGCTGCAAGGCACCATCGAACAGTTGACCGCCGCCGGCTACCGCTACGTCGGCATGGATCACTTCGCCCTGCCCGACGACGAGCTGGCCATCGCTCGGGAAGAGGCCACGTTGCAGCGCAATTTCCAGGGCTATACCACCCATGGCCATTGCGACCTGATCGGCCTCGGCGTCTCCGCCATCAGCCAGATCGGCGACCTGTACTGCCAGAACAGCAGTGACCTGAACCATTACCAGAACACCCTCGCCGACGGGCAACTGGCAACCAGTCGAGGACTGACCTGCACGGCCGACGATCGGTTGCGACGTGCGGTGATCCAGCAATTGATCTGCCATTTCCACCTGGCGTTCGCGGACATCGAGCACCGTTTCAATGTCGATTTTCGCGGTTACTTCGCGCCGCTGTGGCCGCAATTGCAGGCCATGGCCGAGGATGGGCTGATCGAGTTGGATGACATCCACATCCGGGTACTGCCCGCTGGGCGCCTGCTGGTGCGATCCGTGTGCATGGTGTTCGATGCCTATTTGGAGCAGCACAATCGCCAACGTTTCTCCCGGGTCATTTGAGCGCGACAATTTGACGACGACACCGCACTGGCTGGAGTGTCTGCTCTGGGGTACCCTTACGCCTTATGTGTGTTTTCCCACAAGGATTTAAGAAATGTCCGAGCCCGTCAAACTGCGCGCCCACAACCAGGCCCATTGCAAGGATTGCAGCCTGGCCCCCCTCTGCCTGCCACTTTCGTTGAATCTGGAGGACATGGACGCGCTGGACGACATCGTCAAACGAGGCCGCCCGTTGAAAAAAGGTGAATTCCTGTTTCGCCAGGGCGACGCGTTCGATTCCGTCTATGCCGTGCGCTCGGGTGCCTTGAAAACCTTCAACTTGAGCGACGGCGGCGAAGAACAGCTCACCGGTTTCCACTTGCCCAGCGAACTGGTGGGCCTGTCGGGCATGGACACCGAGACCCATCCGGTCTCGGCCCAGGCGCTGGAAACCACCTCGGTGTGCGAAATTCCCTTCGATCGCCTGGACGAGCTGGCCATACAGCTGCCGCAACTGCGCCGCCAGTTGATGCGAGTCATGAGCCGGGAAATCCGTGACGATCAACAGATGATGTTGCTGCTCTCGAAAAAAACCGCCGACGAGCGGATCGCCACGTTCCTGGTCAACCTCTCGGCACGCTTCCGCGCCCGCGGGTTCTCGGCCAACCAGTTCCGCCTGAGCATGTCGCGCAACGAAATCGGCAACTACCTGGGCCTGGCGGTGGAAACCGTGTCCCGGGTATTCACGCGTTTCCAGCAGAACGAGCTGATTGCCGCCGAAGGCAAGGAAATTCACATTCTCGACCCGATCCAGCTCTGCGCCCTGGCTGGCGGCTCGATCGACGGCTGATGAACCTGCGCGGCTGAGGGATTGGCCTCGCCGCGCTATACTGCCGCGTTTGCAGCCCTGCCAGGACACCTCGACGATGGTCTTTGACTCCTTCGACATCAAATCCCTGATCCGCCCCGTGACCGACTTCCCCAAGCCCGGCGTGATCTTTCGCGACATTACTCCACTGTTCCAATCCCCGACCGCCCTGCGCCTGGTCATGGACAGCTTTGCCCACCGCTATGTCGAGGCAGAGTTCACTCACATTGGCGCAATGGATGCTCGCGGCTTCCTGATCGGCTCGATCCTGGCCTATCAGTTGAACAAGCCGCTGGTGTTGTTCCGCAAGCAAGGCAAGCTGCCGGCCGACGTGCTGGCCGAGGGTTACCAGACCGAATACGGTGAAGCCTTCCTTGAAGTGCACGCCGACAGCCTGTGCGAAGGTGATTCGGTGGTGATGTTCGATGACCTGATCGCCACCGGTGGCACGCTGATTGCCGCCGCCAACCTGATTCGCCGCATGGGCGCCAAAGTCCACGAAGCCGCGGCGATCATTGACCTGCCGGAACTGCTCGGCTCCCAGCGTCTGGAAGACATGGGAATTCCAACGTTCTGCCTGACGCAGTTTTCGCTTAGCGAGAAATAACCTTCGAGCAACAGTTACCTGTGGGAGCGGGCTTGCTCGCGAAAGCGGAGTGTCAGTCAATATAATCGCTTGCTGATCCACCGCTTTCGCGAGCAAGCCCGCTCCCACATTAGCTTTGGGGTGGCTGTTACAAGGCGATCGGCTTACGCCCCGCAAACGAATGCGCCAGCGTCCCGCCGTCCACCAATTCCAGCTCCCCACCCAGCGGCACGCCGTGGGCGATGCGGGAGGCGACCAAGCCTTTGTTGCTCAGCAATTGGGCGATGTAATGGGCGGTGGCTTCGCCTTCGACCGTCGGGTTCGTGGCGAGGATGACTTCCGTGAACGTGCCCGCCTCTTCGATCCGCGCGATCAACTGTGGGATGCCAATGGCTTCAGGCCCCAAGCCATCGAGTGGGGACAAATGGCCCTTGAGCACGAAATAACGGCCACGGAAACCGGTCTGCTCCACCGCATACACATCCATCGGCCCCTCCACCACGCAGAGCAGGCTGTCGTCGCGACGCGCGTCGGCACATTGCGGGCAGAGGTCGTCTTCGGTGAGGGTGCGGCATAAACGGCAATGCCCTACGCCCTCCATGGCCTGGCTCAAGGCCTGGGCCAGGCGTGAACCGCCGCTGCGATCACGCTCAAGCAATTGCAACGCCATGCGCTGGGCAGTTTTCTGACCTACACCCGGCAACGTTCGCAGGGCATCGATCAGTTGGCGAATCAAAGGGCTGAAGCTCATGGAGGAAATGTCCGACATAACAACGAGACGCGGTTTATACCCGCGCCTCCGATTAGCGTCAAATACTCAATCCTGCGCGACCCGCACCACCAACTTGCCGAAGTTGCGCCCTTCCAACAGGCCGATAAACGCCTGTGGCGCATTTTCCAGGCCGTCGACCACGTCCTCGCGAAACTTGACCTTGCCATCGCGCACCCAAGGCGCCATGGCACTGACGAACTCCGGCTGACGGTCACCGTAGTCGTCAAACACAATAAACCCCTGGATCCGCACGCGCTTGGTCAGCAAGGTGCGCTGCAGTTGCGGCAAGCGATCCGGACCGTTCGGCGCCTGATTGTCGTTGTAGGACGCGATCAGGCCACAGAGCGGGATTCGTGCCTTGGCGTTGAGCAACGGCACGACGGCATCAAAGACCTTGCCGCCGACGTTTTCGTAATAAATGTCGATGCCCTTGTCACAGGCCCGCGCCAATTCCTCGGCAAAATTGGCGCTCTTGTGATCGACACAGGCATCAAAGCCCAGTTCGTCGACCACGTACTTGCATTTCTCGCTGCCGCCCGCGACGCCGACCACCCGCAGGCCCTTGATTTTTGCGACCTGGCCGACCACCGAGCCCACGGCACCCGAGGCTGCCGCGACCACCAGGGTTTCCCCGGCCTTGGGCTGGCCAATGTCCATCAGCCCCATGTAGGCGGTCAGGCCCGGCATGCCCAACACCCCCAGGGCCATCGACGGACTGGGTAGCCCGGAAGGAATGGGCATCACGTTGCGCCCGTCACTGATGCTGTGGGTTTGCCAACCCGTAGCGCCAACCACCCAATCGCCCTCATGGAATTTCGGGTGCGTCGAACGTTCCACGCGGCTGACAGCGCCGCCGGTCATCACCTCATCGATTTCCACCGGAGCGGCGTAGGAAGGCGCATCACTCATGCGCCCGCGCATGTAGGGGTCCAAGGACAGGAACAACGTCTTGAGCAGGATCTGTCCCTCTGCCAGATCCGGCAGTGTCACATGTTCAAGACGGAAGTTTTCAGGGGTGGGCGCACCTTGGGGACGGGAGGCCAGGACGATGCGCTGGTTGGAAATCGATGACATGGAGGCGTCTCCTTGTTCGTTGGGCGGACACGTATAGGAAGCAGACCATTACCGAGGGGGCGGCGTTCGATGTTTATTCCGGGATAGCGCGGTGCAGCCTTCGCGAGCAGGCTCGCTCCCACATAGAACCTGCGGCGAATATCACAATCGAAGCCCCTTCAATCCAGTGTGGGAGCGAGCCTGCTCCGGGCGGCGTTCCGACGAAAGCGGTCGAACAGCTACCCGAGGCTCCGACAGAAACAAAAATGCCAGGCGCGATGCCTGGCATTGTGTTTAGCCCATCCCGACCGGGATGGCGAATCAGAACGGCAGTTTCATGCCCGGCGGCAATTGCATGCCTGCCGTCATGCCGGACATCTTGTCCTGGCTGTTGGCTTCGATCTTGCGCACCGCGTCATTGACGGCGGCGGCGAACAGGGCTTCGAGCATTTCCTTGTCGTCTTCGCTCAGGCCTTCGACCACGCTTGGGTCGATGCTGACGCGCTTGATGTCATGGCGACCGGTCATGACCACGGTCACCATGTCGCCGCCGGACTTGCCGGTGACTTCGGCGTTGGCCAGTTCTTCCTGCATCTTGGCCATCTTTTCCTGCATCTGCTGCGCCTGCTTCATCAGGCCGGCCATGCCACCTTTCATCATGGGAATCACCTCGAAAGTACTTGGATAAACAACGCGCCCGGCCCGTTCGGCCCGGCGCCTTCAGTTATGAGCCCTGGGTGACCGGGGCCTCGACAGGTTCGATAGTATCGTGACGGACCACGGCGCCGAACTGTTGCATCATCTGTTGGATGAATGGATCGCCGTGGATCGACTCCTCGGCTTCGCGCTGACGGTCGGCACGGCGGCGGGACGCGGCCTGGGCCGGGGTCTCCTGCTCGGGCTTGATCAGCTCGATGGTCAACGTCAGGTTACGCTGGTGGTACTGGTTCAGCGCATCGTTGAGGCGACGCTGCTGGGTCGCGTTGAACAGTGCACTGTGTGCCGGATCCAGGTGCAGCAGCCAGTGGTCGCCTTCCACCGCCATCAGCGTGCAGTTGGCGGCGATGCTGCCGGTCATGCCGCTGATCGGCAATTTAGGGAACAGTTCCAGCCATTGCAGGGCCAGGCCGGTGGCCGGCATCGCCGCCGGTTCGGGCTCGGGCTCCGGGGCCGGTTCAGCGGCGTGCTCGCTGGCCAGGTCGTCCAGGTAGCTGTAGGCCGAATCCATGTCCGGCTCGATATAATCCTCGTCCAGCGGCGGCTCGTCGTCCAGGTCGATGCCCGGCGTGGCGACATCGACATCGGCCACCGTTGGCTCGGGCACCGGCGCGGCCACCCACTCTGGCGCATCGGGCACCACGCTGTCGGGCGTTGGCAGCGGCATTGGCGGCAACTCAGGCTGCTCGGCAACGGTTTCCAATACGGGCTCGACGACCGGCTGCTGGACAACTTCCGGCTCGACCGGGTCGTTCCACGGCAGGTCGATGACTTCTTCAACGACGGGCTCGGGCAGCGCCTCGGGTTCCGGCTCAGGCGTCGCGACAACAGGCGTCGGCATCGGCTGGGCGACAGGCACCACCGCGGCCGGAGCCGAAGCCACTGCCGGCGCAACGACGGGCGCGGCAGCCACTGGCTTGGCGGAATCAGCTGTGGCTTGGCTGATCCCCACTGGCTTTAGCGCTTGCCTCGGCGCATCCGCCGTGTCGGCTGGCCGGAACGCCAGCATTCGCAACAGGACCATTTCGAAGCCGCCGCGCGGATCCGGCGCCAAGGGCAGATCGCGTCGGCCGATCAGGCCCATCTGGTAATAGAACTGCACATCTTCGGCCGGCAGCGCCTGGGCCAGGGCCAGTACGCGGTCACGGTCGCCGTGGCCGTTGTCGACGCCTTCAGGCAGGGCCTGGGCGATGGCGACACGGTGCAGCACGTTGAGGATTTCCGAGAGCACGCCATTCCAGTCCGGGCCCTGCTCGGCCAAGTGACGCACCGCCTCGAGCAGCGCCTTCGCATCGCCTTCGATCAGCGCATGCAAGACGTCATAGACCTGGCCATGATCGAGAGTGCCGAGCATGGCCCGGACATCGGCGGCCATGACCTTGCCTTCACCGAACGCGATGGCCTGGTCGGTCAGGCTCATGGCGTCACGCATCGAACCATCGGCGGCGCGGCCCAACAGCCACAGCGCATCGTCTTCGAACGGGACATTCTCGACACCCAATACGTGGGTCAGGTGCTCGACCACCCGTTCCGGCGTCATGTTCTTCAGGGAGAACTGCAGGCACCGCGACAGAATCGTTGCAGGAAGTTTCTGCGGATCGGTGGTCGCCAGGATGAACTTGACGTAGGGCGGCGGCTCTTCAAGGGTCTTGAGCAGCGCATTGAAGGAATGGCTGGAGAGCATGTGCACTTCGTCGATCAGGTAGACCTTGAAGCGCCCACGGCTCGGGGCGTACTGCACGTTGTCGAGCAGTTCGCGGGTGTCCTCGACCTTGGTGCGGCTGGCGGCGTCGATCTCGATCAGGTCGACGAAGCGGCCCTCATCGATTTCCCGGCAGACCGAACACTCGCCACAAGGCGTCGAGGTGATGCCGGTTTCACAGTTCAGGCACTTGGCGATGATCCGCGCGATGGTGGTCTTGCCCACGCCCCGGGTCCCGGTGAACAGGTAGGCATGGTGCAGCCGCTGGCTGTCCAAGGCATTGATCAGAGCCTTGAGCACATGGGTCTGGCCGACCATTTCGCGGAACGAGCGCGGACGCCATTTACGTGCAAGAACCTGATAACTCATCGAAAACCGTCGCAACGAAGGAACATAAGCGGCTAATGCTAGCGGAGCAGGGGCGAAATTGCATCCGGTGTGCTCGTCTAATCTGACTAAGCTTGGGTTGTCGACGCGGTTTTATACAGTCAGGGAGAGTTTATGCGATCAGCCATGGGGGCTTTGCTGTTGCTGGGTACCGGTTGCTTAGCCGAAGAAGTCCCCTTGCGTTTCGCCATTACCGACGGCTGGGCAATGCCCATGGTACAGATCGAACGAGGCCGCCCGATCCAGGGCATCCTTCCCGACATCATGACCAGCCTGGCGACCCAAGTGGGAAGGCCGGCGCAATTCCACGTCCTGTCTCGCGCCCGGCTCGACGCTGCCATGAAACACGGCGAAATCGATATACGTTGCTATGTCAGCCCTGACTGGGTGAAGGACAATGGCGATTATCTATGGAGCATCCCGTTGTTTTTCCAGCGCGACCTGCTCGTCGCCCCGACCAGCGCACCGGCGACGGTCACGCCAGCAACGCTCTCGCACCAAGCCATCGGCACCGTGCTCGGCTATAGCTACCCGACCCTGCAACCCTTATTCGACACCGCTCAACTGCACCGCGACGATGCCCGTAGCCAGGAACAAGTGCTGGCGAAACTGCTGGCCGGGCGTTATCGCTATGGGGTCACCAACCAATGGGCGCTGGACTGGTTCAATCAACGGCATGCCGCTGATCGCCAGCTCCATGAGGTGACTGTCCTGCAGGAACAGCAGTTGAGCTGTTACGTGCGCAACGATCCGGACATTCCCGCACAACGCATTCTGAGGACATTGCTGAACATGAAAACGTCCGGGGAAATCGACGCGATCATCCAGCTTTACACCGGCCGCAGTGAAACATCGCGGGTCAAGAGCGAGGCGCCTTCGCCTTGATCGCCGGACCGCTGTTGCCATTGGGACGGTGGGATGAAGCCCTGAACCCAGTCGGGTATCTGTTCGGGCGGCATGGGCCGGGCGATGAAATACCCTTGTGCCACCTCGCAGCCCAGGCTCAGCAGCAGTTGGCCGTGCTCCAGGCTGTCCAGCCCCTCGGCGACCACCTCGCGACCAAAGGCCCGGGCCAGGCCGATCACCGCTTCAGTCAGTGCCAGGTCGTCGCGGTCATCGAGGATGTCGCGGACGAAGGTCTTGTCGATCTTGATGGTTTGCGTGCGCAGGTGCTTGAGGTCGTTGAGCGAGCAGTAGCCCGTGCCAAAACCCCCCAGGGAAAACCCCACGCCCAGCGCCTGGCATGCCTGGAGGCAGGCGCTGACGTGGGCCAGGTTCTCCACGGCGACAGACTCGACAATCTGCAGGTCCAACAGGCGTGGCGGCACCGCCGGATGTCGCTCCAACACCTGCCGCAGCCGCTCGACAAAATCCGCCCGCTGGAAATGCCGTGCCGAGATATTGATGCTCACTGGCCAGCCTTGCCCCACTTGCTGCCATTGCTGCAACTGGGTCAAGACCTGCTCCATGACCCACTCGCCGATCTCGACGATCAGGTCAGTCTCCTCCACCAAGGGCAGGAACTCCCGAGGCGGCACCAGGCCACGTTGCGGATGCTTCCAGCGCAGCAACGCCTCCAGGCCGACCACGGTGCCATGGCGCATGTTGACCTTGGGTTGGAAATGCAGCCGCAGCTCGTTATCGGCCAGTGCCTGGCGGACCCGTTCGACGGTCTGGTAAGTGGCCCGTACCTCCTTGTCCCGGGACACATCGAACAAGTGGAAACGATTGCGCCCGCTTTGCTTGACCACATACATCGCCTGGTCGGCGTGACGCAGCAGGGTCTCGGCGTCTTCGTTGTCCCACGGGAACAGCGTGACGCCAATACTGGCGAAGACCTTGATGTCCTTGCCATCAATGCCATACGGCATGGAGACGGCGATCAACACCCGGTTCAACGCGGCATGCAGCTCTTCCATGCCACGCACATGGCGCAGCACCAGCACGAACTCGTCCCCGCCCAGCCGCGCCACCACGTCCTCGCCACGCACGATGCTGCGCAGGCGCCTGGCAACCTCCACCAGCAGCCGATCACCGCTGGCATGACCATAGCCGTCGTTGACGGCCTTGAAACCATCGAGATCGAGCATGCACACCGCCAGGGGCAGGTTCTCCGTGCGGGAAAATTCCAGCGCCTGGTCCAGCAGGTCCGACAGATAAGTACGATTGGGCAGCCCGGTCAGCACATCGTGACCGACCCGCCATTGCAGCGAATGCAGCAAGCGACGCTTTTCACTGACGTCGAAGCGAATCGCCAGGTAGCGCTCGATTTGCCCGGTCTCATCGTCGATCACCGGCACCAGGGTGGTGTCGACCCAATGCAGCGTACCGTCCTTGGCCCGGTTGCAGATTTCCCCTTTCCAGACCTGCCCCAAGGCAATGGTGCGCCACATGGCGCTGAAGAACTCGCCGGGGTGCTGAGCGGAATTGAGCAGGCGATGGTTCGCGCCCAGCAACTCATCGCGCCGGTAACCAAAAAGGCTGCAAAATTGATCGTTGACGTAAGTGATGCGCCCGCTCAGATCGGTCTCGGAAAAAATCGCGGCGGCGTCAACGGCCCTGCGGTACTTCTTATCCATCGAAGCAGTCATCCATGAGTCAGGCTCATTTGTCGCGCGCGGTTGCACCGCCTTCAAGACAGGCGAAAATCAACTAGGCTCAAACACTTTGAGGGAAGCTGGAGCGCGGGCCCTGGCGGTGCCCAGGGAGGGCGCAGCCCTTGCCTTGTATCGTGGCAAGAAACACAAGGCCCGGTCTTTGCACAGCCCTCGGCTTCGCAAAGCGGGTCACCAAATACCCGTGCCAAAGGCCGATTCTACGAAACACATCACACTTTGCAAAGCAAGGTGATGGATCACGCGGTTGCCTAATGCGAAAATCTATCGTTAAGTTCTTGATTCTAAATGGGAATTAAGCGATGCAAATTTCAAGTTTGGGTCCAGCCATCAGACGCTACCGCAAAGTAGCGGGGCTTACTCAGGCTGAACTTGGCGAAAAAACCGGTTTTGACCCTAAAACCATCAGCCGCTTCGAAACCGGCACCTACACCCCCAGCGTCGAAGCCTTGTTCCTGCTTGCCAATGTGCTGGATGTGCAACTGAAGGCTTTTTTTGCCGACATGACCGATGAGGACGAACAGCGGGCTTACCTGTTCGGTGTCATACACAAAGCCACCCCGAAGGATCTTGGGAAGCTGATTGCAGCGGTCGACCAGGCCTTGTCCAAGCCTTGATGCAATGGAAGAGAAGCCTGGCCTGTCGATGCAAGACAGGCCAGGCTTCTCTTTGGCGCTCACTTGTCTTGTCCAGCAAAAAACCTGGACAGCAGAAAGCATCGATCAATATCGATCAGCAGAACAACAAGAAATTTTGAATTTGGCAAACCTTGCGAATGAAGGCTTGGGCGTTATGGAGGCAACCCCACCAGCCACACCCCGGCACACAATGTTCCCGCTGTGGCTGCTTCCTTCCGGATCTGACCAGGTTCACGGGTAATCGTTGCGGGGGGACCGATGGGGTCACCATAACGACGCCCGCCTGACGGCGAGCCGCGCCATTGTACCTATCTGGCAAGAAGTTACAACCGTTCGTGTCGGATTAAAAACTGAAGGCGTTCAAGCACTTGCCGTGGGAGCAAAGCTTGCTCGCGATGACGTTGGCACATCGGGCATGGATGCAAGCTGACCGACCGCTATCGCGAGCAGGCTCGCTCCCACAGGGGTTCTGTGCCTGGACGCAGGAGCCTGTGGACTCTGGAGCCAGTGTGGGGTCTGCGCTTGCCTGCACTGAAACCTACAACAGCACCTCATCCGCCCGACCGCCCTCCTCCTGGATCACCAGATGGATGAAGTGCAGCTTGGTAATGACGGCAGCCGGTACGACGAACGGGTAGAAGTCCGGCTGGCCCATGCTGCGGGACAATTCGTTGAGCATGCCGGCCAGTTCGATCCAGGCGTTGACGAACGAGAGAAAGGCCGCGCCGCCTGCGTGTTCGGCGTCGTACAAGGTCTCGGGCGGGAACGGCTGGTAGTCGAAATCCATCTCCCGAGCACTCATGCCAAAGCCCAGGGCAGTGTCGACCGCGTCCATCATGTGCAGGTAATGGGCCCAGGTTTCCGCCCAGTCCTCCCATGGGTGCATGGTGGCGTAGGCACTCACGTAGCGGGTTTGCCAATCCAGCGGCGCGCCTTGCTGGTAATGCCGCTCCAGGGCGTCGGAATAGCTGGCGCGCTCGTCGCCGAACAGTTCGCGAAAAGCCCCGAGCCAGTGGCTGTTGGCAATCAGCCGGTCCCAGTAGTAGTGCCCTACCTCATGACGAAAATGCCCGAGCAAGGTGCGATACGGTTCGTGCATTTGCTGGCGCACATGCTCGCGATGGGCATCGTCCGCCTCCTTGATGTCGAGGGTGATCAATCCGCTGGCGTGACCCGTGGTCGGCGGCGTGCCATCTGGGTCGACGCCGATGAAATCGAACGCCAAGCCGATGTCTTCATTGACGGTTTTCGGGATGACCGGCAAGCCGAACGTGATCAGTTGCGCGACCAGTCGACGCTTGGCGGTCTCGACCTTGCGCCAACGTTCAGGATTTTCCGGAATCGACAGGTCGGGAATGGTGCGATTCAGGCTACAGGCGATGCACAGGGTATCGTGGCCATTGTCCGGCAGCAGCCAATTGCAGGCCGCCGGGGTGTCGAGGTTGGCACAACGGCGAAACAGCCCGGCGTGCGGATCGGCATCCAGCGTCCAGGTGTCGGGTTGCTCACCGGGTTGCAGGGAGGACAGGCGGCTCCGCTCAGGTTGATAACCCAGCGCCGCCAGACAGGCCAGGCACTGGCTGTTGCGAAAGAACAATGACTGGCCGCAGCGGCACGGCCAGACCTTGCTGTTACGTGACCGATCACCCAGGAACGGCGCGGCAATGCGTGAACTCAGCTGTTCGAAGAAGCGGTACATGGCGATCTCTCCCTGGAGCCTGCAAGACTAGATCACCTTACGCTCATGATCGTTCCAAAACGCTGGGTCATGACGCCGGTAAATCGTGGCGAGGGAGCTTGCTCCCGCTCGGCGGCGCAGCCGTCGCAAACCAGCTAATGCGGTCCACCAGGAGCATTGCGTCGCCCCGATTGGGGCGGCTGCGCCACCCGGCGGGAGCAAGCTCCCTCGCCACAAAAGCCGATCACCCTCAGACCGTGATGCCATGGCCCGCCAGGAAATCGACAAAAGCTTGTTCGTCGAGCACCTTCACCCCCAGCTCGTTGGCTTTGGTCAACTTCGAACCAGCACCCGGCCCGGCCACCACGCAGTGGGTTTTCGCCGACACGGACCCGGCGACCTTCGCTCCCAGGCTCTCCAACTTATCCTTGGCGACGTCACGGCTCATCAGTTCCAGCGAACCGGTCAGCACCCAGGTGTGACCCGCCTCGGGCAAGCCTTCGACGACCTTCTTCTCGCTCTGCCAGTGCATGCCAAAGTCGCGTAACTGCTGCTCCGCCGCTTCGGCCTGCTGACGGTTGGCGGCGATGGCAAAGAACTCGCGCACGGCATTGGCCTGTTTTTCCGGCAGGGCCTGGCGCATGTCCAGCCAGTCGGCGTTCATCACCGCGTCGAGCGAGCCGAACTTGTCCGCCAGCTTCTGCGCCCCACCCGGCCCCACCGAGGGAATGTGCAACTTGTCGAGAAAGCCGCCCAGGGTGGTGCTGGCGGAGAACTCGGCGCCCAACTCGCCCTGGTCCTGGATCTCCAGGCCATGGCGCAACAGGTCCTTGATCACCTGGCGGTTGTGCGGGTCTTCGAAGAAGCTGTGGATCTCGTGGGCGACTTCCAGGCCGACATCAGGCAAGTACGTGAGCACTTGGGGCAACGCCGCCTGCACGCGCTCCAGCGAACCGAGGGAGCGGGCCAGGACCTTGGCGGTCTCCTCGCCCACGTCCGGGATGCCCAGGGCATAGATGAAACGCGCCAGGCTCGGCTGCTTGCTGTCGACGATGGCGGCCAGCAGGTTCTTGCTCGACAGTTCGGCGAAGCCTTCCAGGTCGACCACCTGCTCGAAGGTCAGCGCATACAGGTCGGCAGGCGAACCCACCAGGCCCTCATCCACCAGTTGCTCGACGCTTTTCTCGCCCAAGCCTTCGATGTCCATGGCCCGACGCGAGACGAAATGGATGATCGCCTGCTTGAGCTGCGCGCCACAGGCCAGGCGACCGACGCAGCGGTACACCGCGCCTTCGCTAACGGTTTCGCGGCCCTTGCTGCGCTTGATCAGTTGCGTGCGCTCGACGTGGGAGCCGCAGACCGGGCATTGCTGGGGCACTTCCACCGGGCGGGCGTTTTCCGGACGGCGCTCGGTGACGACCTGCACCACCTGCGGGATCACGTCCCCGGCACGGCGGATGATCACCGTATCGCCGATCATCACGCCCAGGCGCGCCACTTCGTCCATGTTGTGCAACGTCGCGTTGGCCACGGTTACGCCGGCGACTTTCACCGGCTTGAGACGGGCCACCGGAGTCACCGCGCCGGTGCGGCCGACCTGGAACTCGACGTCCAGCAACTCGGTGAGTTCTTCGGTGGCGGGAAACTTGTGGGCAATGGCCCAGCGCGGTTCCCGGGCACGGAAACCAAGCTCGCGCTGGGAAGCGATGCTGTTGACCTTGAACACGACACCGTCGATCTCATAGGGCAACGCGTTGCGGCGCTCGCCGATGTCACGGTAGTAATCCAGGCATTCGTCGACGCCGTGGGCCAGCTTCAACTCACGGCTGATGGGCATGCCCCAGGCCTTGAGTTGCTTGAGGTTGCCAATATGAGTGTCGGCGATGTCCGCCGTCACCTGGCCGATGCCGTAGCAACAGAACTCCAGGGGACGGTTGGCCGTGATCCTCGAATCGAGCTGACGCAAGCTACCGGCCGCCGCGTTGCGCGGATTGGCAAACGTCTTGCCGCCCGCCTCCAGTTGCGTGGCGTTCAGGCGCTCGAAGCCAGCCTTGGACATGTACACCTCGCCGCGCACTTCCAGCAGCGGCGGCCAGCCAGTGCCCTGCAACTTGAGGGGAATGTTGCGCACGGTGCGTACGTTGACGCTGATGTCCTCGCCCGTGGTGCCGTCACCGCGCGTGGCGCCGCGCACCAGCATGCCGTCCTGGTACAACAGGCTGACCGCCAGGCCATCGAGCTTCGGCTCGCAGCTGTACTCCACTGCCGCGCCACCGCCCAGCAAATCACCCATGGGCAGGTCGAGGCCTTCCGTCACCCGGCGGTCGAATTCGCGCAGGGTAGTTTCGTCGAAGGCATTGCCCAGGCTGAGCATCGGGATCTCGTGACGCACCTGGCTGAACGCCGACAGCGCCACGCTGCCGACCCGCTGGGTCGGGGAGTCGCTGGTGACAAGTGACGGGTGCTGCTCTTCCAAGGCTTTGAGCTCGTGGAACAGGCGGTCGTACTCGGCGTCCGGGATGCTGGGTTCGTCGAGGACGTGGTAGCGGTAGTTGTGCTGGTCCAGCTCGGTGCGCAACTCTAGGATGCGTGTTTCGACGGCGTTCATGGGTGTTCTCTCATAAAGCAAAAGAGCAGCCTGGGCTGCTCATTCTTTTTAAACCTTTTGGGGGGCTTCGCCCCCAGCGGGAGCAAGCTCCCTCGCCACAAAAGCTCTCCTGCCACAAAAAGCTCTCTGGTCAGGGAGAGCCTGTGTCATTGATCAGCGCTTCTGGGTCAGCGCCCGGCGCTCGAATTCGACGATGCGCTGGCGGTAGTGCTCGATGGTCTGGGCGGTCAGCACGCTGCGCTGGTCATCCTTCAGTTCGCCGTTGAGCTCCTGGGACAGCTTGCGAGCGGCGGCCACCATCACGTCGAATGCTTGCTTGGGATGACGCGGGCCCGGCAGGCCAAGGAAGAAGCTCACCGCCGGCGTGCTGAAATGATCGATGTCGTCGAGGTCGAACACGCCAGGCTTGACCGCGTTGGCCATGGAGAACAGCACCTCGCCGTTACCGGCCATGCTTTCGTGACGGTGGAAAATGTCCATTTCGCCAAAACGCAGGCCGCTTTCGAGGATGTTCTGTAGCAACGCCGGGCCCTTGAAGCCGGCCGGGTCGCGGCAGATCACGCTGATCACCAGCACTTCTTCAGCCTGGGCCTGGTCCTTGTCGGCGCTCGGGGCCTTGTTTTCGTCCGGGAAGTCGCCGTCGCGACTGCTGAAGCTCGGCCCGCCATCCAGGTCGAGGTTCAGGTTCAAATCACCCTGGGACGGCTCGCTGTTGCGCTTGCCACGCTTGGAACCCGACTCCCGTGGCTCACGGGCAGGCGCGCTCATCGACGGCAAGTCATGCTCGTCCAGCTGCGGCTCCTTGTGGGCGTCCAGCACCCGCGGCGGCCCCAGCAGCTCGGCGCTATCATCCTCATCGGGCAGGTTCGACAGGCTGCGATCCAGGCGAAACTTCAGTTTCCCCTTGCCGCCGCGCATGCGACGCCAGCCGTCGAAAAGAATACCGGCAATGACAATGATGCCGATGACGATCAGCCACTCGCGCAGACCGATTTCCATGTAATCCCGTGCCTCTATAAAAATGCTGAAAAATAAGGGGCTTAGCTATTTGCAAACCGCTTTAAAACGTGGCGCCAACTCTATGTTCTGAATGGCGTTTTGCCCACGCATACGAAAAATTGACATTAAACTAGCACGACCAAAGATAACTTTACACCGTCTGTCGCATAGGCTTGTGCCCAATCTGTGAATTGAACATCAGCCCCAAGGGTAAAAAATACCTACAGCGTTCGAAGTTGAAGCCCTACAAGCCGTTGTTCAGGCATCCACCATGGCCATGGCCTCCTCCACATCCACCGCCACCAGTCGCGAACAGCCCGGCTCGTGCATCGTCACCCCCATCAACTGATCGGCCATTTCCATGGCGATCTTGTTGTGGGTGATGTAGATGAACTGCACCGTTTCAGACATTTCTTTCACCAGCCGTGCGTAACGGCCTACGTTGGCGTCGTCCAGCGGCGCGTCGACCTCGTCGAGCATGCAGAACGGCGCCGGGTTCAATTTGAAGATGGCAAAGACCAGGGCCAGCGCGGTCAGCGCCTTTTCGCCACCGGAGAGCAAATGGATGGTGCTGTTCTTCTTGCCAGGAGGACGCGCCATGATTGTCACCCCTGTATCGAGTAAATCTTCGCCCGTCAGTTCCAAGTAGGCGCTGCCGCCACCGAAAACTTTTGGAAAAAGGGCCTGCAAACCGCCGTTGATCTGATCAAAGGTATCCTTGAAGCGGTTGCGGGTTTCCTTGTCGATCTTGCGGATGACGTTTTCCAGGGTCTCCAGCGCTTCCACCAGGTCGTCGTTCTGGGCGTCCAGGTAGCGCTTGCGTTCGGACTGCTGCTGGTACTCGTCGATGGCCGCCAAGTTGATGGCCCCCAGGCGCTGGATGCGCTGGGCAATGCGCTCCAATTCTTCCTCGGCGTCCTTCTCGTTCGCCCCGGCCACCAGGGTAGCGAGCACGCCGTCGAGGTCGTAGCCGTCTTCCAGCAACTGGTCCTGCAAGGCCTTGCGCCGCACCGTCAAGGCTTGCCACTCCATGCGCTGCTGTTCCATCTGGCCACGGATCAGTTGCGATTGCTGCTCGGCCTGGCCGCGGCGCTTTTCGGCGTCGCGCAGTTCGCGGTCGGCGTCCTCCAAGGCGATTTGCGCGGTCTTGAGCTCTTCGTCGACACTCATGCGCTTGTCGAGCAACTCTTCAAGCTTGAGGCGCAGCTCTTCCAGTGGCGCTTCGCCCTCCTCCAGATTGAGGCTCAACTGTTCGCGCTTTTCGGTCAGGCGCTCGGACTGCATTTCCAGCCGTTCCAAGGCCTGGCGCGTGGAATCGTGCTGGGCCCTGAGCGAGCCCAGGCGCACCGCCAGTTGATGGGCGTGGTCCTTGTGCTGGCGTGCTTCCTGGCGCACCCGGTCCAGGCGTTCACGCAAGCTGTCACGCTGGGCCAGCAACAGTTCCCGCTGCTCGGTGTCCAACGCCATGGCATCGAGGGCTTCTTGCAGTTGCAAGCGCGCCTCGCCGATCTGCTCGTGCTCTAGCGCTCGTTGCTCGCCCAGTTCGGCGATTTCTTCTTCCAGGCGGGTACGGCGCAGCGCCAGTTGTTCAACCTTGGCCTTGCCGGCCGACAACTGCGCCTTGAGCTCGCCTTGCTGGCGCGCTTCATCCTGCAACAGCCGCCGCAGGTGCTCGCGGCCGTTTTCCTGTTGACGCTGTTGCGCCCGCAGGTTTTGCAATTCGGTTTCCAGGGCTTCGACGCTGGCTTCGCGCTCTTCGCGCTCGGCGCCCAGGCGCTGGATTTCCTGGCCGCGGGCGAGCATGCCGCTCTCGGCTTCGCTGGCCCGGCGCACCCGCAGGAAATGCCGGCCAACCCAATACCCGTCACGACTGATCAAGCTTTCGCCGGCTGCCAATTGCCCGCGCAAAGCCAAGGCCTGCTCAAGGCTGTCCACTGGCTTGACCTGCCCGAGCCAGGGCGACAGGTCGACCTGGGCCTCGACCTTATCGAGCAAGCTGCCGGGAATTCGCACGCCATCGCCGGCCGGGCTGAGTAGGCGCAGATCGCCTTGAGTGAAGCCCGACAGGTCGAAGCCAGCAAAGTCATCCACCAGCACCGCTTGCAGGTCGGCGCCGAGCACGGTTTCCACCGCCAATTCCCAGCCAGCATCGACCTTCAGGCCCTCGGCCAGGCGCGGACGCTCGGCCAGGTGCTGGTCGCGCAGCCATTCGGCGGTGCCAGTGCCCGGGTCCAGCGCCGCTTGCTGCAAGGCCTCCAGCGAAGCCAGGCGCCCATTGAGCCGCTGCAATTCGCCCTGGGCCTGTTGCTGGTTCTGCAAGGCCAGTTGCAAAGCCTGGCGCAGTTGTTCAAGGCGCTCGACCTGGGCATCTTCGCTGGCCTGCAAGTCTTCGAGGGTGGCCTCGCTGGTCGCCAGTTGCTCGCTCAGCTCCAGAATCGCGGCGTCTTCCGGATCCGCGGCGAGCAAGGCGCGCTCTTCGGACAGGCGGCGCTGACGTTCGGCCAGGCGCTCCATGCTGGTTTCCAACTGCTGGATGCGCGACTGCTGGACTTCTGCCTGGCGCCGCGGCTCGGCCGACGTCAGGTTGAAACTGTCCCACTGCTCTTGCCAGCCATGCATGGTCAGCTCGGCTTCTTCCAGGGCTGCGGCAGCCTCTTCGGCGGCGGCGCTGGTGATTTCCTGCTCCGGCGTCAACCTGTCCAGCTCTTCGCCGAGGGTCAACAGCAACGTGCGGTCATGACCCAGGTGCGATTCGGTTTCCAGGCGCGCCCGCTCGGCTTCCTTCAAGTCGTCCTGCAACTGCCGCAGCCGT
The DNA here is from genome assembly GCF_014268705.1 of Pseudomonas sp. SWRI179. Taxonomy (NCBI): domain Bacteria; kingdom Pseudomonadati; phylum Pseudomonadota; class Gammaproteobacteria; order Pseudomonadales; family Pseudomonadaceae; genus Pseudomonas; species Pseudomonas sp. SWRI179. Next base: position 152,285 of record NZ_JABWRA010000001.1, on the reverse strand, counting down.
TGCTGACCATGCTGGATGCTCTGCTCGACCCGGGCGATGTCGCCCCCCACGGAATAGAAGCGCCCTTGCACCAGATTGAAGCGCTCGGACAGGTCATGGTGGCCGTCGCGCAAGCGCTCGATAGCGGCGTCGGCGTTGCGCTGCTCAGCCACCAGGGCCTCGAAGCTGACCTCCTGGTTGCCGATGATCGCCTCACGCTGGCCGACCTGCTCGTTCAACGCCTGCCAGCGCAGGGCCGACAGCTGGGCCTTGAGCTGACGCTCCTCGCCTTTGTATTCCTGGTACTTCTTCGCAGCCTCGGCCTGACGATGCAAACGTTCGAGCTGGCGTTCGAGTTCTTCGCGCAGGTCGGTCAGGCGCGCCAGGTTTTCGTGGGTGCGACGAATGCGGTTTTCGGTCTCGCGCCGGCGCTCCTTGTATTTGGAAATGCCGGCGGCCTCTTCGATGAAGTTGCGCAGGTCTTCGGGCTTGGCCTCGATCAGCTTGGAGATCATGCCCTGCTCGATGATCGAGTAGCTGCGCGGGCCCAGGCCGGTGCCGAGGAAAATATCGGTGATGTCCCGGCGACGGCACTTGGCGCCGTTGAGGAAATAGCTGTTCTGGCTGTCGCGGGTCACTTTGCGACGAATGGAAATTTCCGCATAGGCCGCGTACTCGCCCACCAGGGTGCCGTCGGAGTTATCGAACACCAGCTCGATGCTGGCCTGGCTCACCGGCTTGCGACTGGTGGAGCCGTTGAAGATGACGTCGGTCATCGACTCGCCGCGCAGGTTCTTGGCCGAGCTTTCGCCCATCACCCAGCGCACGGCGTCGATGATGTTCGACTTGCCGCAACCATTGGGCCCGACCACCGCCGCCATGTTACTGGGGAAGTTCACCGTGGTCGGGTCGACGAAGGATTTGAACCCCGCCAACTTGATGCACTTGAGCCGCACGTCAGGCCGCCGTCAGGGCAGAAACCACCAGGTCGCAACTGCGCTGGGCGTAGGCCGTGAGCACGATGCGGATCTGCGGCAAATCACGGGCCAGCACAGCGGCGAGCAGGCGCTGGAACAGGTCGAGAAATTCGCTCATTTCCGCCTTGCGCTGGTCCAGGGCCAGGAAATAGGCACGGCTCATGGCCGGTTGCAGGTTCTCGACGGTTTCCTGCAGATACGGATTGTTGGCAAAGGGGTAGGCGGCGCGCATCACGCTGAAGCTTTCATCGACGAAGGTGCGGATGTCCTGGCGCGCGTAGGCGTCGTTGAGACGCTGCTGGATCGCGACGAACGGCGCCATGTCGGCCTGTTCTTTCCAGCCATGGGCCACGGCGTTGCCCAACAGGATGTACAGCTCGCTCATCAGCGTGCAGAGGCTGCGCACCTTGTGCTCGGTGAGTTCGGTGACGTGGGCGCCACGGCGCGGCAGGATCGCGATCAAATGGCGTCGCTCCAGGATCAGCAAGGCCTCGCGGACCGAGCCGCGGCTGACGTTGAGCGCCAGCGTGACCTTCTGCTCCTGGATGCGCTCTCCCGGTTTCATTTCGCCGCGAATGATGCGTTCGGCGAGGTGATGGGCGATTTGCTCGGCGAGGCTGTCCGGGGCCTTGAACGTCATGGTTGTCCTTCAAACTCTTCGATCTGCACAAGCGGCGCAGTGTAGCGCACTCGGTACGTCATGGCGCAGGGCCTGCAGCGGGTTTTTGGCACGATATAAGCAAAAAAATCCGGACTCTCATCCTGGAACAGAATCTGTGGAAGAACCTGTGGGAGCCGAGCTTGCTCGCGATAGCGGTCTGTCAGCTTGCATCCATACTGAATGTACCGCCGTCATCGCGAGCAAGCTCGGCTCCCACAGGGTTCCACCGTGTCCATAAAGCGTTGTTTATCGACCAGATGGATTTTCTTGACCCTTAAGTCAGAAAATCGTTGACCGAAAAGTCAGACCTGATAAATTCAGGCCCACGTCGAAACAACAATAATGCGTCTGCGAGGCCTTCCGTGATCCAGTTTTTACTCAACCAGGAACTCCGTAGCGAGCACGCCCTGGACCCGAACCTGACCGTACTCAACTACTTGCGCGAACACGTTGGTAAACCCGGCACCAAAGAAGGCTGCGCCAGCGGCGACTGTGGCGCGTGTACCGTGGTGGTGGGCGAATTGGAAACGGACGCCAATGGCCGCGAACGCATTCGCTACCGCAGCCTCAACGCGTGCCTGACCTTCGTCTCGTCCCTGCACGGCAAGCAACTGATCAGCGTCGAGGACCTCAAGCACCAGGGCCAACTGCACAGCGTTCAGCAAGCGATGGTCGACTGCCACGGTTCGCAATGCGGTTTCTGCACACCGGGCTTCGTCATGTCGCTGTTCGCCCTGCAGAAGAACAGCGAGCAAGCCGACGCCCACCAGGCCCACGAAGCCTTGGCCGGCAACCTGTGCCGTTGCACCGGCTATCGGCCGATCCTGGCCGCCGCCGAGCAAGCTTGCTGCAGCAAGCAGCCGGACCAGTTCGACGCCCGCGAGGCCGAAACCATCGCCCGCCTCAAAGCCATCGCCCCCACCGAGACCGGTGAACTCAACAGCGGCGACAAACGCTGCCTGGTGCCGCTGACCGTCGCCGACCTGGCCGATCTCTACGACGCCTATCCCCAGGCGCGCCTACTGGCCGGCGGTACGGACCTGGCCCTGGAAGTCACGCAATTTCATCGCACCCTGCCGGTGATGATCTACGTGGGCAACGTCGCCGAACTCAAGCGTATCGAACGCTTCGACGACCGCCTGGAGATCGGCGCCGCCACCGCCCTCTCCGATTGCTACGAGGCCCTGAAAGCCGAATACCCGGACTTCGGCGAACTGTTGCAACGCTTCGCCTCGCTGCAGATCCGCAACCAGGGCACCTTGGGCGGCAACATCGGCAACGCCTCGCCTATTGGTGACTCGCCGCCCCTGTTGATCGCCCTCGGCGCGCAGATCGTGCTGTGCAAGGGCCAGGTCCGCCGCACCCTGGCCCTGGAAGACTACTTCATCGATTACCGGGTTACCGCCCGCCAGGAAAGCGAATTCATCGAAAAGATCATCGTGCCGCGAGCCAGCGCCGAACAGGCGTTCCGCGCCTACAAGGTGTCCAAGCGCCTGGACGATGACATTTCCGCCGTATGCGCGGCCTTCAACCTGCGCATCGACAACGGCGTGGTCCGCGACGCCCGCGTGGCCTTCGGCGGCATGGCCGCCACACCGAAACGCGCCAAGCATTGTGAAGCCGCATTGATCGGCGCGCCGTGGACCGACAGCACCGTCGAACGCGCCTGCGCCGTCCTGGCCGAGGATTTCACGCCGCTGTCGGATTTCCGCGCCAGCAAGGAATACCGCCTGCTCAGCGCCCGCAACCTGTTGCGCAAATATTTCATCGAACTGCAAACGCCGCACATCGAGACTCGGGTGACCGCTTATGTCTAACCATCACGCCGTAGAGAAGACTCAAGCCGAACTGGCGGAGCTGTTCGCCCGCGACCTCACCACTGGCGTGGGCCGCAGCGTCAAGCATGACAGCGCCGCCAAGCACGTGTCCGGCGAGGCGCAGTACATCGATGACCGCCTGGAATTCCCCAACCAGTTGCACGTCTATGCCCGGCTGTCGGACCGCGCCCACGCCCGGATCATCCGCATCGATACCGCGCCGTGCTACGCCTTTGAGGGCGTGCGCATCGCCATCACCCACGCAGACATTCCAGGCCTGAAGGACATTGGCCCACTGCTGCCCGGCGATCCGCTGCTGGCCATTGATGACGTGCAGTTCGTCGGCCAACCGGTGCTGGCTGTTGCCGCCAAGGATCTTGAGACCGCACGTAAGGCAGCGATGGCCGCCATCATCGAATACGAAGACCTGGAGCCGGTGCTGGACGTGGTCGAGGCCCTGCGCAAGCGGCACTTCGTGCTGGACAGCCACACCCACCAGCGCGGCGATTCGGCCACGGCGCTGGCGAGCGCCGAGCATCGTATCCAGGGCTCGCTGCACATCGGCGGCCAGGAGCATTTTTACCTGGAAACCCAGATTTCCTCGGTGATGCCCACCGAAGACGGCGGCATGATCGTCTACTGCTCGACCCAGAACCCCACCGAAGTGCAGAAACTGGTGGCCGAAGTACTCGGCGTGTCGATGAACAAAGTCGTGGTGGACATGCGCCGCATGGGCGGCGGCTTTGGTGGCAAGGAAACCCAGGCCGCCAGCCCGGCCTGCCTGTGCGCCGTCATCGCGCACCTCACCGGGCAGCCGACCAAGATGCGCCTGCCCCGGGTCGAAGACATGCTGATGACCGGCAAGCGCCACCCCTTCTACATCGAATACGACGTCGGCTTCGACAGCCGCGGGCGCTTGCACGGCATCGCCCTGGAACTGGCCGGCAACTGCGGTTGCTCGCCTGACCTGTCGGCCTCCATCGTCGACCGGGCGATGTTCCACGCCGACAACGCCTACTACTTGGGCGATGCGACCATCAACGGCCACCGCTGCAAGACCAACACCGCGTCGAACACCGCCTACCGGGGGTTCGGCGGGCCGCAGGGCATGGTCGCCATCGAAGAAGTGATGGACGCCATCGCCCGACACCTGGGGCTCGATCCGCTGGCGGTGCGCAAGGCCAACTACTACGGCAAGACCGAACGCAACGTCACCCACTACTACCAGACCGTCGAGCACAACATGCTCGAGGAAATGACCGCCGAGCTTGAAGAAAGCAGCCAGTACGCCGAGCGCCGTGAAGCGATCCGTCGCTACAACGCCAATAGCCCGATCCTGAAAAAGGGCCTGGCGCTGACCCCGGTGAAATTCGGCATTTCGTTCACCGCCAGCTTCCTCAACCAGGCCGGCGCCTTGATCCACGTCTACACCGACGGCAGTATCCACCTCAACCACGGCGGCACCGAAATGGGCCAGGGCCTGAATACCAAGGTCGCCCAGGTGGTGGCCGAGGTGTTCCAGGTGGAAATGGACCGCGTGCAGATCACCGCGACCAACACCGACAAGGTGCCGAACACCTCGCCCACCGCCGCCTCCAGCGGTGCCGACCTGAACGGCAAGGCGGCGCAGAATGCCGCCGAAATCATCAAGCGGCGCCTGGTGGAATTTGCCGCGCGGCACTACAAGGTCAGTGAAGAGGATGTGGAATTCCACAACGGCCATGTGCGGGTGCGCGATCACATCCTGACCTTCGAAGCGTTGGTACAGCAGGCGTATTTCGCCCAGGTCTCGCTGTCCAGCACCGGCTTCTACAAGACCCCGAAAATCTACTACGACCGCAGCCAGGCCCGTGGCCGGCCGTTCTACTACTACGCCTATGGCGCGGCGTGTGCCGAGGTGATCGTCGACACCCTCACCGGCGAGTACAAGATGCTGCGCACCGACATCCTCCACGATGTCGGCGCCTCGCTGAACCCAGCCATCGACATCGGCCAGGTCGAAGGCGGTTTCATCCAGGGCATGGGCTGGCTGACCATGGAAGAGCTGGTGTGGAATGACAAGGGCAAGCTGATGACCAATGGCCCGGCCAGCTACAAGATCCCCGCCGTGGCCGACATGCCGCTAGACCTGCGGGTCAAGCTGGTGGAAAACCGCAAGAACCCTGAAGACACGGTGTTCCATTCCAAGGCTGTGGGCGAGCCGCCGTTCATGCTCGGCATCGCCGCGTGGTGCGCCATCAAGGACGCCGTGGCGAGCCTGGGGGATTACCGGCATCAACCGAACATCGATGCCCCGGCAACGCCGGAGCGGGTGTTGTGGGGGTGTGAGCAGATGCGGCAGTTGAAGGCGGCCAAGGCTGAGGAAGCTGAACCCGAGTTGGCTTCGCTTTAGACCGCAGCGCCGCCTTCGCGAGCAAGCCCGCTCCCACAGGAAACCGCGATCCAAATGTGGGAGCGAGCCTGCTCGCGAAGGTGGTTGAACAGACAACAGAGATGTCGAGGTGAATATGTACAACTGGATCAGCGCCCTCGCCGACCTGCAAACCCGCGGCGAACCCTGCGTGCTGGTGACGATCATCGAAGAACTCGGCTCCACCCCGCGCAACGCCGGTTCGAAGATGGTCATCAGCGCCAGCCAGACGTTCGATACCATCGGTGGCGGACACCTGGAATACAAGGCCATGGAGATCGCCCGGCAAATGCTCGCCAGCGGCCAGCAGAACACCCACCTGGAGCGCTTCAGCCTCGGCGCGAGCCTGGGCCAGTGCTGCGGCGGCGTCACCGTGTTGCTGTTCGAACCCATGGGCCAGGTCCAGGCGCAGATCGCCGTGTTCGGCGCCGGCCATGTCGGCCGCGCCCTGGTGCCGCTGCTGGCGAGCCTGCCCTGCAAGGTGCGCTGGATCGACTCGCGAGAAGCGGAGTTCCCCGAACACTTGCCCCATGGCGTGCGCAAGATCGTGGCCGAAGAGCCATTGGATGAAGTCGATGAATTGCCCGCCGGCAGCTACTGCATCGTCATGACCCACAACCATCAGCTCGACCTGGAGCTGAGCGCCGCGATCCTCAAGCGCAACGACTTTGCCTACTTCGGCCTGATCGGTTCGAAGACCAAGCGGGTCAAGTTCGAGCATCGCCTGCGTGATCGTGGTTTTGATAGCAGCACCTTGCAACGCATGCGTTGCCCGATGGGTATCGGCGAAGTCAAAGGCAAGTTGCCTGTGGAAATCGCCATCTCCATCGCCGGCGAAATCATCGCCACCTATAACGCCGATTTCGGCCAGCACACCGTGCGCGCCGAACCGATTGCCAAGTTGCTGCCAGCTTCGCGCCGCAGCCAGCGTTAATCCCTTTATCGAGACAGACCATGCCCCTGACACGCAAAGCCTTCCGCGCCGCCCTGCTCCACAGCCTCGCCGATCCGGCCGAAGTGGGTATCGAAGCGTCCTATGAATATTTCGAAGACGGACTGCTGGTGGTGGAGAACGGCCAGATCAGCGCCATCGGCCACGCCCATGACCTGTTGCCGACCCTGGCGGCGGACATCGACATCGCCCATTACCCGGACGCACTGATCACGCCAGGTTTGATCGACACCCACATCCATCTGCCGCAAACCGGCATGGTCGGCGCCTATGGCGAGCAATTGCTGGATTGGCTCAACACCTACACGTTCCCCTGCGAAAGCCAGTTCGCCGACAAGGCCCACGCCGATGCGGTGGCGGATATTTTCGTCAAGGAGCTGCTGCGCAACGGCACCACCACCGCCCTGGTGTTCGGCAGCGTGCATCCGGAGTCGGTGAACGCGTTTTTCGAAGTGGCCCAGAAGCTCGACCTGCGCATGATCGCCGGCAAGGTGATGATGGACCGCAACGCCCCGGACTACCTGGTCGACACCGCCGAATCCAGCTACACCGAGAGCAAGGCGCTGATCGAGCGCTGGCACGGCAAGGGCCGGTTGCACTACGCCGTGACCCCGCGCTTCGCTCCCACCAGCACCCCGGAACAACTGACCCTGGCCGGTCAATTGCTGGGGGAATACCCCGGCTTGTACATGCAGACCCACATCAGCGAGAACCTGCAGGAAGTGCAGTGGGTCAAGGAGCTGTTCCCGGAGCGCAAGGGCTACCTGGACGTCTACGATCACTACCAACTGCTTGGCGAGCGTTCGGTGTTCGCCCATGGCGTGCATTTATGCGATGACGAATGTGCGCGGCTGGCCGAGGCCGGGTCGGCCATCGCATTCTGCCCGACCTCGAACTTTTTCCTCGGCAGCGGCCTGTTCAACCTGCCCATGGCCGAGAAGCACAAGGTGAACGTCGGGTTGGGCACCGACGTCGGTGGCGGCACCAGTTTTTCGCTGCTCCACACCCTGAACGAAGCCTACAAGGTGATGCAATTGCAGGGCGCGCGGCTGAGCCCGTTCAAGTCGCTGTACCTGGCCACCCTCGGCGGCGCCCGGGCCCTACGCCTGGAGGACAAGATCGGCACGTTGCAACCGGGGACGGACGCGGACTTCCTGGTGCTGGATTACAACGCCACGCCGCTGCTGAGCTATCGCCTCAAGCAGGCCAAGGACATTGCCGAACGGTTGTTCGTGTTGATGACGCTGGGGGATGACCGGACGGTGGCGCAGACTTATGCGGCTGGCAGGTTGGTGCATCAGCGCTAGATTTCATTCGCCTGTCACACCGCTTTCGCGAGCAAGCCCGCTCCCACATTTGATCCGCGTATGTCATGACAACACGGTCGAATGTGGGAGCGGGCTTGCTCGCGAAGGGCGCGACTCGGTATGACTGATTCAACCTTCAGAGCTTGGCCGTCGACCGCCCCGGCTTCTTGCTCTGCAACAGATGCGAGAACACCGCGTGCAAGTCATCCGACGCACTTTCCTCGTCGAGGTTGAGCTTGCTGTCGATGTGGTCCATGTGATGCATCATCAGGTCCACGGCCAGCGTGGCATCGCGGGCCTCGATGGCGTCGATCAATTGGGTGTGTTCGTCGTAGGAACAGTGGGACCGGTTGCCGCTTTCGTACTGCGCGATGATCAGCGACGTCTGGGACACGAGACTGCGCTGGAAACTGATCAGCGGGGCGTTCTTCGCCGCTTCGGCCAGCTTGAGGTGGAACTCGCCCGACAAACGGATGCCGGCGCCACGGTCGCCCCGGGAAAAACTGTCGCGCTCGTCGCTGACCATCTGCCGCAGCTCAGCCAGTTGTTCGGCGGTAGCGTGCTGCACCGCCAGCTCGGTGATCGCCCTTTCCACCAGGCGCCGGGCCATGAACACCTGGCGGGCCTCTTCGACACTCGGGCTCGCCACCACGGCACCGCGATTGGGCCGCAGCAACACCACGCCTTCGTGGGCCAGGCGGGACAAGGCCCGGCGAATGATCGTGCGGCTGACTCCGAAAATCTCCCCCAGCGCCTCTTCGCTCAATTTGGTCCCGGGCGCCAGGCGTTGTTCGAGGATGGCCTCGAAGATGTGCGCATAGACAATATCGTCCTGGGTTCCGCTGCGGCCGGTTTTACCAGCTCGCGGTTGTTTCTTGAGGGGCTGCAACTGTTCGTTCATGGGCACTCGAGTCGGGAGAACTGCGGCGAATTGACCGTGACTGTAATACGGCACAGCGGGTCGCTGGCAAGTATCGCGTAAAAAACAGCTCGATTGTACACAACCTCTGATGGCAACACGACTGTACGGCTGTTTGCGGGCATGGCTGTATTGCAATCGATGATGGGGTTGAGTTTAGGCTTTAAACCGCAAATCTGTGGGGCTATCAAGCCCAGATAATCTACAACAAGGACCACCGCCCACCATGACCGAAGTCACGACCACGCCACTTCGTCCATTGGCCGACACCTCGCCTTCGGCCATCGTCGCCGGGTTCATCGCGATGATGACCGGCTACACCAGTTCCCTGGTGCTGATGTTCCAGGCCGGACAGGCGGCGGGGCTGACCAGCGGGCAGATTTCCTCGTGGATCTGGGCGATCTCCATCGGCATGGCGGTGTGCTCCATCGGGCTGTCGCTGCGCTATCGCACGCCGATCACCATCGCCTGGTCGACACCCGGCGCCGCGCTGCTGATCACCAGCCTGGGCGGCGTGAGTTATGGCGAGGCCATCGGCGCCTATATAACCTGCGCGGTGCTGGTGACGATCTGTGGCCTGACCGGCAGTTTCGAGCGCCTGGTCAAGCGCATTCCGGCCTCGCTGGCGGCGGCGTTGCTGGCGGGGATTCTGTTCAAGATCGGCAGCGAGATCTTCGTCGCCACCCAGCATCGCACCGGCCTGGTGCTGGGGATGTTTTTCACCTACCTGATCGTCAAGCGCCTGTCGCCGCGCTACGCGGTGCTCGCGGCACTGCTGATCGGCACAGCGCTTTCCGGCCTGCTGGGGCTGCTGGACTTCAGCGGTTTTGCCCTGGAAGTCGCGACGCCGGTCTGGACCACGCCGCACTTTTCCTTGGCAGCCACCATCAGCATCGGCATTCCGCTGTTCGTGGTGGCGATGACCTCGCAGAACATGCCCGGCATCGCCGTGTTGCGGGCCGACGGCTACAACGTGCCGGCTTCGCCGCTGATCACCAGCACCGGCATCGCCTCGCTGCTGCTGGCACCGTTCGGCTCCCATGGCATCAACCTGGCGGCCATCAGCGCGGCCATCTGCACCGGGCCCCACGCCCACGAAGATCGCAACAAGCGCTACACGGCGGCGGTCTGGTGTGGGATTTTCTACGGGATTGCCGGGGTATTCGGCGCGACGCTGGCGGCGTTGTTCGCGGCGCTGCCCAAGGAATTGGTGTTGTCCATCGCGGCCCTGGCGCTGTTCGGCTCGATCATCAATGGCTTGAGCATCGCCATGAGCGAAGTGAAGGAGCGGGAAGCGGCGCTGATCACTTTCATGGTCACGGCGTCGGGGCTGACGCTGTTCTCCATCGGTTCGGCGTTCTGGGGGATTGTGGCGGGGGTGTTGACGTTGCTGATCCTGAACTGGCGTAGCGCCTGAGAGCTTAAAAGCTTCGCGAGCAAGCCCGCTCCCACAAAGGCGATGTGAGCGATACATATCCACTGTGGGAGCGGGCTTGCTCGCGAAGGCTGCCTGGCAAGCAACACATAAATGGCAGGCACAAAAAAACCGGCACCCAAAAGGGCTGCCGGTTTCTGACCATCAAGCGACCGGATTGATCGGCTTTTCCGGGTACCACACGTCCAGCAACGGGCTGACTTCAACGCTGGTCAGCTCAGGACGGGCCTTGAGCCAGGCTTCAACGGCAGCGCGCTGCTCTTCGGTGACCGAGCCACGCTTCTGCAGGCAAACCAGACCGTAGTCGTCACCGCCGACGTAGCCCAGGCCATTGGCTTCCATGGCTTCTTTCAGGAAAGCGTCGAGGAAAGCGTCAATAGCCTCATCGGCCAGATCTTCTTTGAAATCCAGGTTCAGTTCGAAACCCAGCTCTTGAAATTCATCCACGCACAGCTTTTTGCGCAGACGCTGGGAACGGTTAGTCGCCATTGGAACAATCCTCATAAGTAATAACGGCCGGCACTTTACCAGTTTGGTGCGTCGATTGCCCGACTCATCGGGCAAGTCCGTTAACCGTTGGTAAAAAAATACCGCTTCGCTGGGCTTGGGCACGGCACATGCCGTTGCGCCTTGGGGCATAATGCCGACACTTTCATGACCGTTGAGGACGTTCATTTTCATGTCCTCGTATTTTCCCCCTCGCCCGTAGGGTTTTATTTCAATGATCAAATCTTTGCGTCCATTGCTTCTGGCCAGCCTTCTTCTTCCCCTGGCCCTCCCTGTCACCGCCCACGCTGCCACGATCAACACCGCCCTATCGCCCAACGTACAAAAGGCCCTCAAGGCCAGCAAACTGCAGAACGACGCCCTGTCCCTGGTGCTGGTGCCGCTCAACGGCCCCGGCACGCCAACCCTGTACAACGCCGATGTTTCGGTCAATCCGGCGTCCACCATGAAACTGGTGACCACCTATGCGGCCCTGGAGATGCTCGGCCCCAATCATCAATGGAAAACCGAGTTCTACACCGACGGCACCCTGAGCGGCGGGATCCTCAACGGCAACTTGTACCTCAAGGGCGGCGGCGATCCCAAGCTGAACATGGAAAAACTCTGGCTGTTGATGCGCGATCTGCGGGCCAACGGCGTCCAGCAGGTCACCGGTGACCTGGTGCTGGACCGCAGTTTCTTCATCCAGCCGCAACTGCCCGAGTTCAACGACGACGGCAACGACGAAAACAAACCCTTCCTGGTCAAGCCCGACTCGCTGCTGGTCAACCTCAAGGCCCTGCGCTTCGTCGCTCGCAATGATGGCGGCCGGGTGCTGGTGTCGGTTGAGCCACCGATTGCCAGCATTCGCATCGAAAACGTGGTCAAGGCCATCAACGGCAAGCAATGTGCCGGCGGCGTTCGCTACAACCCCGTCGCCCAGGCCGATGGCAGCATGACCGTCACTGTCAGCGGCCAACTCGGTGAAGGTTGCAGCTCCCAGACCTACCTGTCACTGCTCGATCACGCCACCTACACCGCTGGCGCGGTGCGGGCCATCTGGAAGGAATTGGGCGGCAGCATCCAGGGCCAGGACCGCCTGGCCACGACCCCGAGCAACGCCAAGGTATTGGCCCGGGCGTTCTCCCCGGACCTGGCGGAGATCATCCGCGACATCAATAAATACAGTAACAACACCATGGCCCAGCAACTGTTCCTGAGCCTGGGCGCACAATTTCGCAACGAAGCCGACGGTGACGACGCGAAGGCTGCGCAACGGGTGGTACGCCAGTGGCTGGCGAAGAAAGGCATCACCGCACCGCACCTGGTGATGGAGAACGGCTCCGGCCTGTCCCGCGCCGAACGGGTCAGCGCGCGGGAAATGGCAGCGATGCTGCAAGCCGCCTGGCGCAGCCCGTATTCGGCGGAGTTCATCAGTTCGATGCCGATTGCCGGCACCGACGGCACCATGCGCAAACGCCTGAAGACCACCGCCATGGCCGGCGAAGCCCACGTCAAGACCGGGACCCTGAACACCGTCCGCGCCATCGCTGGCTACAGCCGCGACATCAACGGCAACACTTGGGCAGTGGTGGCGATCCTCAACGATCCAAAGCCATGGGGCGCTTCGTCGGTGCTGGACCAGGTGCTGCTGGACCTGTACCGCCAGCCGAAACTGCCACAGACGGCTTCGGTGCTCTAACCCAGCACATACCCCATGTGGGAGCGAGCCTGCTCGCGAATGCGGTATGTCATTCAACATCGATGTTGCTGACCGACCGAATCGCGAGCAGGCTCGCTCCCACAGTGAATCGGGCCATACACAAATCTTGTGCCCACTGAAGATCAACTGTGGGAGCGGGCTTGCTCGCGAAGGCGGTACAACATTCAACCATTGTGTTGACTGACATGCCGCATTCGCGAGCAAGCCCGCTCCCACACTTTGACCTCAATATCCCCTGGCTACCCCAGCTGCGTCTCGACCCGATCCCGCCCGGCCTGCTTGGCCGCATAGACGCCTGAGTCGGCCCTGAGCAGTAACGCATCGGCGCCCTCCCCGGCGCGCCAGGTGGCGATGCCGAAGCTGGCGGTAACCACCCCGACATCGTCGATGGGCGCAGCCCGCAAGCCTTCCCACAGCCCCAGCGCCAGGGAATAAGCGCTGTCACTGTCGGTGTCCGGGCACAGCACCACGAACTCCTCCCCACCCAACCGGCAGAACACATCGGTACGGCGCAACCGTTGGATGATGCGCTGGCAGAACGCCTGCAACACCCGGTCGCCCACCGCATGGCCGTGCTGGTCGTTGATGCGCTTGAAGTGATCGATGTCGAGCATGATGACCGCCAGCCCACCGGAACCGCGCTCGACCCGGGCCATTTCCGAGGTCAAGCGTTCCTGGAAATAACGGCGGTTGCGAATGCCGGTCAGGGCGTCGGTCACGGATAAGGCCCGCAGCTCTTCTTCCACACGCTTGAGGTCGGAAATATCCGAGATATAGCCATGCCACAACACCCCGCCGCCAGGCAGTTCCTCGGGGGTGGCCTCGCCGCGCACCCAGCGCAGCCCGCGCAAGGGTAATTGCACCCGGTACTCTTCCCGCCATGGGCTCAAGGTATTGGCCGAAGCACGGATCGAAGCGCGGACGCGCGTACTGTCCAACGGATGAATACGCGAGAAAATCGCCTCGGCGTTCTGCACCAGTACATCGGGTTCCAATTCATAGATGTCGCGGATGCCGTCGCTGGCATAGATCACACTGAAGCGACCATTGAAATCCATCCTGAATTGGTAGATTCCCCCGGGGACATGGGCGCTGAGCTTTTTGAGCAGCAGGTCCCGGGCGGCCAGGGCTTCGTGGACGCGCTTGCGCTCGGTGATGTCGATGCAGATCGCCAGGTGCCCGACCCACAGCCCCTGCTCATCGAGCATCGGCGTGGCCAGCATGTTCACGGTCAGGTGACTGCCATCGCGGCGCACCAGGGTCCATTCCCGCGCCTGCTGCCCACCCTGCTCGCCGCCCTCGAGCAGCATCGCATGGCAGGTAGGAATGGGTTTACCAAAGCGCGCGCCAAGCTGAGCGGCCCGGGCCTGGAGTTCGCGCGGCACATGCAGGCTCTCCAGGGTCATGCTTTGCAGCACCTCGCAGCTCGGGTAGCCGAGCATCTGCTCGGCGCCGGCGTTGAAAGTGGTGATGACGCCGCGCAGGTCGGTGGCAATGATCGCCACCTGGGTCGCGGCATCCAGCACACCGCGCAACTGGCCGTGGGTACCGCGCAACTCCTGCTCCCGGGCACGCAGTTCGCCGGTGCGTTGTTCCACCAGTGCCAAGGCTCGCTGCCGCTGGCTGACCAGCACATAAAGCAAGGCACTGAGCAGCAGGCTGAGCAGGCTGCCCAGCACAGCCAGGCTCGTCACCGACGAGTGATTGGAGGACAGGAACACCCGGCTGGGCCGCAACTCTACCCGGTAGTCCTGGTCAGCCAGGCGCAACAGGCGGGTCGCCGACAAGTCACTGTCACCCGGCGAGTCAAGGGAATCGAACAGCACTTCCTCCCGGTCGTCGGTGGATAGGTCCAGGACACGCATCGACAGGTTGTCATGACCTGCGGCCGGCAAGCCGTCAGCCACCAACTGACGCATGTTGATGCCCGCCACCACGTAACCGAACGGCTCCTTGGCCGAGGCTCGGGTGACCGGCGCAACCAGCAACACCCCACGCGCGAAGTCTGGGCCTACCCCCATCAGATCCAGTGGCTGCGAGACTACTATCGTGCCAAGCGAGCGCGCCCGTTCAAGCACAGCCCGGCGCAAGGGATGGGAAAGCAGATCGAATCCCAGGGGGGACATGGAAAGCGGCTGGCTCTGGAGGTACAGCACCGGCACGTATTCGTCCCGCTCGGCGGCCTGCCGCAGGCCGCCGCCATCGGCGACCTCACGGATGCCAAAGGAGTCGCCCCCCTGGTCCCGCGTCACTTGTTCGAAGGATTGTCGTTGCTCCCGAAAGATCCGTGGTGCCCAGGCGAAGGCCAGGGTGCGCCGCAGCAACGGTTCGACGTAGCCATGAAATTCCGCGTTGGAAACCCCTGCCGAATTGGCAAAGAACCGTCTCAGGCCATCGAGACGTTGTTCCTGGTCCTGGAATCGCTCCTCAATGCGGCTGAAGCGTTCCTCGGCTTGCAATTCGAAGCGCTGGTGCAATTGCTGGTTGAACAGGCTCATCATCGCCCAGCTCAGCAAACCGGTCAGGCAGGTACCGGCCAGCAGCACCAGCGAAGCCACCAGCCAGGCCGACACGTCTTCGCTGATAAAGCCCAGGATCCTGGGGCGCACCTGATGCAATGCCATAGACACAACTCGCAAAGGTACCAGGCATAGGCACAGCCCTGGACACAGCCTAAGTTATAGCTATTCGCCATCACTTTGGCCAGTCCCTAAATGAGGCTAGAAGCCTTGAACTACAAGGCTCCGTGGATCCAATCGATCGCCTTCAACGCGCCATGATCTTCCAAGCGCGGTGGATCTTGCCGTTGCGGGCGAAATCCGGATCGATGGTCTTGGCAGTGATCTCTTCCACTGCATAGCGCTCGCCAAGGTTGTCCTCGAGCTGGAACTTGCGGAAATTGTTGGAGAAGTACAGCACGCCGCCCGGCGCCAGGCGCGCCATGGCCAGGTCCAGCAACTGGACGTGGTCGCGCTGCACATCGAACACACCTTCCATGCGCTTGGAGTTGGAGAAGGTCGGCGGGTCGATGAAGATCAGGTCGTACTCGTCACGACTGGCTTCCAGCCAGGCCATCACGTCGCCCTGCTCCAGGCGGTTCTTGTCGGAAAAACCATTGAGCGACAGGTTGCGTCGCGCCCAATCCAGGTAGGTTTTCGACAAGTCGACACTGGTGGTGCTGCGGGCACCGCCCTTGGCAGCGTGGACGCTGGCGGTCGCGGTGTAGCAGAACAGGTTGAGGAAACGCTTGCCGGCTGCTTCCTTCTGGATCCGCAGGCGCATCGGCCGATGGTCGAGAAACAGCCCGGTGTCCAGGTAGTCCGTGAGGTTGACCAGCAGCTTCACGCCGCCTTCGTTGACCTCGGTGAACTTGCCTTGGGCGCTCTGGCGCTCGTACTGCTTGGTGCCGCTCTGACGCTCGCGGCGCTTGATCACCACGCGGCTCTTGTCGACGTTCAGTGCCTGGGGAATGGCCGCCAAGGCATCGAACAACCGGGCCGAGGCCTTTTCCGGGTCGATGGACTTCGGCGCGACGTATTCCTGGACGTGTACCCAGTCATGGTAGAGGTCGATGGCCATGGAGTATTCCGGCATGTCGGCGTCGTAGACCCGGTAACAGTCCACGCCTTCACGCTTGGCCCACTTACTCAGCGTCTTGAGGTTCTTTTGCAGACGATTGGCGAACATCTGCCCGCCTTCGCTCAACCGCGCCTGCTCGACCACGGGGGCTGGCGCCGGCGCCGGCTTGATCGGGTTGCCGTTCTTGTTGTACTGGCGCTCTTGTGGCACTTCCGGGGTTTGATCGTAGGCGGCCTGTTCACGCTCGGCCTGGCGCTGTTCCGGGGTGCGACGCTCGCCGGTGACGAACTGGTCCGGCAACACCTTGATCAGCAGCAACTTGCACGGCAAGGCGCCGTTCCAGAACGAATACTGCTTGTGGCTACGAATGCCCATGCGCTTGCCCAGGTCCGGCGCGCCGGTGAACACCGCTGCCTCCCAGTTCAGGCACGCCTGGCGCAGGCGCTCGCCGAGGTTCTGATAGAGGTAGAGCAGGCTGGCTTCGTCACCCAGACGCTCGCCGTACGGTGGGTTGCAGATCACCAGGCCTTTCTGGTTCTGGTCCGGGCGCGGCTCGAAGGTGGCGACTTCGCCTTGATAGATCTTGATCCACTCGCTCAGGCCCGCACGCTCGACGTTATTGCGGCCCGGCTGGATCAGCCGTGGGTCGGCCTCGTAGCCACGAATCCACAACGGCGGCTTGGCCAGCCCGGCGGCGGCGCGCTCGGTGGCTTCTTCGTGCAATTTCTTCCACAACGCCGGCACGTGGCCGAGCCAGGCGGTGAAGCCCCACTGTTGGCGACGCAGGTTCGGTGCCATATCGGCGGCGATCATGCCGGCTTCCACCAGGAACGTGCCAACACCACACATCGGGTCGGCCAGCGCCCCGCCTTCAGCGGCAATGCGCGGCCAACCGGCGCGGATCAGGATCGCGGCGGCGAGGTTTTCCTTCAGCGGCGCGGCGCCTTGCTGCAGGCGATAACCGCGCTGGTGCAGGCTGTGGCCGGAAAGGTCGAGGGAGAGGATCGCTTCGCCGCGGTCCAGGCGCAGGTGGATACGCAGGTCCGGGTTGAGCTTGTCGATGGACGGCCGCTCGCCCGATGGCGTGCGCAGCTTGTCGACGATGGCGTCCTTGACCTTCAAGGCACCGAAGTGAGTATTGTCGATACCCGAGCCATGGCCGCTGAACTCAACCGCCAGGGTGCCATCGGCCAGCATGTGGTCTTGCCAGTCGACGTCCAGCACGCCGTGGTACAGGTCTTCGGCGTCCTTCATCGGGAAGCGCTTGAGCACCAGCAACACGCGGTTGGCCAGGCGCGACCACAGGCACAGGCGATAGGCCGTTTCCATGTCGGCCATGCCGCGCACGGCCGAAGTGTGCTCGCGCGCCTCTTCAAGGCCAAGCCCGACGGCTTCCTCGATCAGCAGGCCTTCGAGGCCCTTGGGGCAAGTGAGGAAGAGTTCGAAACGATCGGACATGGGATTTCCAGAGCCTTTGGCTAAGTGGACCGGGCAACGCATTGCCGGGCCGGGTTCAATCAGGTGCTTTTCTCAAGAGCACCCGTGTGGCACGAAAGTGTGCCGTGCCGCCCTCGCCGCTCAGGTTAAAAGAGCTTAGATGCGAAGGCAGATAAAAAATTCTGTGCAACAAATTGTGAAAATTCGACCCTTTCGTCGAATAGTACCCGAGTGCAACGGGTGGACATTCTCATTCAAGGAAAGCCAGTCCCCTTTGGCGCAGGGCCGATCATACAGGGGTCTTGCTCAAAAGCGGTCAACGAACATCAAGTTACTTATCGCCCTAACATCTTTATTGTTACGTGCTTATGACAAAACGATCATTCCATCCCTGTGACGCTTTGGTTAGAACTCAACACAGGTTGACGTCGCAACGGCGTCAACACCTCGGCTCGTCACGCCGGCAACGAGCCACCAACGGCAGAATGATTCTGCCCCGGCCTCGATAGAGGTCGACGCTAAGCAACAGTCAACAAGTGAGGGCAACACCCTATGAGAAGACTTAAGCGTGATCCGTTGGAAAGAGCATTTTTGCGTGGTTACCAATATGGCGTTGGTGGTAAATCCCGTGAGCTTTGCCCCTTTACTCTACCGTCGGTACGTCAAGCCTGGATCAATGGCTGGCGAGAAGGACGCGGCGACAACTGGGACGGTATGACCGGCACTGCGGGTATCCACAGACTCAACGAACTTCACGCCGTCGGCTGACACAGGGCTTATTACTCAAGAACTCGACAATTTGACATCCCAATCGATTTAACCACGCACGTCCCATCCGGGCGGCGGGCTACGGCCCAGGGGGCTCCTTCGAGGAGCCCTTTTTAATGCCTGGGTTTCATGAACGCTGAGAGTGCCTGAGCTTCATGGACACTTACGAATGCCTGAGCTGTGAACATTATTGTGGCGAGGGAGCTTGCTCCCGCTGGGCTGCGCAGCAGCCCCAAAACCATGACACGAAGTTATCCAGGAAAACAGTGCCAACCGGGTTCAGGACTGCTTCGCAGTCCAGCGGGAGCAAGCTCCCTCGCCACAATGGGTCAGCGCCGAACTTTAACCTCCGGCTCACCCCAACGCCGCAATCGCATCCACCGACTCACGAATCAACGCCGGCCCCTTGTAGATGAAACCCGAGTAAACCTGCACCAGGCTCGCCCCGGCGGTGATCTTCTCGGCGGCGTGCCGGCCTTCGGTGATCCCCCCCGCCGCAATGATCGGCAAGCGCCCCGCCAATTCAGCGGCCAGCACCTTCACCGTGTGGGTGCTCTTGTCACGCACTGGCGCGCCCGACAAGCCGCCCGCCTCGTCACCGTGCTCCAGCCCTTCGACGCCTTCGCGCCCCAGGGTCGTGTTGGTGGCGATCACCGCGTCCATGCCCGTCTCGATCAGGGCCTGGGCCACCTGGGCGGTCTCTTCGTCGGTCATGTCCGGGGCGATCTTGATCGCCAGGGGCACGTGCCGGCCGTGGGTCAACGCCAGTTCCGCGCGACGTTGGGCCAGGTCGGCCAGCAGTTGCTTGAGGGAATCACCGAATTGCAGGCTGCGCAGCCCCGGGGTGTTGGGGGAGCTGACGTTGACGGTCACGTAGCTGGCGTGGGCGTAGACCTTGTCCAGGCAGATCAGGTAGTCATCGACGGCGCGCTCCACCGGCGTGTCGAAATTCTTGCCGATGTTGATGCCCAGCACGCCCCTGTACTTGGCCGCGGCCACACGGGCCAGCAGATGATCGACGCCCAGGTTGTTGAAGCCCATGCGATTGATGATCGCCTCGGCTTGCGGCAGGCGGAACAACCGTGGCTTGGGATTGCCCGGCTGTGGTCGCGGCGTGACGGTGCCGATTTCGACGAAACCGAAACCCAACTGCGCGAAGCCGTCGATGGCCGCGCCATTCTTGTCCAGGCCAGCCGCCAACCCCACCGGGTTGGGGAATTCCAGGCCCATGACCGTCACCGGCACTTTCGCCGGCGCCTTGCACAGCAAACCGTTGAGGCCCAAACGCCCGCCCGCGCCGATCAGGTCCAGGGACAAATCGTGGGAGGTTTCCGGGGAAAGTTTGAACAGCAGCTGACGGGCCAGGGTGTACATGGGTGGGGTGGGCTCTGGGCGATAAAAAGTGACGGGATTATACCGAGCAGGAGCGTCAGCGGCGAGAGACGCTTTGATTCCGGGTTCGATCTGGGTATCGACACGCTGCGGCCCTTGCGTCGGAGCGCTATTTGATAGTTGCAAGCGCCAAAAACCTGCAAAAGACCGATGCAGCTGCAATGGCAGCAACCCAGTAGCCCTTCGTCACGCAGGATCAAAAAATGTCTGTCTCATCTTTAGGCGCATCTATAACGCAACCCATTCCAAACGACTCCGTTCGCGCCCATAAACCGGACACGGTCATCGACTTTGAGAGGGGGCCAACCGATACCATTATCGAGATGCTCGATGACATCATCCCAGCCGAGCAGAGAAGCCCGCTTTCGTCGGAACAGTTGAGGTTTGGACTGAAGGGGGTTGAGGAAGCATTCAAGACAATCATTACAGAGCGAGAAGATCAAGCCGACTTGCACGCTTATACAGCCTTTAGGGAAATCCTAAAGGAGACATACGATGAAGATTTCGTGATTGATATGGAGATGTTCGAAGGCTCAAAGCATTCGTCAGATTCCGACACATTCATACAACGCGCCCTGACCATCCTTAATTGGATCAGTGATTGCCTAGGCAAACTGGCCAACAACGAATTCGAAGGCAATCTCGGACGCTGGGCGAGCAACTTGACCATTTCCGGCCTACGCACCGGCCTGGTCACCGGTGCCCTTACGGTGATCAGGCAACTGTCCGGGTTCATCCTGGAAAAAACCCTCCAATCCAATGCCGCTTCGCCGCTGACACGCAGCGTGATGGGCGGGGTTACCCAGTGCATCGGGCCACTGCTGAACATCCTCGGTGCGATTCGGGACGAGTGCAAGGGAACCGCAAACGCCGAAACGCGCCTGGCGCGCGCCATCACTCTCGGAATGTCAACCTTGGCTCTGGTCGCTGCCATAGCGGCGCCCTCCGCACTGCCAGCATTGGCATCCTCCGGCTCGGCCATGTTGTTCTATACGTTTGCCCAGGATCTGGTGAGCCTGTTTTGTCCCACCGGCGACAATACAAAACCCAACCCCAGCGGCACGGCGGCAGCAGGCGTGCTGAACGGTATGCTCCAGTTCCTGTCCTTTACCGGCATGAACTACACCGCCCCACACTCAGGTGCCGGGTATGCCATGGCCCAAGGTAACAAGCCTCCATCGTCAGAAACGGAAGGCTTTACCTTTCAACTGTGGGCCTGGATGGAACAACAGGCCAATACGCCGCATGATCCAAATCTGTCGGCTGAGGCCCGGGCCGAGCAAATTGTCGAATCCCTGGCCCCGGAACTAGGAGACGATTTATTACGGGGCGTCTACAACGCCGGGGCCGACGTCGCCGGGCAACTGCTCATGGGCACAGCAATGCACGCCTTGAAAAAGGATCCGTCTGAAGAAGCCTTTCGTGTCAAGCCCTTGGAATTACGAATACCCTCTGTCGAGCAGGTGAAAGATCAGCTCCTGTCCACCAATGCGATACGAACCTCCATCGGCCAGATAATCGTGGCCGTCGTCACCTCGGCATCCCGATACTTTTCAACTTTGCCCATCTCAAAAGAAATGGTCGACCATATTGCCAACGCGCTAGTCGCCGCCGTCGTGTTCGCGGTACGTCCCGGCACGGCTTACGTCAACGCACGCACCACTCCCGCAGCAAACGCCTGACTCATCGGCTTGCCTGGAATACGCCTAACCGTGGCGAGGGAGCTTGCTCCCGCTGGGCTGCGCAGCAGCCCCAAGAAAGGGCCGCTTCGCGCCCCAGCGGGAGCAAGCTCCCTCGCCACGAAATCACTGTTTACCTTCTCTTCCTTTACCAGGTGGGCATCGCCCATTTTGCCGCCTTCACCACTCACTCTTCTCCCAAACCTCATCCCCCATCGGCTGGAACACCTCCCGCATAAAACCCTTGACGAAAACATCCATCGCGAACGCCAACCCATTGGCACCGCTGATTTCCTTGAAGATCTGCGACTTTTCCAACCCCTCGTCCTTCAATCGCACCAAGACCTGCAAGGTGATCGCCATCAACGCCTGGGCGGTGGGGTACGCCGCCGTTGTGCCATCCGGCCCGCGCAACGTACGGAGGAATTCATGAATCGCCTTTTCCCCCTGCCCCTCCATCGCCAGCAGCAATTGATACAAATGCTCAAACTCGGGATCGGGGCGTTTGCTGTCAGGTGCTTGCTCGCGGGCCGCCAGCAGCCGCGATTCCAGGGTCTGGACCGACTCATTCACGTCGTGATCGAACAGGCTGGAAACCATCATGGGTTCAATCTTCATGGCGAAGCTCGGCAGGGTCGGTTGGCGCGAAATCGGTGAAGCTTGCGTACACGTCCGCCAGCGCCTGCCTTGAGGCCTGATCCAACAAGCGCACCGTCTCCGGCAGGTTGGCGAGGCTCGCCAGCAACCGGGGTACCAGCCGCTCCCGGCTCGCCTCGACATCGAATTCCAACAGTTGATCCGCCAGCCGCAGCACATAGCGATCCTGCGGGTGATATTCCACAATCAGCTCGCCGGTCCAGCATCGGCCCAGGGTTTCGCGCAGCGCAGGGCCACGCGGGCGACAATGCAGCGGCAGCAACAGGTGCAGTACCGCGCCCGAGTCGCCCGGCTGCCCAGCCAGCCAGCGTTCCAGCATTTCATCCAGCCACTCCGGGCGATTCAAGGTTTGCCCGAGCAGATCACCGGCGGCCCGGGCCAGGTCGTTGCGCAATTGCAGCCCGAAGGTTTGCGTCCTCAGCAAAGCGTCGGCCAGATGCTCGCTCGCCCGCAGGATGCCTTCGGCGTAGCCCTGTTGAAACGCTTGCGCATGCACCGCCTGCGCGTCGCAGTGCGCTTGCTGGACACACTCCCGTGCACGGCGCTGGGCCTCCAGCTGCAAGCGATGACGACCCCGCGCGGCAGCGATGTCTTCGCGAGCCAGGCGCACGTCATCGCCCATGGGCAAATCAGTCAGGGTTCGGATGGAGTCGAGCATGCTGCACCGCCAAAAAGAACAGGGTGGGATCAGGTTGGGTGACCGACCATTGCCGGTGCATGCGAACAACCGATTCGGAAAATTGCAATTCCAGGCGTTCGAGTAACGGACGAGGAACATGCTCGCTCCAGCTCCACAACGCATTGAGGCCGGCCGCTTCGACCTGCTCCACTGAAACCTTAGCGCGCTCGATCGGCAGGCCACCTCGCGGCCCCAGGTTGAAGCTGGCGAACCGGCGAACCGCCCCGGGCAAGCCCAGCAGCACCGCGCCGCGCGCCAGGTCGGGCATCAGGCGATAAGCGCCCATCAACAGGGCGATATAAGGCAGTTGCCGCCAGTGGCGAACCCATTGTTTCGCCACGCCGCTCAACGGCATCGAAGGCCACGGGCCTTGCAGTTCCAGCCCTTCGAGCAGGATGCGGTTGAGCACGGCATGGGCTTCGATTCCGTCGAATCCCGCCGGTACAACCAGACGCTGGGGGTGCAGATACCCCAAGGGCTCGACGAGAATTCGCTCCAGCAACTCAAGCTCCGACATCACGCCGCCCTGCGCTTGACTGGCGATAGACCCAAGCGCCGCCACCGGCCAACAGCACCGCGCTGATCGCCGCCAACCACCAAGGCCACGGCGAATGCCCCCGCGTCACAGCCACCGACGGCGCGACATGCTGGGTCGCCGAGCGCTTGGACAGCACCACCGAGACGTTTTCGTACTCCACCGTCGCGAAACTGTTCTTGAGAAAACGCTTGATGTCGGTGATCAGCAACTGCGGTTCGACATCGCGCTCATGCAGCACCACCGCCGAGAGATGGACAGGCGGCGACTTGCGCCCGCCCTCGCCGGCATCCAGGTCATAACTGACATGGACCCGAGCCGACACCACGCCTTCGAGCACACCCAGCGACTGTTCGATGCGCTGCTCCAGCGCCGAATACAACCGGGCTTTTTCCGCGCGGGGCGAAGCCACCAGGGAATCGGCAGGAAACATCTCGGACACTTGCAAGCGCGGCCGGGAAGGCAACGAATAAAGATTGAGCAGATCGACCGCCGCGGAAAAATCGAGGGCGTCGATTTTTACCGCATAACCGGTTTTACCGGTGTCGACTTTCACCGCCGCAATGTTGTTGCGTTGCAACACCGACAGCACTTCGTTGGCCTGCTGCTGATCCAGCCCTTCCAGCAGGTTCGGCTGGCGACACCCCGCCAGCGCCAGGCACAACAGCAGCACCAGGACGCTCGTCTTCATGATGCCCGCAACAGGGTTTCTGCCGTGCCCACGGCTTTGCGCACCAGCACGTTGAGCAAGTTGATATCCACGTTGTATTGCCCCGTCAGTTCCTGCAGCTGCGCCAGTACTTCAGGGTCGGTGATGTCCGGGCGCTGCAACAACTGATCGATCGCCGAGACCTCCTGTTGGCTATCGACTGCCGAACCGGCAAACGCTTCGATCAATCGCGATTCAAGTGAAACGACCGGACCTTCCTGCGGGCCACGCAGTTCAATGAAGGCAGACCGCTGGATAAGCGACAGGTCAAGACTCTGGATGGACATACAATGCACTCATGAAAATGGCCATCTTCATGAGCGATGGCCGGTCGAAAGGGAAAGCGTCAGCGCGCAGCCTGGATGATCGCCATGTCGATATCCTTGAAGCCCTTGATCGTGTTGGTCTGGGCGTTGCGAAATACCGTGTAGGAGGAGAACGCGGTCTGGTACGCCGCCAGTTTTCCAGGGTCCGAGGCGTCGAGCTTGAGCTCATCCAGCGCATGATCCAGGGCCTCCTTCAGACCTTGGGCGCCACGCTCGAACGCAGCGGCTTGTTCGCCGAGAAAGTCGTCAGGAAATTCGGGAAGGAAGGGCGGGATACCAGCCATGAGTCACCTATTTTGCTTATCGGAAAAAAGCCAGGACGAAGGGCTCGTCTTGACGTAGCCCTGCGGGCCGGTTTGGAACGACTTGCCCTTGAGCGCGTCGTCCCTGAGCTCGACCGTGAAGTGCACGTAGCGATCACCCCACTGCCGGTAGAAATCTTCGACGTACTGGCGCGCAGCGGCCAGCTCGACGTCCTGCAGATTGCCGCCGATGGCGTACGAGACAGCATCCGTGTGTTCGACCCGGCTGAACGTCAGCGCAAGACGCTGCAAACCGCCCTGCGCAAGGTCGGCGAGCAGCGCGTCGTCCTGCATCTGCACCACTACGTCGCGGGCATAAGGCGCCGCCGCGAGCAGCGCATCGAGCAGCTTGGCCTGCTGGTCGGGCGTCAGCAGGTTGCGTTGGGCGCTGAGCAGCAGGCGCGGCTGCGACGGTTCCTTGAGATCGAGAAAATGCCAGGCCAATTGCGGATCGTGATCAACCAGTACTTGCTCCAGCCGACGCCGTTCCTGATCCGGCAGCAGGACCTTGCCGTGCAGGCTGGCATGCCGCGCCAGCACCTGTCGGCTCCAACCGGCATCGCGCTCCGAAGACACGAAGACATAAACCCCATCGTCACGACCGCGCAGCACCTGGACCGGCGCACTGGCGCCGGCGATCAGGGCTCGAATATCGGTTTCAGGCGCCGGCCCCGGCATCGAGCCAATGCTGACCGCCACGACCAACGCAACCAGCGCCAGGGCACCGCCGCCCCATCGGGTCCAACGGGCGTCAGGCCAACGGATGGCAGCGCCACCAGCGCGTGGGGTGTCCTGTGGCTGAGCGAGGCATTCGGGCGTCCAGGGTTGATCCCCAGGGCGCAGCGCCACTTGCAACCCGCCAAGCGGCACCCTGGCCTGGAACGCACAGTGGCGCATTTCGACCGAGTCACCGAGCAAACGCACCGGCACACCGTCCGGCGTGGCTTGGTCGGCCAGCACCTCGAAGTTGCAGCCGCTTTCCTCCAGGGGAATAAAAATGGCATCCGCCGGAACGCTGGCGGCACGTGCGCCATCCCCCCACATCGCCACGGCCCCGACGACGAACAGGGTCGTGCCCTCGCCAAGCGGAAACTCGCAGCCCTGCAACGGACCGTTGAGGATCCGCAGGACGCAGGGCTGTAATGGGGGGGCCGTCGGGACTGTCACCGTCCAAACTCCAGGAAGGTCGAATGAGCAGGTAGGTTAGAGGGGGCGGTCGCGGGATTCCTGATCCAATTCTGTCGATTGCGTGGTGGCATAGGATCAGAATCCCTGACACCGTCACTCTCGCCGCCGAGTGATGACCTGGTAGCGTTGCCAGACCTTGCGCGCATAGCGCAGCCGCGCAGCCTGGCGATGGGGCGAGTTGCCGGCGTTATAAGCACCGACTGCCGTCCAGTTATAGCCATAGCGGGCGATAAATCCGGCGAGCACCGACGCACCGACTTCCACCGACAGGCAAGGCTCATCCAGCAGGCGCTGCTCGGTAATCCCCTCGGTACTGAGGCGTGACAGATGAATGCTGTTGATCTGCATCAGCCCGATATCGCGGGTGCCGTTGCGGTTGTGATTGATGGCGTCAGGGCGCAGGCCTGATTCGACATCGGCAATCGCTTGGAGCAGTTCGGGTTCGATGGCATGCATCTGCCCCGCCTTGTTCCAGCACCAGGCGTGCGCCTGGGCCATGCCGAATCCCAGGCCAAGATACACCGGCAGGCACAGCCAGGTTTTCCGGCGCCGCTTCATGCCAGGCGCCTCTCGCCGATCCACGTCAGTTGCTCGTGAACGCGCACCCGCAGGATCTGCGCCCGGACACAGTCCGGATCATGTTCCAGGCATTGTTCGAGTATCTGCAGCGCCTGCTCGTTGCGCCGCCAGAACCAGTGATGCCAAGCATGAAAGTACAGCACGTCGACCTGATCGGCCGACAGCAGGCAGCGCCGGAACAACACCTGGGCCGCCTGCTCGCAGCCACGCAAACTGGTGAGCAACGCCAAACGCGTCAATGCCGGAATGCTGCCGGGGTCCAGCATCAACGCACTGGACACCGCCGAATTCGCCTCTTCAATTGCCCGTACCGGGTCGCCCAGGCCCATCATCACCCGCCCCAGCCACACATCCGCCAAGCCACACCAGGGCGGCGCGTACCCGGCGTCGAGTTTCAAACACTGCCTGAACAATACAAGGGCATCGCGCAGGCTTTGCGCCGTGTGCTGCTGCACGCTGCACAACCCGTTGAGATAGGCCACCGCCGCCGAATAGGACCCGCAGCGATCACCGACAGGACGCAACCCGGGTACACGCTGGGCCACCAGCCTCGTCAACACACCCAGCGCCTCCCCAAGATCACAGGCATCCAGCGTCTGCCCATGCAGCAGAGATTGATCGCGGCCACAAATCAGCTCGACCGACCAGTGTTGCAACCCGCCCGCACCGATAAAACGCCCGTTCAAGCAATAATCCGCCGACAACCGCCCGGCCAACGCCCGCACATCGTCCGATACACCGCTGGCCGCGATCAGCCCCGAGGGGATGACATGCAACGCCTCACCGAACGCCGTGGTCAGCTGGCGGATCATCAGGTCTTGTAGATCCAGCGCGGCGATCTCGTCCAGATTGCGCAAAGGCAACACCGCCAACGACGGTGCCACCGCCCTCGCCTGGCTCGCCACGTCGAGCTCGACCACGGAACCGGTGAACCGATAGCCCTGGCCATACACCGTGGCGATGTAATCCTTGTTCTCCTTGAACAACTTGCGCAACGCGTAGACACACCGGGTCAACGACTCCTCCGCCGCATCCATCCTGGGCCAGACCTGGTCCAGCAGATAATCCTTACTCACGACCGTGCCCGCCGATTTCAACAACAGGCGCAGCACGTGCAATTCTTTGGGTGGAACATGAACTCCTTGTCCATCTCGCATCAGCGTTCCGTCGCTTTGCAGTAGCCAGTGGTCAAAAACGAATGACTTGACTGGGGTTTGATCAGTTGCACTGTCCATACGTTGAGATTTCTCTATAGAAAGTTACTGAAGCGCGATTGAGCCTGTGGCGGGCACAGGCTCAGGATGGTGAGCTGCGTGACTATAGGAAGATGTGTGGGCGAATTCCGCAGGAAAATTACCTAGCGCTCCGACGATAACACGACAAACACCGTAGGAATATTCACATCCCCTCTAGTTTAAATAGTTATCCGATTTCCCTGCCACCCCTGACGATATTTACCCTCGATATCCATTTTCCAGCTGAAAACCAACCATCATTAACGCAGACTTTTATACGGAGGAAACAGCGCAACCGATCAGCGATAACAAACTAAAAAAATGACGCACCGCAACGACGATGAGCTTTTTTTGAATGCGCGGCTCGCGCCCTTTATTTCAATATGCAAAAGCATTTCCAAGAAAACTCTGAAAAATACTGACAACCGATAAAGTTGTTCCAATCACTTTTAAGAATGAGGCGAAAGCTATGGGTGTTTTTTTGGGGCCAGTCAGCGCACCGGCAACCATCAGATCGATTGCAGGGGGGAATCTGGAGCAACAAGTAAACAACAGATTGCCTGGAGCGCTCGTATCTACATTAAATCGAAGTAATAGCTTTCATGAACTTCGGCAAGTAGCGACTCCAACGGACCCCAGGAAACTTGAACCGCTGAATCAGGAAGAAAAAAGGCTGCTGTTAGTCGAGGTTACAAATCAGCTTGCAGGAAATGCAAGCCCAAAAGAAGAGCCGGTAGTGCACATCATAACCGGTCAAATGGGAGCGGGGAAATCAACGATTACAAACAACATTTCCACCGAGCTTAAAGGCGACTGCCTAATTATCGACTATGACGAACTAAAACAGTATATACCGGGATATACAGAAAAATCATCAAAGGGTTATCCAGGCACTGTACCTGGCTGTAAGGAAGCAGCACGCTATTTGGAAGACGGACTAAGAAAATATGGATTTGAAAACAGGCTAAACATGGTAACGCAAGCATCGATACAAGGAAACGGCACAGAAATGCTTACGTTGGTGAAGGCTTGCAAAGAAAACGGTTTTCGTACGTCCCTAACAGTTCTCGCTGTCGACAAGGCCACCAGTAACGTAGGGATACTCTCAAGGTATGAGTCAGCATTAAAAGATATAAACTTGGGAGAACCTCCATCTGGAGGAGCAAGAAGAACGCCTGCGGCATATCATGAAGACGCCTATCAAAGCCTTACTAATCCGGAAAGGTATGAAGAACTCTCCTCTGATTTGGACGAGATAATAGTTCGCGGAAGAAATGGGCACTCTTATTACCAATCCACTACAGCCATTTCACCTAAAGAAATTGTGAAGGCAATTGAGACAGGAAGACAAGACACTCAGCACAATCATGCCAAGTTATTTGAAAACCTGTCAAATGCCGTCAGCTTCAACTTAAATTACAGCAATCCAGAACTGAGACAATAAATACCACTCCACACTGCCTATCATTTAACATCTGAAAAGTCACCGATATTTGTTATCCCCTTCGTTGGAGACTCAAAAAATCGGTGACCCGATAAAAATCACGCTTTGGTGCTTTTTAATTTATGCCTTCGACTTGAGCTGCATGTTTATTCGATACACTTCACGCAGCTTTTCCCTGCTCACGACTGCACTCGCCGACTTCAGCAGCAGGTTGCAGCACGTGCAATTTTTTGGGTGGAACATGAACTCCTTGTCCATCTCGCATCAGCGTTCCGTCGCTTTGCAGTAGCCAGTGGTCAAAAACGAATAACTTGGCTGGGGTTTGATCAGTTGCACTGTCCATACGTTGAGACTTCTCTATAGAAAGTTACTGAAGCGCGATTGAGCCTGTGGCGGGCACAGGCTCGCGATGGCGAGCTGCGTGACTATAGGAAGTTGAGTCAGAGCATGCCGTAGGATAAAAAGCCCGCAGCATGACGAAAACACAACAAAAGCCGTAGGAATACTCTTCAAGCATGTATTTTACCCGCCCGCACAACCATCTTCAGCGGACCGCTACCCACAGTTGACACAAGGAGCAAATCACTACATCGCATCGAGTTTTGACATAATTAATTGGGACGACGCCAAGGATTACCAACGAATTCAACGTCTATTCCATCAAATTGTTTTTTACCCCAAGCAGCAGTATACATGAAGTACTTTCCTGATTTGGTCTTGGGCACCGAATCCAAAACAGCCATCATAATATCATCGTCCTTCACACCCTCATCTTTTAGAATCGATATCAGCGTATCAAGTTTTAGAGCATTGGTATCTAACTCGCCAGCCGGCAGTCGCTGATTGACCCGGACATGAATATGGAGACCTGCCGTTTTATTCCCATAAATCGGACTATGCAGATAAAAATCAACTCTATCTTTATCGGTCACCTCAAACACCTTGAAGAGATAGTCTAATGCACCAACCTTAAACTCCTCCAACATTGACAAGTGCGCTTTCTTTACATCTATTGCATTGCTGATATGACCTAAACCTGTTCTTGTCTTGTACTCATCAATTGTTTCCCTACGCGAACAGTCACCCTCGGCAGCACTTCCACTGATATTGAACAGCTTTTCAAATACCAACTGAGCCTCATAGACCTTCGGCGGCACCCAGTAAGCCACCAAAGCAAAGCCTCCTTTATTCAAAGTATCTTTCCTGACAGAGCCAGGCTCAGGAAAAACTTCAAATTTCCCAGGAATATGCTTTGAGTTAGGCATTATGAAAATTCCACCAACCTCTTCAGAGAACCGAGTAGCGGCAAACTGCTCAGGACATTTAAAAAAACTTTGCGCCTTTTTGCTTTCTGGATTAGTCAGAAATTCGTGAACAAAATCCGGCACTACTTTATTTTCGCCATACCGTGCCACCCGCAATTTCAAAGCTTGCAAAGCTACAAGCCCCACCTCGTCACGGTCATATTTCTTTGCAGACTTTTCAGGCACTTTATAAGTACCACTGTCTGAAGCTACCCCTCGCAATGAAACGCGACCTCGCTCCCCACCGAGCTCTTCCTTGGCGGGTTCAGCCCATACATTGGGAACCTCCTTAAACTTCAAACCGCTAAGTTTCATTTCCTCAACAGAAAACTCTAAATAGCTACCCTCAGCGCCCCCAGAAAAATTGATTCGCCCACAACCATCTAACTCCTTAACCACATCATCAATATTAAATATACGAAGATCCGTTTCCAAGGGGTGCTGCGGAACATTAACCCTGATATGAACATGAAATCCGCAGCTATTTTTCAGATAAAAAGGACCATGTGTATAAATTTCGACATTCTCCACTGCCGCATCGCACTTATACTGCTCCTCAAGATGAACTATCGCCTGCTCCCTAAGCTCTTTTAACAAGGGCACATGTTCCCTTCTAAGATTTAACGGAACGGAGAGAAAATCCACTCCAGACCGAAGCTTATAAGTCTCATTTGACTCTTGAGTGGAACGTCTCTCTTGCCTATTAGTGCTAGTAGAATCTGAAGCCTCCACAGCTGGAGCGTTGTCGGGAATCGCTGTGTCAGGAAATAATTTCTGAAACATCGGGTATCGTTCGTATGTGCATGGAGGTATCCAATAAGCGACCAACCCGAACCCTGCTTTCCCTCGAGTTCGCTCTAGAATAGTTGCCGAATCATCCGTATAGCTTTGTCCTCTCTCCGGTATATTGCTCTGATTAGGTGAAATGATAAACCCTCCCAATCGAGGGTGAAATGACGTGGTGCAAAATTGCTCCGGGCGCTGTAGATACCCTTCAGTTCGCCCCCCGGGCTCCCCCCTTAAAAACGCATCTATGAAACCCGGAACGCCGCCAAATACCGAAGACTTATTATACAACTCCAATCGCAACCTTATACTTTCATCAGCTACCAACCCAACAGTTGGCTTATTATATTTTTTTGCCGCCTTCTCTGACGGCCTCGGTATTTCTGGCATCCTAGACAACTTTGCCAAATCATAGCAATCATGAGTTTTGGGAATCAGCCTGCGATCGGAACCCTCAATCTGACCAGTTCCCCTTCGACTCAACTCGCTTAGAGAAACATAATCCTCTGCCTCCCAGCCCTTATGAATAGCTGGAGCAGCATTTGAAGCGGAAACCGCAATTAACTCCGATTTCAACAATGAAGCCTTGGCGTCCACACCGACACGAGGCACACTACTTATCACTTCAGCCTCTATGCGCATCACCCCCTCCTAAACCATTTACCTTTTATACACAAAGCAAGTTAATCAGTTGTCAATCAAGGACTGCTCAGCCCAAACCAAACAGCAAATATCATCCACCACCCTCAAGTTTGCCACCTCACGTTCGGGTAGCACGATACCGAACGCATCGTTCAGCATCATCACTATTTCCAACAACTCGATCGAATCCACATACAGGTCCTCAACTAAACTTGAGCCGAGCACAATCACTCCATAATCTATCGAAAAATAGTCCGACAGAAGCTCAATGACTTTCCCCTCTGTTTCAAATCGAACACTGAACCCCACCAAAAGCATTTTCCCCGCCATGTAGATGAACGCTCACAGACCAACCATAGCCCTTAGCTAATTTCTGATTTTATTCAAAAATTCAACATCGCCCTCAACATATCCGCAAACTGATTCAAATGCGCCGACAACGTCTTATTGAAATTGTCATGATAAGAATTGGCGTTCGAATACTTCTGCGTAAACGACTGCAGCATGTTCTTCATGCGTTCCTCCTGGGCGTTGAAGCCGGTTTGCCAGGCGTTGAATTTGGCGGTATCCCAGGTCACCGTGCCGCCGCCCGACGGCAGACTACTTTTCATCGTTGTCAGTGGCCCGGTGTCGATGACGACACACCAAGGACCGTTCGGGGCGGGATTCTGCTTGAGGCAACTCGCAGGTAGGCCCAGTGCCTTGAGCCAGTTTTCTGCTTCTTCCTTAGTGGCACCTGTTTCAGGTGGTTTTGGAAAGAGGATGGCAGCGGAGTTGGGTAGGGAATACTTTGCGATCAGTCTATCCAATGCATTGCGCAACGCGCCCACATTCAACTTGACCTCCTTGCCGTCGTTCGCCCCTACGATCCAATCCTTCATCATCGCGGTGATGTCAGTGTTGAAGTCGGAAAAGAAGTCCGAATAGGCCGCAATGATGTGCTCGTAGCCTGCGAGGTAACTGTTCTTGATCAGGTCGATCAGTTCGAGCAGTTTGTCAAAAAAGTCATTCGATGAGTTGATCGCCGCGTCCAAAGCCTCCGCGATCTCACGGGGCTTCTTCTCTTCCAGATGTTCCTGGAGGGCGCGAAGGATCCTGCTTTGTTCGTCATTGAGCGGCTGGCGCTGGCTTTCATCCATGAGCCCTGTTTTCTGGCTGTGGGTCATCACCGCACAGCATTGGCGCATCTGCCCGGCCCACATTTGCGCTCGGTCACGCTTGGAGTGGATCTGTTCGACGAACTCCGCGATCAGGTGTTGTGCTGTGGTCTCGGCGGCCGTGCCTTCCAGAGGCTTGGCGATGATCGACGGGCACCTGAGCAAATGGCCCAGGCTGCGATTCATTGCGTTCATGGACCGATCGAGTAGATTCGTCAGGGAACTGACCGTTTGAATCTCAGCGGGTACGTCCACAGGCGACGCGGTATCCGTGATGGCCTCCACGTTCGGCAGCAATACGATAGGCGAACGAATCGATTGGGTAATTTCCATAGACCTCTCTCCTTTACGCCGTCATGGCGCGGATAACATCACTGCGCGATTGAAACAGCTGCATCACCATCTCCATCAGCTTCTGCAACAACGCCGCCTCGGCCGCGTCTTTCTGGCCAATCTCGTCACTCAGGCTCTTCTGGCTGTTCTGCGCGCTTTGCATCAGCATTTCTTTCTCCCGGGCGGCGTGCTCGTTCATGCGCACGATGTTCGCCACCACCTGGCTCATGCTCATCGACATGGCATTGAGCGCGCGGCCGATTTCCAGTTTCTTTTCGATGCCTTTGCTGCCCATCTGGCTCAGCCAGTCGGAGGTCTCACTGACTGTTTGGACTTTGGCAATTTCCTTGTCGAACCAGGCTTGATCCTTGGGTGACAGAGGCGCCCCCTTGGGTTTGAAATCGACCAGCGTCGGACGACCGAAATCATCGAACGTCCTGATCTTATAGGTGGTGTCCGAATTCCAGTCAGTGCGGTTGCGCTCAAGCGTGAGGTCACGCTCGATGTTCTTGGCATGCAGGGCGTTAGGCTTGTGCAGGTTCAGCCGGTTCTGGGGATCTGTTTCACTCAGCCATTTGGCGTTGCGACCAACCTCCTGCGCCTTGACTATTTCCTTGTCGAACCACTTCAGGTCCTCGGGCGATCTGGACGGGGCATTGAGTTTGAAATCGACTGTCGTCGGGCGGCCAAAATCGTCAAGGGTATTGATTTTGTAGGTGGTCTGCGGATTCCACTCGCCGCGACTGCGTTCAACCTTGAGGCCGCGTTCGATATTGCGAGCGTCCATGGCGTTACGCTTGTGCAGGTCGATGTCGGCGTGCTTCAACTTCTGGCCCTGGAAGGTCTTGACCATGGCGAACCCGGCGATGGCACCGGACACCACTGCGGCGGTGATGGCACTGTTCAGCGCCGCTTTGCCGGACTCAATAATGGCCGCGCCTTGGGACTTCGCCGCATCGGAGGCCATGACGCTGAAGTGGCCGCGCAGTTGTGCATTGGCGACCCGTGCGATGTTCAGGGCGATGATCGCGGCCACCAGCACGTTGGCGTGTTTCTCCCAGGCGCCCGGGTCAAAGGCCAGGTCGTTACGTACTTCATCGCTGACCATCGACAAGGCTTCAGCGAGGTCTTCCCAATCCGATTCCGTGGGTTGATACGCATCGATCGCACGTTCGAGTTCCGCAGCCGAAGGCACGGTGAAATTGCCGTTCTGGAGCACCTGCCTTGCGGTGATCGTGTCGAATATCGGAGCGTTTGAAAGACTTTTATTTATGCGATCCTTCGAAACCAGGTCTTGGGCGATCAACTCGCTCAACCCTGTATTGTTATTCCGACCGTGTTCAATGAGGGTAGGGATGCCCCGGTTCGTAGCAACGATAGCGATCATCAGACATACCTTTCGAAAGTAATGTTAAACATGCCGAACCATCTGCAAGCTGACGGAATGGCTGCGTTGCATATCGGCAAACAAATGCTCGATCTGGCGAGTTCGCTCCTGCATCGCCTGCCCATAGTTTTCGACCACCTGGGTCAGGTAGGCGCTGATCTCCTCACTGATGGTCATGCTTACCCGCACATCGGCCAGGAGCACGGCCGCCTGGGCCTGGTGCCAGCTGCTCTTGATTTGCAGCCCGCCCTGCACCGCCACATTGCCGAACTCGGTGACGGCCTGGGCGATCTCCAGGTTGGCGGCGTAACGCGCCAGCAATACTGGATCAGCGCCATTGGTGATGAAGCCGCGCAATTGGGTGAGCATCTGGGTCAACGTGTTGCCGACCGAGGTTGCCACTTGCTTCATCGCTTGCATCGCGGCGGGCGTGGCTTGGGCGACCACCGAAGCCAGTTTCGAGGCGACGGCACTGACCATCGGCCCGATCACTTGCACCCCGACCATCGCCAACAACACGACAGCCGCCAAGGTCGAAGCGATGCCTTGGATCATGCCGGCGATCTGGGCGATTTTCTTGGCCGTGTCTTCATCCACACCCAGGCCGATCAGCAATTTGGTGTAGATCTCGGTGAACAGCTTGATGGCTTCTTGCATGACGATGGTCAGGGGCTTCATGGCTTCAGCCATGAACGACACACCGGTTTTGTCCTGGATCACCGAGTCGGCAATCATCACCGCCGCGCCGATCACGCCTACCGCAATGAGCACCGGATTGGCGGTCAGGACCCCGGCGACGATGGTCGCGACCGTCAGGATCGCCCCGACGATCTTGCCGATGCAGCCCATGGTCTTTTGCAGAGCCTCGGCCTTGCGGACTTCTTCCAGGTATTTTTCCGACTCACGCTCCATGTGTGCCTGAAGCCTGGCTTGCAGTTCCTGGAACAGCTCTTGGCTGAGTTCCTCCTTGTTCTGCGCCGATTCGCCGAGCAGCTCGATGATTTTCAAGCGGTTCAACAGCGCCAGCGCGCTGCTGCTGAGGGCCTTTTCATCGGTTGGCTTGGGTGTCGAACTATTCACGCTGAACGCGACCACTTTCGCGAATACCGTGCCCACGGCCTTGGCACAGGCATTGGCAACTTCGATCAGCTTCAGATGCGCGTCGGTCGCCACATTGAAGGCTTGGGTATGGCTCGCCACTTCGCCTTTTAGCTGGTCGCGACGGGCCAGTTCCTGTGCATATTCAGGCGATTGAGGGTCCAGTTGCGCCAGCCGCGCCTCGCTTTCATCCAGCAGTCCCTGGAAGTGCAAGACCCGATCGCGCAGTTGTTCGAGGTGTTCCTGGCTGCTGCCGACATTGCCCTCGGCGGCCTCCATCGCCTGGACGGCAGCGGTGTATTCAGCCGAGAGATTTTCATGGGCCTGTTGCTTGGCGCCAGCCATGCTCTGCAGCATCGCCAGGCGATTTTTCAGTTTCTTGACGTCGACCTCGCCGATCAGCTCGCTGATCATCGCCATCAATAACGTGAACAGATCGCCGCTGGTTTCCTGTTTATTGCCATCGGCGCGCGGCGCTGGCGGGTGCAATGCGGGCCGACCGGTACTGGCGGCGGACGGGCCGTCGTGGCCTTCGTATTTCACTGACATCAGGTCCGCCAGCGCTTTCTGGCCGGCCTCCTGAAAATCCGCGGTCCTGGCGGCCTTGCTGGCCGCCGCGCCGTATTTTTCAAAGGCTTCGCTGCGGCTCATCGCGCCGTGAAGCGCCGGGTTGAAAGCAGTC
Organism: Pseudomonas sp. SWRI179; assembly: GCF_014268705.1. Classification (NCBI taxonomy): domain Bacteria; kingdom Pseudomonadati; phylum Pseudomonadota; class Gammaproteobacteria; order Pseudomonadales; family Pseudomonadaceae; genus Pseudomonas; species Pseudomonas sp. SWRI179. The sequence goes on along the minus strand of NZ_JABWRA010000001.1, from coordinate 115,721 downwards.
CTTATTTCACTCATGTTCAGTCCTCCGAACAGTGCTGTTCCATGTGGGCCAGGGTGTCGAGATACACCTTGGCTTGCTCGCGCAGATCGTCTTGCGTGGCTTGCTCAAGCACATACTCGAAACACAACCGGGCCTTGCCGACCTTGCCCAGGGCCAAGTGACATTGGCCGGTGTACAACATCGGTCGGTAGTCGTTCTTGCCTTGGGCGAAAGCGATGGCATACAGGTCGATTGCTTTCTGGTGGTTTTGCTTGAGCTGATGCACTGCAGCCAGTCCCATCCAGTAATGGCTGTTGTAGAAGTCGTAGATGCACAGGAAGTGGAAGAACTTCTCGGCATCGTCCAGCCGCCCCTGTTCGTAGAACTGGAAGGCGAAGGCATAGAGACCGTCCATGTGCTCGTCACTGAGGCCTTGCACGTCTTTCAACGCCGCCCCACCGAGCACTGCATCGACGACGTCCAGGGCCACCTGCTCGTCTTGTTTGTTATCACGACTCATCAGCCACACTCCTGAAAAAACGTCAGCGTCGCTGACCGGTGCATTGGGCCAAAACGCCGGCAGGGCCGCTGCCAAATTGCGCTCATGCCATGACGAGGCTGCTTTTGTGGCGAGGGAGCTTGCTCCCGCTGGGCTGCGCAGCAGCCCCTCCAAAACGCCACTCAATCCACCTGAAACACCGCGTCGCCAGCCTTTGGGGCCGCTGCGCGCTGGAGCGCCAGCCCGGCCCAGCGGGAGCAAGCTCCCTCGCCACAGGGTCAGGTGCCAGGCACAAGTGATGGGCCCTTCAATCGAGCGGAGTCGCACAGCCCTCCTCCCTGGCCACAAAGACTGTGCCTGGCTTTGCCTGGCCTCACGCCTGCTCGACTTGCTCAAGCCAAATCAGTAGGCGCAGTACTTCCTCGATTTCCTGCACCTGGAGAAAGCTGTAGCGCTGGTGGGTCTTGAAGATCCGCCGAGCCAAGGCGACGTCGTTAACCACCGGCACGCCTACCTCCTTGGCGTACGCCCGAACCGCCAGGGCGCGCTGGTTGGTTTCCATCAGGGAGATAAATGGCAGCAAGGTGATTTCCGGGCGGAAATACACGCCGATGGCGATGTGGGTCGGGTTGGCGATGATCATCCGCGAGCTGCGCACATCGGACTTGACCTGTTCCGACAACAGCTCCATGTGCAGGTCGCGACGACGGCCCTTGATCTGCGGGTTGCCGTCCTGCTCCTTGTGTTCGCGCTTGACCGAATCCTTGTCCATCATCTGGTCTTTCATGAACAACCAGTATTCGCTGAGGGCATCGAGCACGACGATCAGCAGCACGCAAACGAGGAATGCCAGCACCAACACCAGCAACAAACGCCCCCAGATCGCGAACAGCGCCGGTGCCTCGGCGAACAATTGGGCGAACAGCAACTGGCGCTGGGTGATCCAGACGATCCACAGCGCCATGGCGAAGCTGCCCAGGTACAGCAGCGCCTTGAGCGTGTCCTTGACCGTGCGCAGGCTGAACAGCTTCTTGAAGCCATTGACCGGGTTCAACGCCCCCAGATTCAGCTTCAACGCTTCACTGGCCAAGGTAAAACCGCTTTGCAGCAAGGCCGGCAAGGCACTGGTCAGCACGCACACCAGCAACAACGGCAGCAACGCCTCGAGGCCGACCAGCACCAGCATCGCCGAATAGGCTTGCAGGTCGGCGTCAAAATCGCTGGCGATGATGCGCCGGTAGACCTCCATGACTTCGACCAGCGAGCTGTTGAAGACCATGTAGGTGATGCCACACAGGGTCAGGCAGGTGATCACCAGGTCCTTGGCCTTGAACGTCTGCCCTTTGCGCGCGGCATCCCTGAGGCGTTTGGCGGTGGGTTTTTCAGTCTTCGAGGCGCTAGTGGATGACATCAGCCTCCTCCCCGCCCAAATACTTCGCCAAGCCGTCGGACATCATGCCCATGCGCAGAACTTCATCGGGCAGGTGCACGCCGAAATACAGCATCAGCACCACCAACGCCACCAGGCTCTTGACCGTCAGCGACACCGAGAAAGCGTTCATCTGCGGCGCATAGCGCGAGAGCAAGCCGAGCAACGCCTCGCTGACCAGCAAGGTCGCCACCACCGGCGCGCTGATGACCAGGGTCTTGCTCACCAGCGCATCGAGCAATGAATAGAGTGCAGGCAGGTGCAGCTCACAACTGCTCGCTGGCGCGCAAAGGCGATAACTGTGGCCGACGGTTTCGAGCATCAACAACAGGCCGCCACCTTCGAGATACACCGCCGCGGCAAACAACTGGAGAAAATTCGCCAGCTCCGAGGTGTCGACACCGTTGGCCGGGTCCACCGTGCTGCTGAGCATGGCGCCGCGCTGGTTGTCGATCAGGTTGCCCATGGCATGCAGCACCCAGAACGGCCAGCCCAGCAGCACGCCCAGCAGCACACCAATACCCGCCTCACGCAGCACCAGGCCGAGGAACGCCACGCTGTCGAGGGCTGGCGTAAGCACGCCGACGTAGCGCCAGAAGCCCAGCGCCACCAGCACAATCACCGCCTGGCGCGTGACACCGGTCAGCACGCTGCTATTGAGAAACGGCAACATGAAGAAAATCGGCGCCAGACGCGCCACGCCCAACACCGCCGCAGCGAACCAGGCATACAGCTCGAAAAACAACGCCACCGACATCGGCCTAACTCAACGCCAGGCGAATGACTTCACGACTGAAATCCAGCAAGGTTTCGCCGTACCATCCCGAAAGCAGGAACAGGCACGCCGCCACCGCCAGCAGCTTGAAACCAAACGGCAGCGTCTGTTCCTGCAACTGGGTCACGGTCTGGATCAACCCGACCACCAGGCCGACCACCGTGGCGGCGATGATTGGCCAGGCCACCATCAGCAGGATCAGGTACAGGGTTTTGTTGCCGGCATAGACCAGATCGTTCATCGGTGCACCTAGACCAGCAAGGTCAGGTATTGCTTGACCAGCCCGGTCGACAGCAATGCCCAACCGTCCAGCGCGACAAACAGCACCAGCTTGATCGGCACCGAGATGATCACCGGGCTCATCATCATCATGCCCAACGCCAACAGGATGCTGGAGATCACCAGGTCGACGATCACGAAGGGCAAGTACAGGTAGAAACCAATCTTGAAGGCGCTCTTGATTTCACTCAGCGCATAGGCCGGCAGCAGCGCAAACAGCGAAGGCTCAACCTCTTCATCGGCGGGCAGGCCTGGGTCGTTCTCATCCTGGAGTGCCTGGGCTCGTTCGAAAAACTGCGCCAACTCCGGGTCGGTGTATTTGCGCAGGTAATCCTTGTAGCTGCCCAGGCCGTTCTCGGCGAAATCCACCACCGAGGCGATGTCGGTAAAGGCCACTGCCTCGGTCTTGTAGTAGTCATGGCCCTGCTTCATGACCGGCGTCATGACGAAGATCGCCAGCATCAGGGCAATCGCATTGAGCGCCATGTTCGATGGCACCTGCTGCAGGCCCAACGCGTTGCGTACGATGACGAAGACGATGGAGAACTTGATGTAGCAGGTGCCCGCCGCCACCAGGAACGGCAGCAGCGAGGCGAACGCCAGCAGCGCGATCAGCGAGACGTCATTCATCGGCGCCGACCCGATAGACCTGGAGCAATTCGACACCCAACTGGCCGTCCAACTGCACCAGTTCCCCGCTGGCCACCGGCTTGCCGTTGGCGCGCACCTCGATGTGCCGCGCCGCGTCCTCGGCCAGCGGGATCAACTGCCCGTCGATGATGCGCGACAGCGTCGCCAGGTCGGTTTCATGGCTGGCGAGCAGGAACTCCAGGCGCACCGGGAGCGCTCCCAGGTCTATCGCCGCATCGGTTTCTGTCGGGGCATCTGGATTGGCATCGGTCACGCTCGGTTGCATGTGTAGACCCTCCTGGGTAAAGGTGAAAGTGCCAAGGCAACGGTCGGCCAGACAGCACCGCTGAGTGCGCTGGACGATGCGCAATACATCGCCCTTACGCAGGCGTAGCCGGTCGGTTTGACTCACCTGGCTGACGCCGAGGATCAGCTCCAGGCGCAACGGCAATGCGTCCAGCCATGCGCCGACGCCCACGCGCTCGCTGGCAGCAGGTGTCGGCGCAAGTTGCAGGAACCAAACGCGCCCCCGAGGGGTTTCGAGCCAGGGCAGCTCGCGGATGGGCAATCGCCCCGGGGCGACGCACGTGATGTCGCCCAGCGCCTGGTATTGCAGCTCGTCTATTTCCAGCGACAAAGGACGCGGCACTGCGCGAAACAATTCGAGGATGTTCATCAACGGTGTTTCCACTTTCAGCAACGACTGCAACGATGGCAGCGCTCGATTCAACCAATCATGGGCCGCGATCAGCCCTTGCCAGTCGCCGCCGTCGCCCTGGGCGCAAAAACGCAAATAACCGCACTCCCCTGGCACCTGGCCCAAACCCGCCTCATGACCGGCGCGCCGCCAGCGTTGAATCGCCTGCGCCTGGGCGTGCGCCAACGGCTCGATCCGTCGTAGCTGCAAGGCGCTCATACCGGACGCTCAGCCTGTTCGTCCGGGTCTTCGTCCGGCGCCTGCTGCGAACCCTGGCGCGGCTGCTCGTCGCCACTGTCGGCCAACCGCCAGGCCGGCTCACGAGCCAGTTCGAAAGGCGCCTTGAGTTGCTCAAGCACTTGGGCGTTGCTGGGGTTGAGCGTGAAGTTCCGAGCGGGCTCATCGGGCAGCCGAGTAATCGTTACCTGTCCATGGGCAGCCCCTTTGTTGAACGGTACTTGCAGCACACCCCGGTTCGTGTCCGGCAGCGCCTCGACCATGATCTCAAGCATCGGCGGCGCGGGCGGGAGCACCGGTGAAGGGATGGCCGCAAGCGCAACGGCTGGCGTTGGGCGCACGTCTTGGAAGCCCTGCGGAATGTGAGGCGACTGCTGTTCATCGAGACGGGATGCCGGGCGGGCACGAGGCGCTGTGAGAGGTTCGACCGTTGACGGCGCGATCGGCACTGGCGTCGTGGCCTTGTCGACGGCAGAAGCCAAAGGCTGCAGGCGTTGCGGCAACGGGTGCTGTGCCAATTTTCCGAGCTGCAGGTGAGGCGGTGGATAAGCCACGGTTTCCCGGGCGATCAAGGGTTTTCCATCGGGCTCGACCGCCAGCGTATCCTGGACAACCGACCGTGCCTCATCGCCCTCAACCACCAGCACGCCCTGACCGACACTCGGCGCCTGCCGGGCCAGCGCCCGGGCGGCTTCGATCATGGGTCGCTGAGGCGGCAGGATCAGCGACGCCATCAGGTCCAATACGCCTTGTGGCAACTCATCCTCTTGCACCGGGACAAGTGGGTCCAGCCATTGATCCAACGAACCTTCGTCGACGGGCTCCAGTGCCTGGACCGGTCGGGAGGGAACCGCAAGGACCTGATTCATCGTCGTACCCCAATCATCTCTTCCAGCTCCCGCTCTTCCCGGCGCACCGCCTCTAACCGCTGCACACGCAACAGTTGCTGGACGGAGCGCTCATACGTGTCGTGTTTACGTTGCAGCCCACGCAATTGCTCGCGCTGCACCTGCAATTGCTGCTCGACCTGCCGACATTGCTGGTCCACGCGGTCACGCTCGACACGCAACAGATCGATGCGCCGACGAATGACCGCCTGGGTTCGCAACAGCGCCAACAACTGACCGTGATCCATCACGCAGTCATTCGCCCGATGACTGATCAACAACCGTTGCAGCGCCGCCTCTTGTTCCTCGAAGCTGGACTGCTCCTGCAACAATGGCTGCAATTGCCGCTGGACACGCAACACCGCCTGCTCGCCGCGTTGCCGACGGAACTGACTGAAGGCCAGCAGGCGTCGTCGATCAAGCAATGATTTCATGCAGGCTCCGCAGGGTTTCATCCGGTTCACTACGTTGCTCCGTCGACTGGCGCAACCATCGGCCGAGGGCTTCGCGACGTTGCAGCGCGTGGTCATTGGCCGCGTCCACGCCTGGGCTGTATTCGCCCATGTCGAGAAACACCTGAAGTTGCTCAATCCGCGCCAGGGTGTCCCGGGTCGCGGCCGCCAGTTGCCGAACCTCTGGCGAGGTGACTTGCGTCGCCACCCGGCTGACGCTGCGCAAGACATCGATGGCAGGGTAGTGCCCCTTGGCGGCCAAGGCCCGGCTGAGGTAGACGTGGCCATCGAGGATGGAGCGAATCTCCTCGGCAATCGGGTCCGGCTCGTCGTCACTTTCCAGCAGCACCGTGTACCAGGCAGTGATGCTGCCCGACGCGGTCACGCCCGGACGTTCGAGCAAACGCGGCAAGGCATCGAACACCGAGGCCGGATAACCCCGCCGCGCCGGTGCTTCACCGGCCGCCAAGGCCAAGTCGCGGCGAGCGCGGGCGTAGCGCGTCAACGAATCCAGCAACAACACCACGCGCCGGCCCTGGTCGCGAAAGTACTCGGCGATGGTGGTGGCCTGCAGCGCCGAGTTGCAGCGATCCACCGAGGAAAAATCCGACGTGGCGTACACCACCACACAACGGGAATGCTTGGGCGACTGGCGCAAATGCTCGATGAACTCGGTCACTTCGCGCCCGCGTTCGCCAATCAGGCCAATGACAAAAACCTCCGCGTCCGTGTGTTCGATCAGCATGTTGATCAAGGTGGTTTTACCGGAGCCGGCGGCGGCAAAAATGCCGATGCGCTGGCCGACACCGCAGGTCAGTAAACCGTCGATGACCCGAATGCCGGTGCGCAACGGCTCCACCACCGGCCGCCGCTGCTGGTACGACGGCGGGTCGGCATCCACCGCACAGTCGCGCTGGGCCACCGCCGTCGACGGCGCCAGGCGCTCGACGATCACGCCCTGGGGATCGACCACACTGCCGAGCAAGGCATCACTGCAAGTCAGTTGCAGAGTCGCGCCGGTGGGCACGATCATCGACTCCCGGGACAAGCCTTTCGCCTCGCCCAGCAAACTGAGCAGCACCGCACCAGGCTTGAAGCCGATGACCTGCGCCCGAGCGGCAACCTCGGGCGCGCGCCAATGCCGGCGCACTTCACAGACTTCGCCGACCACCACCTCGCTCAGTGCGGCTTCGATCAATGGGCCGCTCAAACGCAAGGGATGGGCCGCCCGTCTTTCCAGGTGGATGCTCATCGACGCAGGATTTCCAACAGCCGTTCAATGGCTTGCACGAAGGAATCCAGCGCTTGGGCCAAGTGCTCGGCAGCGTTCAAGGCATAGGCACTGGCCATAAAACGCAACTCCAGCCGCCCTTCGACTTCGCACAAGTGCAATTGCCCAGTACGGGAAAACGGGTTGCCTTCGAGCAGGAACTGCATCAGGTCAAAAGCACAATAATTCAATGACGATGGCGTCGCTTCGGCGACGGCCGCCCAGACCCACACATCACCTTCCACCTCAGCCACACTGATGTCCGGCAGATTTTTCATCTGCATTTCTATCGTGCTGTGGCTGTCGAAATGCCCAATCTGGCTGTCCACGCAGCCGCTGTGTCGTAGCGCTTCGCGTAACAGGTCGGCGATATCCATCGGTAACATTTGCAGAATTTCCTTAAAGCGTCTTGATGACATTGACCGAGACCGTCTCGGAGACTTCGCCGAACGACATCACGTCCAGCTCCCGGAAACGGCCCTCGACCAGTTTCTTGATGTAGCGCCGCACATCGACCGAACACAGCAGCACCATGTCCTTGTGGGCGATGTGCACGCTGTCCAGGCCGACACTGAGGCGGTCCATCAGCTCTTCCGATTCCGCCGGTTCGAGGTTGAGGAAACTGCCGCCCGAGGTTTGCCGGATGCCCCGGCGCACCACGTCTTCGAACTCCGCCGACAACAGCAGCACGCGCAGGTCGTTGCCCTGGGCAAACTTGTTGCTGATGTAGCGGGCCATGGCGCCGCGCACATGCTCGACCAGCGCCAGCACATCCTTTTCCCGAGAGGCCCAATGGGCGAGGGTTTCGAGGATCAGCTTCATGTTGCGCACGGAGATGCGCTCGCCGATCAAGCGCTGCAACACCTCGGCGATCTTCTGCACCGTGACGTGGCGGTAGACTTCCTTGAGCAGGTCGGGGTAGCGCGTTTCCATTTCGTCGAGCAACTGCTTGGTTTCCTGCACGCCGAAAAACTCCTGGATGTTGCGCGCCAGCAGCGTGACCAGGCAGCGATAGCATTCTTCGTCGGCAGGCCGCAGGTGGTAACCCAACTGCTGCACCCGCTCGCGGTCGGCGGCGATGACCCAGACGCCACCGAGGCGATTGCTGTCGTTACCGCGCACCAGGGCAAAACCCAACGGCTCCAGCTCCGGTGAATAATCCAGCAGGCGCCAGTGATCGAAGTGAATATCGAACTGCTCGGCGCGCACTTCATTGATCAGCACCGCCACTTGATGGACCGGCAGCGCCTCGCTGGCCCGTAACCGCGGCTCGGGAATGCGCAGCCCGTAATCGACGAAGAACTGGCTGCGAAAGCGCGCCGCCCACCGCTCCTTCTCCAACGCTTGCAGGCGTGCCGTGGGCACCAGCAGCATCAGGGCGATGGTTTCGGTGGCAACGTTGTCGACGTCATCGAGCAATCCCGACTCACCCTGCGCCGCGCCTGGCTCGGCAGGTTCGCTGCGGCTTTCGCCCGGGCTGGCCTGGCGCAAGGACTTGCGGTGGCGCACAAACACCACCAACCCCAGCACACTGGCAATCGAGAGAAACGTCAGCAATGGAAAACCGGGCAAGAGGCCCACGCCCACCGCCAGCAACGCGGTGACGCCCAGGACGAACGGGTTGCCGAGCATCTGGGCAAGCATGTTGCGCCCCAGGTTGCTGTCATCACCGTTGACGCGGGTGACGATGAAGCCCGCGCCGATGGCGATCAGCAGCGCGGGGATCTGCGCGACCAGGCCATCGCCGATGGTCAACAGCGTGTAGGTGGACAAGGCCGTGGACATGTCCATGCCCAATTGCCCCATGCCGATGGCCATGCCGCCGATGAAGTTGACGAAGATAATGATGATGCCGGCGATGGCATCGCCCTTGATGAATTTCATCGCCCCGTCGAACGAACCGTACAGCTGGCTTTCGCGCTCCAGCACGCTGCGTTTTTCCCGGGCCTGGGCCGCGTCGATGGCGCCGGCCTTGAGGTCGCCGTCGATGCTCATCTGCTTGCCGGGCATGCCGTCCAGGGAAAAGCGCGCCGCCACTTCGGCCACCCGCTCCGAGCCTTTGGTGATCACGATGAACTGGACAATGGTGACGATGGAGAAAATCACGAAGCCCACCACCAGGCTTTCGCCGATTACGAAGTCACCGAAGGAAGCGATGATCTCGCCGGCATCGGCCTGGCTGAGGATCAGCCGGCTGGTGCTGATCGACAGCGCCAGGCGAAACAAGGTGGTCAACAGCAGCAGTGCCGGGAACGTCGAATAGCTGAGGATGCGTTCGATGTAGAACGAGCCCATGAACACCAATAACGAGATGACGATGTTCAGGCCGATGAGAAAATCCACCAGCACCGTCGGCAGGGGGATGATCAGCATGGCGATGATCATCACCATCAATGTCAGGATCAGCAGCTCCGGACGAGCACCGACACTTCGCAGGAACACATTGAACATTAGGCCTGGCTCCGCGACACGATCATGGCTGACCACCGGGCTGGCGCTGTTCGATGCATTCGTGGGCATAGGCGACGTCGGCCAGGCGGGTGAACTGGATCGCCAGGCGTTGTGGCGCCTCTTCATCGGCAAACAGCGGCGGCGGCAGTTGCAGGCTGAGCCGCCGCAGGATTTGCAGCAGCGTCGAACGTTCGCGATGGGCACTGAGCAACACCTGCTCGCCCAACACCCCGAGCAACAGCTGGTCGAGGTCATCGGGGTAGCTCAGCACGCCGAACAGGAACACCAGCCAGTCGGCTTCATGGGGGTTGTGCCGACAGATGAGCGCATCGCCAAGCACGGCGCCGATGAACAGCGCATCGGCCGAACGCAAGCGCTTGAGGTCGGTCACGCACATCAGCAATTGACCGAATTCGACACGCGAACAACTGGGGTCCTGGGCGCTGATGTCGGTGAGCAGCGCGGCTTCGATGAAGGCCAGCACATTCATGCGTTGTGCCGGGCCGTAGAGGGCAATCCAGTCCTGGTAGCAACTGAGCGGGCCTTCGTCGGACTCGAGAAAATCCCGATAGGTCTCGCGTAGCAGGCCGGCCCTGACCGCCATGCTCTTGCCGAACATCCTGGCCTTGAGCGCGGCGTTGATCCCCGCGTTCAGGCGCTTGGGCGAGCCTTGGGCGACCACCGTCTGCAAGAGGGTTTCGAGGCGCTGGCGGGTGCGGGTTTCCAGGTTGCGGCGGCGTAACAACGCCCGCAACACCAACGCCAGGTCGCTGTCATCGGGGAACAGGCTGCGCGCCATTTGCAGCAACCAAGCCACGGGTTTGTCCGCCAGCCGCGCCAGGCTCAGCACCTGCCGGGCCTTGGGCACGGTGTCGTCCTCGAGCACGCGTTCGAAGGTGTCGGTCAGGGTCTCGGACTTGAGTTCGAACAAGCGCCGGCCACGGAACTGCGTCAGCGCCGCCGACAGCTCGTCGCTGATCTGCACGATGCGCTGGGCCACGGCCGCCGTTGCGCTGTCGTCCAGCGTCGCCTCGGCGTCGACTTGTGGTTGTGGCTGTTCCGCGGCCTTCTCGGCGTTCAATCGAGCCTGGGCAGCCCGGCCGCCCATGGAAACCGGGGGCAGGATCATGGCTCGGACATCCGGAAGTACATTCGACGCACGCGCTCATGTTGCTCGGGGGTCAGCAACGGCATGTCCAGTTCCACGGGTTCAAGAGCGTCGCGAATCTCCTTGGGCTGAATCAAAAACACCCGCACCGTGTTGGCCGAGCGGTTCTGGCGATAGCTGAACAAGCGGCCGATCCACGGAATCGATCCCAGCACCGGCACACGTCCGACCTGCTCGCCATGGTCATCGCGAGTGAAGCCGCCCACCAGCAGGCTCTTGCCCTGGGGCACACGTGCCACGGTACTGATGCGCGTACGCCCTACGGTCGGCAAGGCACTCTGCTGCTCACCCCGGCCGGGGTTCTCGACTTCATTGCCGTCCTCGATATTGAGGGACATCTCAATCTCGTCCGCCTGGGCGAAACGCGGCAGCACGCTGACCAGCGTGCCGTAGGTGATGTGCTGCAGATCGACGCTGCGCTCCCCCACCAGCGGGGCGTAGAACGTGCGGTTGTTATCGAAAATCGCCGGCACGTTTTCCTGCGTCAGGATCACCGGTCGCGAGACCACGTTCGCCCGCTGGGTACGCTCCAGCGCCATGACCTGGGTCACGAACGACGCGCCGTCGAGGGTGGTGGCCGAACCGGCGTTGAGCGAGGCGCTGAATTGCCCGCCTGACTTCACCGCGCCTTGCCAGTTGATACCCAACTGATTGAGTTCGTCCTTGTGCAGGTCGATGATCCACAGCGACAGCTCGACATGGCGTTTCGGCGTGTCCAGGGCATTGACCAGGTTCTCGATAAAGCGCACCTGCTCGGGCAGCCCCTTGACCAACAGGCTGTTGGTGTCCGGGTAAGCGACCACACGAATGTTGCCGGCGGCCACCTCGCGCGCAATGATTCGCGGTGCCGTCGGGTCCTGGTCCGAAGAGGTGTTCGCCAGGCCTTCGAGGGGAAACATCGGCATTGAGCCTCGTGGCTGCTGGGCGGAAGGTTGGGCCACCGTTGGCTCGACTTGTTGCTTCTCGCCGCGCAACAGCGCTTCGATCACAGTGGCCAGCCCGGGAATGGTCACCTTGTCATCGCGTAGCTCGTATTTTCGGTCGCTGACGAAGGTGTTGCGCACATGGATGACGCCAATTTGCTGCTTGCCCAGCAACAGCTCCGAACGCTGGTTGTCCATCAGCCCGGCCGCTTGCACCACCAGGTCGACATACATCGGCGGGCCCGACACATGGAACGTCCGCAGTCCGTCGTGACGCAGCGGATAACGCGCATCGTGCAAGCCTGAACGGCCGAGGAACGCCTGGAGCTTGGCGACGGTGAGGGTTTGGAGCGACATCATCGCGCTCTTGATTTCCGAGGCGTCATACAGGTAGATCGCCTGGCCATCGCTGTACCAGATCAACCCCATCTGTGCGCTGACTCGCTCGAATGTCCGTTGCGGCGTGCGCAGGTCGAACGTACCGCCAATGCGCTTGGCCGCCGCGGCCTTGCTGACAATCACCGGCTTGCCCAATGACCCGGACAGCTCGCTGAAAAAGATCCGCGCGCTCTGTTCGCGAGCCTCGAAGGTATAGACATCGGCCCTTGCGGCACCGGATGCGAGCAGCATCACAGCGCTAAGGCAGACGAATAAAAGGGATGGGGATAACGGTTGGCGGCTCATCGGCTCACTTGCCTGGAAGGTAGGTGATATCCGCCAGGCTGCTGGGTGCGAAGCCCACCAGTTCGCGGATCTCCTTGGAAAAATGTGACGACGAAGCAAAGCCGAACTCCAGCGCGACATCGGTCAACGAGCCGTCCTGAAGACTCATGTTCAACAGCGCCTGGGCCGTGCGCCAGCCACGCAAGGCCGGTTTGGCGGCAGAGCCCAGGGCTTGGCGACAGAGCCTGCGAAAATGCGAAACCGATACGCCGTAGCGTTGCGCCAGCGTGTTCAGTTTTTCGCTGTGGGTGCCTTGCTCCAGAAGGAAACGCACGAGCCCGTAGCTCTCGTGATGACGCAGCAGGTGGGCGACCGCGTGATAGGCCGGCGTGCCGTTCATCGCTTGGCCGATGTACCAGCGTTCGAGCCGTTGCGGCGAGCGGACGGTTTCCTCCGCCACCGGCAACAGGGCCCATGGCTCCGCGTGCAGCCGTTGCCCGGCATCCACCAGGGCATCGCTCATGTCCAGGAACGCCTGCAGCTTGACCAGCGTCGCTTCGCAAACCGGCGTGACATGCAACTCACCGCCACAGAAGCGCAGCGAATCGCTCTGCACCACCAACCCCTCCCAACCGACGGGCAGGCAGTGGCTGCGGCCCAACCGCCCGGCGCTCAGTTGAACCTGGGCCCGGGCCACGCGCAGGTGCAGCACGCGTTCGCCCAGATCAGGCAATGCCGTGGCGAGAATGGATGTGTCCTGCATGCCGTCTCCTTTGCTACGTGGCGTTGGAAGGACCGACAGGATGAAAGACACGACGCCTGGAATCTTGATGGGAAGGTGATGAGGGCTCGGCTGGCATATGCCTTGCACCATTACTGCTCATCGGCGCCGGTGCCAAAGGCCAAATGAGTGCCAGACTGATTAAGTGGAAGGTGATGCACGATGAATGAAGTTCCAGCCAACCCCCTGGCCTGGGTCAACGGCAGCGATGCCCCGGAAAAGAGCGCGGTCAACCTCGGCTTCATGGCCTTGAGCGACTGTGCCCCGGTGGTGGTGGCCGCCACCCAGGGCTTCGCCCAACCCTACGGCTTGACCCTGAATCTCAAGCGCCAGGCGTCCTGGGCCAACCTGCGGGACAAGCTGGTCAGCGGTGAAATCGATGCCGCCCACAGCCTGTATGGCCTGGTCTATGCGGTGCACCTGGGTATTGGCGGGGTCGCACCGACCGACATGGCGGTGCTGATGGGGCTGAACCAGAACGGCCAGAGCATCAACCTGTCCCATGGCTTGCAGGCCCAAGGCGTGACCAGTCCTGAAGCACTGGAACGGCACGTGCACCAAACTCGCCCGAAATTGACCTTCGCCCAGACCTTCCCCACTGGCACCCACGCCATGTGGCTCTATTACTGGCTCGCCGCCCAGGGCATCCACCCGTTGTCGGATGTCGACAGCGTGGTCGTGCCTCCGCCGCAAATGATCGCGCACCTGCAAGCCGGGCGTATCGACGGGTTTTGCGTCGGTGAGCCTTGGTGCGCCAGCGCGGTGAAACAGAACCTCGGCTTTACCCTGGCGACCACCCAGACCATCTGGCCCGACCACCCGGAAAAAGTCCTGGGCTGCACCCGTGCGTTCGTCGAGCAATACCCCAATACCGCCCGGGCGTTGGTGATGGCCATTCTCGAAGCCAGCCGTTTCATCGAACAAAGCAGCGAAAACCGTCGCAGCACCGCGCAACTGTTGAGTGCACCGCAATACCTCGACGCCCCGCTGGACTGCATCGAGCCGCGCCTGCTGGGCATCTATGCCGACGGCTTGGGCAACAGCTGGCAGGATCCCCACGCGATGCGCTTCCATGGCGACGGCGAGGTGAACCTGCCGTACCTGTCCGACGGCATGTGGTTCATGACCCAGTTCCGTCGCTGGGGCTTGCTGCGCGAAGACCCGGATTACCTGGCCGTGGCCCGGGACGTCCAGCAACTCACGCTGTACCGTGAAGCCTGTGGGGCGCTGGACATTGCGTCCCCAAGCCAGGACGTGCGCAGCAGCCAACTGATCGACGGCACCACCTGGGACGGCTCGGACCCGGCCGGGTACGCCCGCAGCTTCAAACTGCACGCCTTGAGCGATGCGGCTCCCCTTCTCGCCAGCCGCTGACAGGAGCCACGACCATGCTGCGTATCCTGCTGATCAACGACACCGCGAAAAAAGTCGGCCGCCTCAAGGCTGCCCTGATCGAAGCCGGCTTCGAAGTGATCGACGAATCCGGCCTGACCATCGACCTGCCGGCGCGCGTCGAAACGGTGCGTCCGGACGTGATCCTGATCGATACCGAGTCACCCGGGCGCGATGTGATGGAGCAAGTGGTGCTGGTCAGTCGCGACCAGCCACGACCGATCGTCATGTTTACCGACGAGCACGACCCCAATGTAATGCGCCAGGCGATCAAGTCGGGCGTCAGCGCCTACATCGTCGAAGGCATCCACGCCGCGCGCCTGCAACCGATCCTCGACGTGGCCATGGCCCGCTTCGAAAGCGACCAGGCCCTGCGCGCCCAACTCCTGGCCCGGGACCAGCAACTGGCCGAACGCAAGCGCATCGAACTGGCCAAGGGCATGCTGATGAAGATGAAGGAATGCAACGAGGAGCAGGCCTACACCCTGATGCGCCGCCAGGCCATGAGCCGCCAGCAGAAACTGATCCAGGTGGCGGAGCAGATCATCGCCATGAATGAATTGCTCGGCTGAAAGCCTAGTAGCGCCGTGCCTGCCGCCATCGCGAGCAAGCTCGCTCCCACATGGGTTCCAGGGTGAACGCAGCATTTGGGAACAACCCCAATCCACTGTGGGAGCGGGCTTGCTCGCGAAAGCGGTCTTACTTCCAACATTGATATCGACTGCCCCACCGTCTTCGCGAGCAAGCCCGCTCCCACAGGGTTTGCGGGGTGAGCACGACATTTGCGAACAACTACAATCCCTGTGGGAGCGAGCCTGCTCGCGAAGGGCCCTCCCCCTTACCTCACAGGTTGGCACAGATCTCGCTTAAGCAACCCCACAGGTAACCAACGGCGGTTGCCCCACCTACGACAAAGACGTCGCACACCCTCCTTGCCTCTCTGGCGATCCGGGTTGCGGCGTTTTTTTGTTTTAGCCCTTCGGGGCCGGTGGTGCGACCACAGGCGGCGCACTGCTCTAAGCACTGACTCATTTCTCGAGACTTTTACAGCTGAGGTGCGCGATGAATTCAAGCTTCTGGAAATCCGGCCACACCCCGACACTGTTCGCGGCCTTTCTTTATTTCGACCTGAGTTTCATGGTCTGGTACCTGCTCGGGCCACTGGCGGTACAGATCTCCGCCGACCTGCACCTGACCACCCAGCAACGCGGCCTGATGGTGGCGACACCGATCCTGGCCGGCGCCGTGCTGCGCCTGTTCATGGGCCTGCTGGCCGACCGGATTTCACCCAAGACCGCCGGCATGGTTGGCCAGGTGATCGTGATCGGTGCGCTGTTCTGCGCCTGGAAACTGGGCATCCACAGCTACGAACAAGCCCTGCTGCTGGGCCTGTTCCTCGGTGTGGCCGGCGCTTCGTTCGCCGTCGCCCTGCCCCTGGCCTCCCAGTGGTATCCGCCGCAACACCAGGGCAAGGCCATGGGCATCGCCGGGGCTGGCAACTCGGGCACCGTGCTCGCCGCGTTGATCGCACCGGTCATGGCCGTGGCCTTCGGCTGGACCAACGTGTTCGGCTTCGCGCTGATCCCGCTGGTGCTGACCCTGGTCCTCTTCGCCTGGCTGGCCAAGAACGCCCCTGAGCGACCAAAAGCCAAATCCATGGCCGACTACCTCAAGGCCCTGGGCGACCGCGACAGCTGGTGGTTCATGTTCTTCTACAGCGTGACCTTCGGCGGCTTCATCGGCCTGGCCAGCGCCCTGCCCGGCTACTTCAACGACCAATATGGCCTGAGCCCCGTCACCGCCGGCTACTACACCGCCGCCTGCGTCTTCGGTGGCAGCCTGATGCGCCCCTTGGGCGGTGCCCTGGCGGACCGTTTTGGCGGCATCCGCACTTTGCTCGGCATGTACACCGTAGCGGCCGTCTGCATCGCCGCGGTGGGCTTCAACCTGCCGAGTTCCTATGCGGCCCTGGCCCTGTTCGTTTGCACCATGCTCGGCTTGGGTGCGGGCAACGGCGCGGTGTTCCAACTAGTGCCACAACGCTTCCGTCGCGAAATCGGCGTGATGACCGGGCTGATCGGCATGGCCGGCGGCATCGGCGGCTTCGCCCTGGCGGCGGGCATGGGCGCGATCAAGCAAAGCACCGGCAGCTATCAACTGGCCCTGTGGTTGTTCGCCAGCCTCGGTGTCCTGGCCTGGTTCGGCCTGTATGGCGTCAAGCGTCGCTGGAGAACCACTTGGGGTTCGGCAGCCGTCACCGCTGCTCGGGTATAACCTGCAACCATGAGCCTGAAATTGAGTTTTGCCGAGGCCAGCGCCATCGGCCCGCGGGAAGAAAACCAGGACGCCCTGCGCCTGGTCACGCCCGCCCCGGCCCTGGCTGCCAGCAAGGGTTACCTGTTCGCCATCGCCGACGGCGTGAGCCAATGCGCCGATGGTGGGCTGGCCGCCCGTTCGACCTTGCAGGCCCTGGCCCTGGACTACTATTCCACGCCGCAAACCTGGGGCGTGGCCCAAGCGCTGGACCGGCTGTTGCTGGCCCAGAACCGCTGGCTGCAGGCCAACGGCGGCGGGCAACCGCTGCTCACCACCGTGAGCGCCCTGGTCCTGCGGGGCCGGCGCTTCACCTTGGCCCACGTCGGCGATTGCCGGGTCTACCGCTGGCATGCCGATCACCTGCAACGGGTCAGCGAGGATCACGTCTGGGAACAGCAGGGCATGCAGCATGTGCTGAAGCGGGCCCTGGGGCTGGACCAACACCTGATCCTCGACTTTCTCGACGGTGAACTGCGCACCGACGAAACCTTCGTGTTGCTCAGCGACGGCGTCTGGGCGGTCTTGGGGGACATGGCCATCGCCGGCATCCTTCGCGACCAACCCGACCTGCACCTCGCCGCGCAGACGCTGGTCAACGCCGCGCACCTGGCCGGTAGCCAGGACAATGCCAGCGCGTTGTTGGTGCGGGTCGATGCCCTCGGCGAAGCCAACATTGGCGATGCCTTGATCCAGCTCCAGCAATGGCCCTTGCCGCCGGCGCTGAAACCGGGCCAGGTGTTCGAGGGCTGGCAGATCGAAAGCCTGCTCGGCCAGAGCCAGCAATCGTTGCTTTACCGGGTGCACGACGGCCAAGGCCAACCTTGGCTGCTGAAAACCTTGCCCGTGCAGCTACGGGACGATAGCCGGGCCGGTCAGGCCTTGCTCTCGGAGGAATGGTTTCTCAAACGCGTCGCCGGGCGGCAGTTTCCCGAAGTCCATGGGGTGCCCCAACGTCAGCATCTGTACTACGTGATGCGTGAATATCCGGGCGCGACCCTGGCCGAGCTGTTCAACCAAGGCGGTCCGCTGCCCCTGGCCCAATGGCAGGACCTGGCGCAGCGGCTGGTGCGGGCGGTGGGCCTGTTGCATCGACGGCAGATCTACCACCGCGACATCAAGCCGGAAAACCTGCACCTGGGCGACGACGGGGAATTGCGCTTGCTGGATTTTGGCCTGGCGTATTGCCCGGGCTTGTCCGAGGACCAGGCCAACGTGCTGCCCGGCACACCCAGCTACATTGCCCCGGAAGCCTTCGGCGGCACCGCGCCCACGGCGCAACAGGATTTGTATGCCGTCGGCGTGACCTTGTATTTCCTGCTGACCGGGCATTATCCCTACGGCGAGATCGAAGCCTTCCAGCGCCCGCGCTTCGGCGTGCCGGTCAGTGCCAGCCGCTATCGGCCGGACTTGGCCGAATGGCTCGGGCAAAGCCTGGAACGCGCGGTCGCGGCGGATCCGGGTCAGCGTTTTGAGACGGCCGAGGAATGGCTGTTGTTGCTGGAGCAGGGCGAGCGCCGCAGTTTGAGTGTAAGGCCCCGGCCATTGCTGGAAAGAGAGCCGCTGAAGGTCTGGCGGACATTGGCGCTGGTGTCGTTGGTGGTGAATGTGGTGCTGTTGTTCTTGGTATTCCACTCATGACCGTGGCGAGGGAGCTTGCTCCCGCTCGAGCGCGCAGCGGTCGCCTTTTTTTGGGTCTGCTTCGCAGCCCAGCGGGAGCAAGCTCCCTCGCCACAAAAACTTTTTCGCTCGCCCTAGCGCGCTCCATTACCGGGCAACACGCTTTGATTCGGTGCAATAAATCCCTCCCCAATCCGCTCAACCAGCCCGCTGCTCAATAAATCCACGCCTTCGCGCCACTTGGCACAACCACTGCATTACCTACACCACCATACATAAAGCAACGCCTCCAACGATGAAGGCGGTGCTTCCCGAGAGAACGGGACCAGGACAAAGGCGTCCTCGCTAGCTTGCTAGCGGGACGCCTTTTTTTGTTTTCGTAAAAATTGCCGAGCCAGTCCGATCGCCGTGATGAAACGGACATGAGCTTGCGGAGAACCCTGATGAAAAAACTCAAACTGGTGATGATCGGCAACGGCATGGCCGGGGTTCGCACCCTCGAGGAACTGCTCAAGCTGAGCAACGAGCTGTACGACATCACGGTGTTCGGCGCCGAGCCCCACACCAACTACAACCGCATCCTGCTTTCGCCGGTGCTGGCCGGTGAGCAGACGTTCGAAGAGATCGTGCTCAACGACCTGAGCTGGTACCTGGACAACAACATCAAGCTGCTGCTCAACCGCAAAGTGGTGGAGATTGACCGGGTCAAGCGCCGCGTCATCGCCGAAGACGGCAGCGAAGCCGAATACGACCGCCTGCTGATCGCCACCGGTTCCACGCCGTTCATCTTGCCGATCCCCGGCAACACCCTTGAAGGGGTGATTGGTTACCGCGACATCGCCGACACCCAGGCGATGATCGACACCGCCAAGACCCACAAGCACGCCGTGGTCATCGGCGGCGGCCTGCTGGGCCTGGAAGCGGCCAACGGCTTGAAGCTTCGGGGCATGGACGTGACCGTCGTCCACATCGGTGAATGGTTGCTGGAACGGCAACTGGACAAGACCAGCGGCCAACTGCTGCAAACCGCCCTGGAAAGCCGTGGCCTGAAATTCCGCCTCAGCGAACAGACCCAGGCCCTGCACGACGCCGGCAACGGCCGGGTCGGCTCGGTCCAGTTCAAGAACGGCGACATCATTCCCGCCGACCTGGTAGTGATGGCCGCCGGCATCCGCCCCAATACCGAACTGGCGGAAAAATCCGGCATCCCCTGCAACCGCGGGATCCTGGTCAACGACACCATGCAAACCTACGACCCGCGCATCTACGCCATCGGTGAATGCGCCAGCCACCGCGGCACCGCCTACGGCCTGGTGGCGCCGCTGTTCGAACAGGCCAAGGTCTGCGCCAACCACCTCGCGCAATTGGGCTTCGCCACTTACAAGGGTTCGGTCACGTCGACCAAGTTGAAAGTCACCGGCATCGACCTGTTTTCCGCCGGCGACTTCATGGGCGGCGAAGGCACCGAGACCATCACCCTTTCCGACCCGATCGGCGGCGTCTACAAGAAACTGGTGATCAAGGATGACGTGCTGGTGGGTGCCTGCCTGTACGGCGATACCGCGGACGGCGGCTGGTATTTCCGGCAGATTCGTGAGAATCACGGCATCAGCGAGATCCGCGATCACCTGATGTTTGGGGAAAACGCTTTAGGCGATGTAGGCCACCAAGGCCAGGACAAAGCCATGAGCATGGCCGACACCGCCGAAGTCTGCGGCTGCAACGGCGTGTGCAAGGGCACCATCGTCAAGGCGATCCAGGAGCACGGGCTGTTCAGCGTCGATGACGTGAAAAAACACACCAAGGCCGCCAGTTCCTGCGGCTCTTGCGCCGGCCTGGTGGAGCAGATCCTGATCAACACCGTGGGCGGCGCGGCGGACGTCAAGCCAAAAAGCGAAAAAGCCATCTGCGGTTGCAGCGACCTCAACCACGGCCAGATCCGCCAGGCGATCCGCGACCAGCACCTGCTGACCATCGCCGGCACCATGAGCTACCTGAACTGGCGCACCCCGAACGGCTGCGCCACCTGCCGCCCGGCGTTGAACTATTACCTGATATCCACCTGGCCTGGCGAAGCCCACGACGACCCACAGTCGCGCCTGATCAACGAACGCGCCCACGCCAACATCCAGAAAGACGGCACCTACTCGGTGGTCCCGCGGATGTGGGGCGGCGTGACCAACCCCTCCGAGCTGCGGCGCATTGCCGACGTCGCCGATAAATACAACGTGCCAATGGTCAAGGTCACCGGCGGCCAGCGCATCGACTTGCTGGGCATCAAGAAACAGGACTTGCCCGGCGTCTGGAAAGACCTCGACATGCCGTCCGGCCACGCCTACGGCAAGTCCATCCGCACCGTGAAGACCTGCGTGGGCAGCGAGTTCTGCCGCTTCGGTACGCAGAACTCCACCCAGTTGGGCATCGAGTTGGAACACGACCTGTTCAATATGTGGTCGCCGCACAAGGTGAAGCTGGCGGTCTCCGGTTGCCCACGCAACTGCTCGGAAGCCGGCATCAAGGACGTGGGAATTATCGGCGTCGATTCCGGCTGGGAGATGTACATCGGTGGCAACGGCGGGATCAAGACCGAAGTCGCGGAGTTTTTCGTCAAGCTCAAGACCGCCGAGGAAGTGCGTGAATACAACGGCGCGTTCCTGCAGTTGTACCGCGAGGAAGCCTTCTACCTCGAACGCACCGTGCATTACATGCAGCGGGTCGGCATGGAGCACATCAAGAAAGCCGTGCTGGAAGACCCCGAGCGGCGCAAGGCCCTTCACGAACGCCTGAAGTTTTCCCTGTCGCTGGAACAGGACCCTTGGAAACAACGCCTGGAACAGCCTCAGTTGAAGAAAGAGTTCGAAGTCATCCCCGTGAAGAACCTGGAGGTGCCGGCATGAACTGGCTGGATATCTGCGCACTGGAAGAGATCAATATCCTCGGTTCGCGCATCATCAATGGTCCCAAAGGCGATATCGCGATTTTTCGTACCAGCGACGATGAAGTGTTCGCCCTCGATGACCGTTGCCCGCACAAGGGTGGCCCGCTGTCCCAAGGGTTGGTCTACGGCAAGCGCGTGGCCTGCCCGCTGCACAACTGGCAGATCGACCTGGAAACCGGCCTGGCCCAAGCCCCGGACGTGGGCTGCGCCCATCATCATTCGGCCCGGGTCGAAAACGGCCGGGTGCAACTGGCCCTGCGGGACGCAAGCTGATGAACCGCCAGATCACTGCCTCGACCTGCTGTTATTGCGGGGTCGGCTGCGGCGTCCTGATCGAGCATGACGGCGAGCGCATCCTCGGCGTCAGCGGCGATCCCGCCCACCCGGCCAACTTCGGCAAACTGTGCAGCAAGGGTTCGACCCTGCACCTGACCGGCGACCTCGCCGCCCGCGCCCTGTACCCGGAGCTGCGCCTGGGCAAAGGCCTGGCCCGGGCCCGAACCGGCTGGAACAGCGCCCTGGATCACGCCGCCAGCGTCTTCGCCGACACCATCGCCGAGCACGGCCCCGACAGCGTGGCGTTCTACATCTCCGGCCAATTGCTGACCGAGGACTACTACGCCTTCAACAAACTCGCCCGAGCCTTGGTCGGCACCAACAACATCGACAGCAATTCGCGGCTGTGCATGTCCTCTGCCGTGGTGGGCTACAAGCGCAGCCTCGGTGCCGACGCCCCACCCTGCAGCTACGAAGACCTGGAGTTGAGCGACTGCGTGATGATCGTCGGCAGTAACATGGCCTACGCCCATCCCATCCTGTTTCGCCGCCTCGAAGAGGCAAAATCCCGCCGGCCGCAGATGAAAATCATCGTCATCGACCCCCGGCGCACCGACACCTGCGACCTGGCGGACCTGCACCTGGCGATCTTGCCGGGCACCGATGTCGCCTTGTTCCATGGGATTTTGCACCTGCTGCTGTGGGAAGACTGGGTCGACCGCGACTTCATCAAGGCCCATACCGAAGGTCTGGCGGACCTGAAGAACCTGGTCCGCGACTACACCCCGGCGATGGTCGCCCAGTTGTGCGGCATCAGCGTCGAACAACTGCACCAGTGTGCCGAATGGGTCGGCACGTCGCCGAGCTTCCTGTCCTTGTGGTGCATGGGCCTGAACCAGTCCACCGCCGGCAGCGCCAAAAACAGCGCATTGATCAACCTCCACCTGGCCACCGGACAAATCGGCCGGCCGGGGGCGGGCCCGTTCTCGCTGACCGGCCAACCCAACGCCATGGGCGGACGGGAAACCGGCAGCCTGTCGAACCTGCTGCCAGGCCATCGTGAAGCCGCCAACCCGGAGCATCGTGCCGACGTCGCCCGTTATTGGGGTGTGGAGCAATTGCCCGCCACCACCGGCTTGAGCGCCATCGAGTTGTTCGAGCAGGTGCGCAGCGGCAAGATCAAGGCCTTGTGGATCGCCTGCACCAACCCGGCCCAGTCGATGCCCGACCAGACGGCGGTACGTGAGGCCCTGCAAGCCTGCCCGTTCGTGGTACTACAGGAAGCCTTCCGCACCACCGAGACCGCCACGTTTGCCGATCTACTGTTGCCGGCGGCCAGTTGGGGCGAGAAAGAAGGTTCGGTGACCAACTCCGAGCGGCGGATTTCCCACGTCCGTCGGGCAGTAAACGCACCGGGTGAAGCGCGTCCGGACTGGGCAATCACCGTGGATTTCGCACAACGCCTGGAGAAACGCCTACGCCCGGGCCAACCCAGCCTGTTCGCCTTCGACACCCCGACCCAGCTGTTCGATGAGTACAAACAGCTGACCCGTGGCCGCGACCTGGACTTGTCCGGCATCAGCCATGCCCTGATCGACCGCCTCGGCCCTCAGCAATGGCCCTTCCCGGAAGGCGCCACGGTTGGGACGGCGCGACTGTACGTGGACGGGATTTTCCCGACCGACAGCGGCCGGGCGCACTTCGTGGCCGATCCCTATCGCGCCGCCAAGGAACTGCGTGACGCCCGCTACCCATTGACGCTCAACACCGGTCGCTTGCGGGACCAGTGGCACGGCATGAGCCGTACTGGCACCGCTGCGCAGTTGTTTGGCCATGTGAACGAAGCCGTGCTCAGCCTGCACCCCGACGAACTGCTCCGGCACCGCCTGCAAGCGGGCGACCTGGTCAACCTCAAGAGCCGTCGCGGCAGTGTGATTGTGGCCGTGGACAGCGACGACAGCGTGCGCCCCGGCCAGGCGTTCCTGCCCATGCATTGGGGCGATCGGTTCCTCAAGGGCGGCGTGAATAGCCTGACTCAACCGGCCTTCGACCCCTTGTCGAAACAACCGGAACTCAAGCACAGCGGCGTGCGCCTGGAACCGGTGAACCTGCCTTGGCAGCTTTTCGCTTTGATCGAAGGCGATGTTCAACAGCATCTGGAGGCCCTGCGCCCCCTGTGCGAGGCGTTTTCCTACGTCAGCCTGAGTCTGACCGGCCGTGAACGTCCCGCGCTGTTGATTCGCGCTGCCAGCGCCGTCGCGCCCGAACCGCAACTGCTCCAGGCCATCGACGAGCAATTGGGCCTGATCGACGGGCCGGTGCTGGCCTACGACGACCCGCGTCGCTCCATCGGTAAACGGGTGCGCATCGAAAACGGTCGCATCACCGCCATTCGCCTGGCCGGTGAAACCCTGGCCCGGCATTGGCTGCAGAACCTGTGGCTGGAAGGCCGTGCCGATGAACAACTGCGGCGCTGGCTGCTGGCGCCGTTGAGCGCGCCACCGGGCAATGTCGGCGCCGCAACGGGTGGCAGCAAAACGCTGTGCAACTGCATGAACGTCAGCCAGCGTGCGATCTGCGCCGGCATCGAGCGTGGCCTGGACTTGCAGGGGTTAAAACAAGAGCTGGGCTGTGGCACGCAATGCGGTTCCTGCGTACCGGAAATCAAGCGTCTGCTGGTTGCCACTGCGCAACCGCTGGCGGCTATCTCGTGAGGAAAACACTATGAACGCAAAAGTCTGGCTGGTGGGTGCAGGTCCCGGTGACCCTGAATTACTGACCCTCAAAGCCGTGCGCGCCTTGGGCGAGGCTGACGTGGTGTTGATCGACGACCTGGTCAATGCCGCGGTGCTGGAGCATTGCCCCGCCGCACGCATCATTGCCGTGGGCAAGCGCGGCGGCTGCCGCTCCACCCCCCAGGCCTTCATTCATCGATTGATGCTGCGTTATGCCCGCCAGGGCAAATGCGTGGTGCGCCTCAAGGGCGGCGACCCGTGCATCTTCGGCCGCGGCGGTGAAGAGGCGCAGTGGCTGCGCGAGCATGGCGTCGAGGTGGAGATGGTCAATGGCATCACCGCCGGCCTCGCGGGGGCGACCCAATGCGATATTCCACTGACCCTGCGCGGGATTGCCCGGGGCGTGACCCTGGTCACGGCCCACACCCAGGACGGCAGCAGCCTGAACTGGCAAGCCCTGGCCCAAAGCGGGACCACTTTGGTGGTGTATATGGGCGTGGCGAAGCTGAGCGAGATCCGCGAGCAACTGCTGGCCGGCGGCTTGGCGGCGGACACGCCCGTGGCCATGATCGAAAACGCCTCCCTGCCCCACCAGCGTGACTGCCGCAGCGACCTGGCCTCGATGGAAGCCGCTGCCAGCGCCTTCCAGCTCAAGAGCCCGGCGATACTGGTGATTGGCGCCGTGGCCGAAGCAGCCGAATTGGCCGCCTCACCGCCGGCTTTGGCCCAGGTTTACGCCCTCTAACAGACACCCATCAGATCTGTGGGAGCAAAGCTTGCTCGCGATGACGGTGGTTCAGTTAGACATGCATTGACTGACACACCTCCATCGCGAGCAGGCTCGCTCCCACAATTGGAACGGGGTATGACTAAAGAGCCAGGTCGGCTATCAGGCCGCCATCGCGAGCAAGCTTTGCTCCCACAGGTCTCCCACAGGTCTTGTGTTCCCCCCATCTCCATAAATCGCAGGCAAAGAAAAACCCGGCCTAGGCCGGGTTTTTCCAAAGCTGTGGGCTAATTACTTAGCTTGAGCTTCAACCTGCGCTTCTACGCGACGGTTAACTGCACGACCAGCGTCAGTGGCGTTGTCGGCAACTGGGCGGGATTCGCCGTAGCCAACAGACTGAACGCGGGACGATTCAACACCGTACTGGTTGGTCAGAACGTTCTTAACGGCGTTTGCACGACGCTCAGACAGCTTCTGGTTGTAAGCGTCAGGACCGACGGAGTCAGTGTGACCTTCAACAGTAGTGCTGGTAGCTGGGTACTGCTTCATGAAATCAGCCAGGTTCTTGATGTCGCCGTAGCTGTTTTCTTTAACGACCGACTTGTCGAAGTCGAACTTGACGTCCAGCTCAACACGAACGACTTCAGCAACAGCTGGGCAGCCATCAGCGTCAACAGTTACGTTGGCTGGGGTGTCAGGGCACTTGTCGACGTTGTCGCACACGCCATCGTTGTCGCTGTCGGAGCAGACTTCAGCAGGTGCTGGAACTGGAGCAGCAGCTGGCTTGGAGCCGCCACCGAAGTTCACACCGATACCAACGCTAGGCGCCCACTCGGTGTCGCCCTGGTCGATGTTGTACTGAGCTTCAACGCCAGCACGGGCGTAGAAGTTGTCAGTGAAATACAGCTTGGCGCCGCCACCAACGTTGGCGAAGGTAGAACGGTTACGACCGTTGCTGCCATTCTGGTCGATGCTCTGGTCGGAGAAACCGGCCGAAACATAAGGACGCAGCATGTCGCCTGGGTTGTTGAAGTGGTACAGAGCGTCCAGAGCGGTGTTCGCGCCCTTAACGTTAGTGCCGTCTTCGGTACGTGCGTTGTGCACTTCGTCGTAGGCCAGACGCAGTTCAACGTCGTCGGTCAGGAAGTAACCAACCGAACCGCCGAACAGGTTGCCGTTGTTCTTGAAATCACGAGCGCTGTCGAACATTTCTTTCTTGGCGAAGCCTTCGATTTCAACTGCGCCTTGGCCTTGTGCCAGAGCGCCGAACGAAGTGGCAGCAATCAAAGAACCAATGGCAAAGCCCAAGGTGTTTTTCAGTTTCATCCGTTAAATCCCCATCTGGTGATTGTGAAGCAGTCCCGCAAACCGGGGGACAACTCGGCGGCAAGTCTATCAGAACTTGCCTACACGTAAGAGATATTTGCGCCGAACTAAGTTTCAGCAATGCCTGCAAATTTCTCACGCAATTTGTCAAGAGCGCGCTTGTAACGCATTTTTGTCGCGCTCAAACCCATATGCATTATGTCTGCGATCTCCTGGAATTCCAGCTCTGCGACAAATCGTAGCACCAGAATTTCCCGGTCGATCGGGTTTACATAGACCAGCCAGCGATCGAGTCCACCCTTTTCCTCGGGCTTGGGCGCCTTATCTTCCGACGCTTCCTCGAGAGGGTCCAGGCTCAACGCGTCCATCAAGCGACGCTTTCGCCGTTCCTTGCGATACTGCGTGATGCATTCGTTGTACGTGATGCTATAAAGCCATGTCTTGAACTTCGATTTCCCCTCGAAGTTCTTCAGGCCATACAGCACCTTCAACATCACCTCCTGACAGACATCGTCAGCATCACGATCGTTCCCGAGATAGCGCGCACAAACGTTAAATAAAGTTCTCTGGTAACGACGCATCAACTCTTCATAGGCGCGTGTTACGTGAAACAGCTCCGTATGCGCGCGCGCGACCAACTCCTCATCGGAGAGATCACGGGGGTCGTAGCGCGTGGATAGCGATTGGGGTTTGTTCAAAACAAGTCGGGCCGACAGTCTAGGTCAATGTGCGCCGGAGCCTGGGCTAGCAGGCATTTCGCGGCGGCATACATTAGCAGGATTTGCCGGGTTAGCGGCTACTCACATGCTGTTCCAGCAAGATCCGATTGGAAAGCGACACCAACTCGCCCTCCTCGGTCAGCAATGTGGTTTTCACCGTGCCGATCTCTTCGATCTGGCCTTCGACCTCGCCAACACGCACTTGTTGCCCAACCTCATACAATTCACGCACATAGATTCCCGCAAGAATCTGACCGGCGATCTCCCGGCTTCCCAATCCCATTGCCAGCGCAACCGCCAGACCAACGGTTATCAATACAATCACGATCACATGGTTGAGCAGGTCAGTCTTGACCTCCAACTGGCTGATCGCCACCGAAATACTGATGATAATCACCAGCCCCTGGGCGATACGCCCCACGCCAGCGGCGTAATCCAGCCCGACGCCTTCGGCCGCACCGCGCACCAGCCCATTGGCCAGTTGCGCCAGCAGGACACCGACCAGCAATACCAGCGCGGCACCAAAAACCTTCGGCAAATACAATGCGAGCATATCGAGCGTAGCCGAAACTCGCTCAAGGCCAAGGGATTCTGCTGCGGAAACCAGGAAAATCAGCAATACGAACCAGTACACGATCTTGCCGACCAGGGTCGAGATCGGCACTTGGATGCCGCCACGGGACAGCAGCTTGGTCAGGCCGGTGCCGCCCATCAGGCGATCGAGACCCAGCTTGGCGAGCAGCTTGGACAGCAGCGTGTCCAGCAACTTGGCCACGACAAAACCCAGCAACAGCACCACCAGCGCGCCGAAGAGGTTCGGGATGAAGTTAGCTACCTTGGTCCACAACGCAGTCATTGCCGTGACGAGGCTCTGGGTCCAGAGATCAAGTTCCATATTCAATCAGCCTTATCAGCGGTGCGAGTAACAGGTTTACGGCGGGAAACCGGCGAGACATGGGCCGATCCATTATTCAGGGCGATCATCAGCGCGGGCAACCAGCGGCCCAGCAGGCTGAACAGATCCCCCGCGCCAACCTGGCGGTTGGCGGTTTTCAGTACACGCCCCAAGCATGCGTCGTCGTCCCGGCTGGACGGCGAAGCCTTGAGCATGTCGCGCAAAGACTGTTCAAACGGATCGTGCATACGCACCTCTCGTGATGTCTGTGGAAGACGCGATCACATTTCGTCGGGTCACATGAAACCCCATCACACCCAGCGCAAACGGCGGAACAACCACCACTGCCCCGTCGCGACGCAGATCATCAGCAGGCACGCGACCATGAAACCGTAGGGGCTTTCGGAAAACGGAATGCCACCGACGTTGATACCTAAAAGGCCGGTGAGAAAACTCATCGGCAGGAAAATCCCGGTGATGATGCCGAAGCGGTACATGGTGCGGTTCATGCGCACCGACAGGCGCCGGTCTTCGGCCTCCAGCACAAGCCCCACGCGCTCTCGGGTCAATTCCAGCTCTTCGAGATAACGGGTCAGGCTGTTGTTCAATTCGTTCCAATAGTCGCCATCGTCCTCGACGAACCAGGGCAACTTGATCCTCGACATCTGGCCGAAGATATCTCGCTGTGGCGCCAGGAATCGCTTGAGTCCGGCAGCCCTTCGACGGATGTGCAAAATGGCGTCATGCTCGGGAGCATACCGTTCGTCGGCGTCGAGTTTTTCTTCCTCGCCATCGACGATTTCCGAGAGGCAAGTGACCAGGTCCTGCACCTTGTCGGTGAGGTATTGCGCCATATAAAGGATAAGTTCGGAAGCGTTCTCGGGCCCCTTGCCCTCGGCCAGTTGCGCCAACAGTTCATCGGTGGCGCGCAACGGTCGCAGACGCAGGGAGATCACCCGCTGGGCGGACGCGAAGATCCGTACCGAGACCATGTCTTCAGGCTCGGCGCCCGGGTTGAGGTTGATTCCCCGCAGGAACAGCAGCAGTTCGGCGTTGGGCAACGGCAACAACCGCGGCCGGGTATTCTCTTCCAGCAGCAGGTCGCAGTTGAATTCGCTCAGGCCGCTGGATTTGCGCAGCCAGGTGTGGGTTTGCGGATGACTGCGATCCCAGTGCAGCCATAGGCTTTCGTGGGGCAGCAGCTGCAAATCGTCGAGTTCGGTCCGGGCTATGGAACGCGCGCCGCCTTTACCGTCCAGCACCAGGGCATGCACCAGCCCCCATTGCGCGTTTTCTTCCTCGAACATCCTCATCCCTTATGGCTGCGGTACTTTATTCAGGCATCTTCAGTGGGCTTGGCGAAACGATCACGCCATTGTTGTCGGCATAGACATACTCGCCCGGGCGGAACGTCACGCCGGCAAAGGTCACTGCTATATTGAGCTCGCCGACACCACGCCGGTCGGTCTTCATCGGATGGCTGGCCAGGGCCTGGACCCCGAGGTCGGTCTGGGCGATGACGTCGACGTCGCGGATGCAGCCGTAGATCACCAGGCCTTCCCAGCCATTCTTAGCCGCTTTCTCGGCCAACATGTCACCCAGCAGGGCCCGGCGCAGCGACCCGCCGCCATCCACAACCAGCACTTTACCCTTGCCATCGAGTTCAACCTGCTCCTTGACCCGCGAGTTGTCCTCGAAGCACTTGATGGTCACGATTTCGCCGCCGAAGGAATCGCGGCCACCGAAATTGCTGAACATCGGCTCCAACACCTGCACCAGTTCCGGGTAGGCGTCGCACAGGTCGGGCGTGAGGTAATGGTTCATCGAACAACTCCTGAAAGGCTGGAACGTCAGATTGAATGGCAACCGTTTGTGACCGGAACCGCTTGAAGCGTCATATCTTAGCCGCAAGCAGACCAGAGCGAAATGCCCTTGTCAGAGCCTTCGCCTCAAACCGCCTCGGCCAACTGCGGCTGTTCACCCAGCAAGGGCGCCTGCTGATCCTCGAGCCAGCGCGCCACCAACGGCCAGACCTCAAGGTGGGCGGCCTTGCTGACCAGCATCTCGACGTGACCGAAATCGTCAGTGAAACCCTGTCCTCGACCCAGGCAGACAAACTGCTTGTGCGTGGAACCGATCTGATCGAAGAGTTTGCGGCACGCCCAAGTCGGGTCCTGGTGATCGCCGGCGGCACTCACCGCCAGCACCGGCAACTGAACATCGGCCAAACCGGCCCACCAGTTCTTCTCGGCATCGCCGAAACGCCCGAACAGGCCGTACCAGCGCATGCTTTCCAGGGCCAGGCCAATGGGCTCGTCCTCGGGGCCGCGCTTGAGCCTTGAACCGGACAACTGGGCAAAGCGCTTGAGGATGAAGCGGCCGCTCCATTCCACCGGCGGAATCTTCAGCGGCCAGTAGGTGCGGCTGACCTGGGTGCCGAAAAACGCCGCGGATGCCACCGCGGGCTCGCCCAGGTAGTGGCCGCCCAAGGCTGCCGCCAGGGTGATGCCCCCCAGGGAATGACCGATCCAGTGAGGCACTTGCCCACTCTGCTCACGCACGAAGGCGCCGATGGCCGGCAGGTCGTAACGGGCGTAGTCAGCCACCCGATTGTGGCGATAACCCTGGTTACGCTGGGATAAGCCATGGCCGCGCATTTCGGGAATCCAGACATCGAATCCCAGGCGCGTCAGGTAGGCGCCCAGGCCGAGGCCTTTGGGCGAATACCAGAAACGCCGGTTGGAAAAACTGCCGTGCAACAAAATCACCGGGACACCACGGGTTTCGCCGGGATCAGCCATGCCCAGCCGAGTGACGGCCAGTTCGACGCTGGCGTCCGGGCTGTTGCCGGGTTTCAAGCGATAGACGTCTTCGCTCAGATCACCGCGCCGCTCGGCGCTGATCAGGGCGACAGGAAAGAGGTTGCTGCTGCTTTGCATAATCTTCTTGCACAAAAAAGGGCGGCTTCCTTGTGGAGCCCGCCCTACTTCAATCAAAAGGGGCCCGGATAATGCCCATCAGTTGAGCCCCCTGTGGGAGCGGGCTTGCTCGCGAAGACGGCGGAACAGTCAACATGGATGTTGTCTGACGCACCGCTTTCGCGAGCAAGCCCGCTCCCACAGGTTCTGCGACTAACTGACGGGCTTTAGTCGATCAGGCCCCTTCACTCGATCAGACCGCAGCCTGCCCCTCGGCCAGGAAGAACCAGGTTTCCAACACGGAGTCCGGGTTCAACGAAACGCTTTCGATGCCCTGCTCCATCAGCCATTTGGCCAGGTCCGGGTGGTCCGAAGGGCCCTGGCCGCAGATGCCGATGTACTTGCCAGCCTTGTTGCAGGCGGCAATGGCATTGGCCAGCAGCTTCTTGACCGCCGGGTTCCGCTCGTCGAACAGGTGGGCGATGATCCCGGAATCGCGGTCCAGGCCCAGGGTCAGCTGGGTCAGGTCGTTGGAACCGATGGAGAAACCGTCGAAGAACTCAAGGAATTCTTCAGCCAGGATGGCGTTGGACGGCAGCTCGCACATCATGATCACGCGCAGGCCATTGTCGCCACGGGCCAGGCCGTTTTCCGCCAGCAGGTCAACCACCTGGCTCGCTTCGCCCAGGGTCCGCACGAACGGCACCATGATCTCGACGTTGGTCAGGCCCATCTCGTTGCGCACGCGCTTGAGGGCGCGGCATTCGAGTTCAAAGCAATCGCGGAACGATTCGCTGATGTAGCGCGACGCACCCCGGAAGCCCAGCATCGGGTTCTCTTCTTCCGGCTCGTAGAGCTTGCCGCCGATCAGGTTGGCGTATTCGTTGGACTTGAAGTCCGACAGGCGCACGATGACCTTTTTCGGCCAGAACGCCGCCGCCAGGGTGCTGATGCCTTCCACCAGTTTCTCGACGTAGAAACCGACCGGATCGTCGTAGCCGGCAATGCGCTTGTCGACGCTGTCCTTGATGTCCTGGGGCAGGCCGTCGTAGTTCAGCAGTGCCTTGGGGTGCACGCCGATCATGCGGTTGATGATGAACTCCAGGCGGGCCAGGCCCACGCCGGCGTTCGGCAACTGCGCGAAGTCAAAGGCGCGGTCCGGGTTGCCGACGTTCATCATGATCTTGAACGGCAGCTCCGGCATGGCGTCCACGGAGTTCTTCTTGATGTCGAAGCCCAGTTCGCCCTCGAAGATGTAGCCGGTGTCGCCTTCGGCGCAGGAAACGGTCACGCCCTGGCCGTCCTTGAGCAGTTGGGTGGCGTTGCCGCAACCGACCACTGCCGGGATTCCCAGTTCACGGGCGATGATCGCCGCGTGGCAGGTACGCCCGCCGCGGTTGGTGACGATGGCACTGGCGCGCTTCATCACCGGTTCCCAGTCCGGGTCGGTCATGTCGGATACCAATACGTCGCCGGCCTGGACCTTATCCATCTCCGAGACGTCCTTGATGATCCGCACCTTGCCCGCGCCGATGCGCTGGCCGATGGCCCGGCCTTCCACCAGCACGGTGCCGGTTTCCTTGAGCAGGTAGCGCTCCATGACGTTGGCCTGGGTGCGGCTCTTCACGGTTTCCGGACGGGCCTGCACGATGTACAGCTTGCCGTCGTCACCGTCCTTGGCCCACTCGATGTCCATCGGGCACTTGTAGTGCTGCTCGATAATCATCGCCTGCTTGGCCAGCTCGCTGACTTCAGCGTCGGTCAGGCAGAAACGCGCGCGCTCGGCCTTGTCCACGTCGACGGTCTTCACCGAGCGACCGGCCTTGGCTTCGTCGCCGTAGATCATCTTGATGGCCTTGCTGCCCAGGTTGCGGCGCAGGATGGCCGGGCGACCGGCTTGCAGCGTGCCTTTGTGAACGTAGAACTCATCCGGGTTCACCGCGCCTTGCACGACGGTTTCACCCAGGCCGTAGGCGCCGGTGATGAACACCACGTCACGGAAGCCCGACTCGGTGTCGAGGGTGAACATCACGCCGGCGGTGCCGGTTTCGGAGCGGACCATGCGCTGCACACCCGCGGAGAGGGCGACCAATTTGTGGTCGAAGCCCTGGTGCACGCGGTAGGAAATGGCACGGTCGTTGAAAAGGGAGGCGAAGACTTCCTTGGCGGCACGGATGACGTTTTCCACGCCACGGATGTTCAGGAAGGTTTCCTGCTGGCCGGCGAAGGAGGCATCCGGGAGGTCTTCGGCGGTGGCCGAGGAACGCACGGCGACGGCGATGTCGGGATTGCCTTCGGACAGCTTGGCGAAAGCGGTACGGATCTCGGCGTTCAGTTTCTCGGGGAACTCGGCTTCCATGATCCATTGGCGGATCTGGGCACCGGTCTTGGCCAGGGCATTGACGTCATCGACGTCCAGGGCATCGAGCGCATCGTGGATCTGCTTGTTCAGGCCGCTCAGTTCCAGGAAATCACGATAAGCCTGGGCGGTCGTGGCGAAGCCACCTGGCACCGATACGCCGGCACCGGCGAGGTTGCTGATCATCTCGCCCAGGGATGCGTTCTTGCCCCCCACATGCTCCACATCATGGACGCCGAGCTTATCGAGGGAAACTACGTACTCTACCAAGGTGATCTCTCCACTAACTGTGTTGGAAAAGCTCAAGGCACCGGCGGCTCCAGGGGAGCGCTTGCCGGCGATATGGCCTGGACCTGGAAAATAAGTGAGAATGCGGGCCAATGGTGGCCGGCAAATCGCGCCTATCATATCCAAGAATCGTCACTAGCTCACTAGCTTAAGGCCCAAGGCGCAAATGAAACGATCTGCTTTCTTTATCTCCGACGGCACCGGCATCACGGCCGAAACGCTAGGCCAAAGCCTGTTGGCACAGTTCGAAAACATTACCTTCGCCAAATTCATACGTCCGTACATCGACAGCGTCGACAAGGCGCGGGCCATGGTACAGCAAATCAATAAAGCCGCCGAAACCGACGGTTTCCGCCCGATCATCTTCGATACCATCGTCAATCAGGACATCCGTGAGATTCTCGCAACGTCCAATGGTTTCATGATCGACATTTTTTCCACTTTCCTGGCGCCCCTGGAACAGGAACTGAGCGAGCATTCTTCCTACTCGGTCGGCAAGTCCCATTCCATCGGCCACAACTCCAACTACATGGAGCGGATCGAGGCGGTCAACTTCGCGCTGGACAACGATGACGGCGCCCGCACGCATTATTACGACAAGGCCGACCTGATCCTAGTGGGTGTGTCGCGTTGTGGTAAGACACCGACGTGCCTGTACATGGCGATGCAATTTGGCATCCGCGCGGCCAACTATCCGCTGACCGAAGACGACATGGAGCGCCTGCAACTGCCCAGCGCCCTGCGCGCCCACCAGCACAAGCTGTTCGGCCTGACCATCGACCCGGACCGCCTCACCGCGATCCGCAACGAGCGCAAGCCCAACAGTCGTTATTCAAGCTACGCCCAGTGCGAATTCGAAGTGCGCGAGGTGGAAAACCTGTTCCGGCGGGAGAACATTCCCCATATCAACTCCACGCATTTTTCCGTGGAAGAGATTTCCGCGAAGATTCTGGTGGAGAAAGGGGTGGAACGGCGGTTCAAGTAAACCTCAGGTACACCATAAAACCTGTGGGAGCGGGCTTGCTCGCGAAAGCGGTGTGTCAGGCAATATCAATGTTGACTGCTCCGCCGTCTTCGCGAGCAAGCCCGCTCCCACAGGGGTTGCGGTGTTTGGTGGATCAATGTTTCAACCGCTTGACCAACACCTTCCCCACCTCCAGCGCCGACGCCGGGTTCTGGCCGGTGATCAACTCACGATCCATGACCACATGGGACGTCCAGGGTGATGTGTTGCTGCTGTATTGGCCGCCCGCCTGCTCCAACGCATTCTGCGGATAGAACTTCATGCTCCCGCCACCTAGCAGCCCCTTGGCCAATTCTTCCTCCTGATTGCTGATCACCGTCATCTTGTACCCGGCATAGATCCAGCCGGCCTTGGCCGAGGCCTGGCCTTTGGCTGCCAACTGGCCAACGAAGCCCTGGGCATCGGTCATGGTCGACAGCAACGCGATCGGGCCATGGCAGACCAGCGCGGTGGTCTTGCCCTGGTCATGAAAATGCGTCAGCACCCGCCCCAACGGCGCGCTCGTGAGCAAATCCTGCATCGGTGCATGCCCGCCTGGGATGTACAGGGCATCGAACCGGTCCAGGCCGATCTGCTCGACACGGGCCAGGCTGATCACCGGTGAGTCCTTGGCCGACGTGATCTTCAACTGCCCCAACAACGCCTGGTAACGCTCCAGCTCCGCCGAGTCATTGTTGAAATACATCTTGTCCACCGAGGAACGGTCCAGCGTCGGCGCCTTGCCCTCGGGCGTTGCGAACGTCACCTGGTGACCCGCCTCCAGCAAGAGTTTCACCGGTTGCAGCAATTCGTTGAGGTAGAACCCGGTGGAGAAGACCTGGCCATTTTTCAGGTCCAGATGATCGGCGTCCGACAGGACCACCAGCACGTTATCGGCATGGGCCGCGACGCTGATGCCTGCCAGAACGACAGACGTTGCCAAGGTAGTGAGTTTTTTCATGATGACTCCAGGACGCTTCGATAAAAGATGCGCTCACTGTATTGATGCGCTTAGCGGCGATAAACTGGCTGCCCGGAACATCACCTGGCCTCTGGAGGCAACAATGCCCCGTCGATTCGATCATCTGGCCGACGTGGAAGCCTTCGTCACGGTCGTGGAAAAAGGCACTCTCAGCGCTGGCGCCGTGGCGCTGGGAACCACGCCTTCGGTCCTGAGCCGCGCCATCTCCCGCCTCGAAGCCCGGCTCGGCGTGCAACTGTTGCGTCGTACGACCCGGCGGCTGAACCTCACCGATGCCGGCACGTTGTACCTGGAACAGTCGCGCTCGGCCTTTGCCCTGATTGACGATGCGGAGCGGCGAATCCAAGGCCAGGACGGCGTCCTGAGCGGTCGCGTGCGCCTGAGCGTGCCGACCACCTACGGCCATTACCGCCTGCCGTCGCTGCTGTCGCGTTTCATCCAGGCTTTTCCACAGGTTCGGGTCGAGCTGAGCATTACCAACCGTAATGTCGATCTGGTGGCCGAGGGGTATGACCTGGCGATCCGCCTCGGGCCATTGCCGGACAGCGGGCTGGTCGGCCGCAAGCTCGAAGACGCCCGCCTTTGCCTGGTGGCCGCGCCGCACTACCTGGCACGCGCCGGAACGCCCCGGCACGTCGATGAACTGGCGGCCCACGCCTGCCTGCCCTTCGTGATGCCCAGCAGCGGACGCATCGCACCTTGGCTATTTCGCGAAAACCAGCAAGATCGGGAATGGCTGCCGGCGGGCAATGTCCAGATGTCCGACGATGTATTGGGCATCGTGTCCCTGGCCCAGGCCGGGATGGGGATCTGCCAGACCTATGAATTCATCGTCCGGGAGCGAATCGAGCGCGGGGAACTGGTGGTGTTGCTGGAAGACGTTGGCGGGCGCAGCCGACCGTTTTCAATCATCTACCCGCCCCATCGGCAATTGCCAGCGGCGGCACGGGCGTTGATTGATTTTCTGATGGGTGAATCTTGAACACACGCAACATGTGGGAGCGGGCTTGCTCGCGAAGGCGGCGTGTCAGGCAATAATTGGCTAACTGACAGACCGCCTTCGCGAGCAAGCCCGCTCCCACAAAAGAGCATTCCATATCGGCTTAGTTAAGCACTGCCGCCTGCTCTTCCATCTTCTTGCGCAAGCTCAGCGGGCGCATGTCGGTCCAGACTTCTTCGATGTAGGCCAGGCATTCCTTCTTGAACCCGCTCTTGCCAACGGTGCGCCAGCCCTCGGGCACGGCCTTGTAGTCTGGCCAGATCGAATACTGTTCTTCGTGGTTGACCACGACCTGAAAGACGATGTCCTCGCGGTCGAATACTGAAGTCATGGGTGTCTCTCCATCTATGCTCGAGGTTCGCTGCGTCACATGCGCAGCCAGGATATGAAAGGAACGTATAGGGTCGGGTGAAAATTAACGATCGGTGATCGCCGCCTGCAGGGCTCGCCCGAAAATCTCGGCGACCCGGTCGATTTCCGCCCGGGTGATGATCAACGGTGGCAGGAACCGCACCACGCTACCCTGCCGACCGCCCAGTTCCAGGATCAGCCCGCGCTTGAGGCATTCGCGTTGCAGGCGTGGCGCCAGCTGTGCGTGTACCGGCGGATGACCCAGGGCATCCCGCTTGCCCGCCGGATCAACCAGTTCAACGCCGAGCATCAGCCCGCGACCGCGGATATCGCCCAGTTGCGGGAAGTCCCGCTGGAGGATGTGCAGGTGCTCGCTCAAGCGTTCGCCCATGGCCGCGGCATGGGCCGGCAGGTCGTGCTCTTGCAGGTAGCGCATCACTGCGGAACCGGCGGCCATGGCCATCTGGTTGCCACGAAAGGTACCGGCGTGAGCGCCCGGCAGCCAGGTGTCGAGCCAATCGCGGTAAACCACCACCGCCAGCGGCAGG
The DNA here is from genome assembly GCF_014268705.1 of Pseudomonas sp. SWRI179. Taxonomy (NCBI): domain Bacteria; kingdom Pseudomonadati; phylum Pseudomonadota; class Gammaproteobacteria; order Pseudomonadales; family Pseudomonadaceae; genus Pseudomonas; species Pseudomonas sp. SWRI179. The sequence continues at coordinate 78,211 of NZ_JABWRA010000001.1, read as the reverse complement.
CTGCCGCCGATGGCCTTGGACAGCACGACCACGTCGGGGATGATCCCGGCATGTTCGAAGGCAAACATTTTGCCGGTACGGCCGAAGCCGCTCTGGATTTCGTCGACGATCAACGCCACCCCGGCCTGCTCGGTGATCCGCCGCAAGCCGCGCAGCCAGTCCAGGTCGGCGGGAATGACCCCGCCCTCACCCTGCACCACCTCGACGATGACCGCCGCCGGCAATTGCACGCCGGCCTCCGGGTCGTGCAGCAGGTTTTCCAGGTAATGCAGATTGGCCTTGACGCCCTCGGCACCGCCCAGCCCGAACGGGCAACGGTAATCGTAGGGGTACGGCATGAACTGCACGCCGTTGCTGAGCAAGGCGCCCAAGGGTTTCTTCGGTCCCAGGCTGCCCATCAGGCTCAATGCGCCCTGGCTCATGCCGTGGTAACCGCCCTGGAACGACAGCACGGTGCTGCGTCCGGTGGCGGTGCGCACCAGTTTGAGGGCAGCTTCCACCGCGTCGGTCCCGGTGGGGCCGCAGAATTGGATCTTCGCCTCGGCAGCCAGCGGCGCCGGCAACAGGCCGAACAGATCCTGGACGAAGCGGTCCTTGACCGGCGTGGTCAGGTCCAGGGTGTGCAACGGCAACTCATCGGCCAACACCTGCTGGATCGCTTCGATCACCACCGGGTGGTTATGCCCCAGCGCCAGCGTGCCGGCTCCGGCCAGGCAATCGATGAAGGTGCGGCCTTCGACGTCCTCGACGTACAACCCCTTGGCGCGCTTGAGGGCCAGGGGGATCCGCCGTGGATAGCTGCGGGCATTGGACTCCTGCCGACTCTGGCGAGCCAGCAGCGGCGACTCATTGAACTGGTAGAGCGTCTCGGCCGGCACGGGGCTGACCCGCGCCGGCTGTGCTTCGATAAGGCTGTTGGCGACTGACATCTCTCGACCCCGCAATAGGTAGTGACCCAAACGGCACACCGGGCAGGTGCGCATCCGGTCGGGGCGCACATGCAGGTTTCCTGTTGTGGAGACGCATCAGCCACGGGGGGATTTACTCTCGGACAGCACTTTCGCCGTCGGCGCGATTAGTGGCTTGTGCATCGCGACGGCCTTGAGCCCGCCAAGGGTAAAGGCCTCGGCGCTTTGCTCGAAGCCCAGGTGTCGATAGAAGGCCTGGCTGGAACGGGTGCTGTTGAGGCGCACCCGGGCCACCCCGCGCCCGCGCAGCCAGGTCTCGATGTCTCCCACCAGCGCCTGGCCGACACCCCGGCGGAAGGATTCTGGCTGCACGTAGCAGAAGGCGATCCGGCCACTGGCCGTGGCCATGGCGACACCCGCCGGGCGACCCTGCAAACGTGCCAGGGTCAGGCGCAACCGTGGGTCGATCAGCCAGGGGCGAATATGCGCGAGGGTGTTGTGGCGCACCCAGGCGGCCACGACAGAGGGATCGTTGCGGTGTTCGGCGGCACACCCGACCCGGATGGAGCGCTCGGCGATCCGGCTGATGATGCCGGCATCGCTGGGCGTGGCCGTGCAGATTTCAATGAAGGTATCCATGGCGCGGTTTTCCTCAGTCCTTGAGTCGAGCTGAAAAAAACATAGACCCGGATAACGCCAGTGCGCCAATGGCAGGTCGTTACAGCAGATGTACAACGACCATGCCGAGAGATTACCGATGCTCTTGGGACCTAGCCTGGCTCATTGTGGCGAGGGAGCTTGCTCCCGCTGGGCTGCGCAGCAGCCCTAAAGCCAGAGGACACAGTGAGCCTGGTAGTCCGCGGCGGCGGATTTGGGCCCGCTTCGCGGTCCAGCGGGAGCAAGCTCCCTCGCCACGCAATCACCTACTTAACAACGGTTGCCTGCACCGGCATCGTCAATTCGACCCGCAACCCATCCGGGCGGCTGTCGAAATGCAGGCCACAGCCGCAACGCTGGACGATGGCCTGGACGATCGCCAGCCCCAGTCCGCAGCCGGTGCTCTGGCCGTTGCGCCAGAAGCGCTGGGTCAAGTGCTGGATGTCGTCGGCGGCGATGCCGGGGCCATGGTCGCGGACTTGGAAGCGCACGCGCTGGCCGATCATTTCCAGGCTCAATTCCACATCGGTATCGTCCGGGGTATGGCGTAGGGCGTTATCCAGCAGATTGCGCAAGGCGGCAATGGAGAGCACCGCCGGCATCTGCACGGGTGCGTCGGACAGCCCTGGGGCCAGGTGCAGCTTGATGCGCCGGGACTCACAGCCGGCAGAGTCCTGGATCGCCAACCGCGCGACCTGCTCGGCGTTGCAGTGCACGCCATCGTCGAACGACAGGCTGCCTTCGACCCGCGCCAGCAACAGCAACTGTTCAAGGGTGCGGTGCAAGCGGTCGGCGCCCTCTTCGGCCCGGGCCAGGGACTGGTCGCGGGCAACCCCTTCGGTCATGCGCGCCACTTGCAGGTGCGTCTTGATGGCGGTCAACGGGCTGCGCAGTTCGTGAGCGGCGTCGCCGGTCAGTCGTCGCTCGCGCTCGATGGCCTTGCCGATGCGCTGGAACAATTGGTTCTGGGTTTCCAGCAACGGCTGCAACTCGCTGGGCAGCGGATGGATCTGCAAGGGCTCCAGGGAATCGGCATTGCGCCGCATCAGCGCATCGCGCATGCGATTGAGCGGTGCCAGGCCCTGGCCGATGCCCAGCCACAACAGGCACAGGCAACCGAGCAGCGCCACCCCCACCGGCACCGAGGCGGCCAGCAACACCGACATGTTCAAGGCTTCCCGTTCGATCTGGCGGTCGGCGGTGGTGATGCGCAAGTCGCCCCGGGCCAGGGTGAAGCTGCGCCAGGGCGCGCCGTCGATCATCTGGTCGTGGAAGCCCATTTTTTCGGCTTCCAGGGCCTGTTCCGGGGTGCCGTGGCTGCGGGCCAGGATCTCGCCGCGCAAAGAGCTGACCTGGCAGGCCATGCCGCCGGGAATGCTCAGTTGCTCGGCGCTGAAATGCGTGCCGTCACCCTTGGTCGGCAAGGGCGGCAGTTGCTCCAGCAACCCGGCCACCATCCGCGCCGAGGCCACCAGGCGCTGGTCGAGGGAGAACATCATCTGGTTGCGCAGATCACTGAGCATCCACGCCGCGGCCAGGGCCCAGATCAGGGCAAAGGCCGCGCCGAGGGTCAGGCTCAGGCGCAGTCGCAGGCTTATCACTTGGAGGACTCTGCGCCGTCGGCCGGCCCCAGGCGATAACCCAGGCCACGCACGGTCTCGACAATGCCGTTGCCCAACTTGCGCCGCAGGTGATGGATATGGACGTTGAGGGCGTTGCTTTCCAGCTCGTCGTTGAACCCGTAGACACTGTCCTTGAGTTGCTCGCTGGACAACACCCGGCCGCGACTGTGCAAGAGTGCCTGCAACAGCGACTGCTCACGCCGGGACAGATCCACCGGCTGGCCGTCGAGGGTGGTTTCCCGACTGCTGGGGTCGTAAGTCAGGCGACCGTGCTCGATCAGGTTGACGCTACGCCCCGCCACGCGCCGCAGCAACGTGTGCAGGCGCGCCGCAAGCTCGCGCAGGTCGAAGGGCTTGAGCAGATAGTCGTCGGCGCCGGCCTGCAAGCCGTCGACCCGGTCGGTCACCGAGTCGCGGGCGGTGAGGATCAGCACCGGCGTCTCCAGCCCCTGCTGGCGCAATTGCTTGAGCAGCTTGAGGCCATCTTCATCGGGCAATCCCAGGTCCAGCACCATGACATCGAACTCCGCCACGCCGACCATCGCCCGCGCCGCCGATGCGGTGGCCACGTGCTCGACCGTCAGGCCCTGCGCCGTGAGGCCGGCAACGATCCCGCTGGCAATCAACTCATCGTCTTCGCAGACCAGTACGCGCATGGAAAGCCCCGTTGAAAAAGGTACATTAGGCCGCCGGCCGATTAAGCCGACATTATGCGACGACTATGGCCAACATGGGCGATCATTGCTGCCTGCCGGTCGTCGCCGGGTTAATCGACGGTTAATCGCCAGTCGCCATTGTGCTTTCCACATGCTTCGTTCTAAGGCTCTGTCCATGCGTCGATTGTTTTTTTTGTGGCTGTTCCTGATCTCGGGCCTGGCCCAGGCCGCCAATCCCTTCGAAACCAAACCCGATTTCCTGCCGGTGGAAAAGGCGTTCGTGTTCACCTCCGAACGCCTGGACTCCGGTGAAACCCAGCTGTTCTGGCAGATCGCCGATGGGTACTACCTCTATCAGCAACGGCTCAAGTTCGATGGCCTGGCCGAGGCGCAAAAACCCAAGCTGCCGGAGGGTGAAGCCCACAGCGACGAGTTTTTCGGCGACCAGCAAGTCTATCGCCAAGCGCTGGAACTGAAGATACCCGCCGGCGCCACGGGCAAGATCAAGGTGGGCTTCCAGGGCTGTGCCGACGCTGGCCTGTGCTACCCACCCCAGACCCAAGTCGTCGACTTGGGCGGCAGCGCACCGGCGGCGACCACCGACGAGGCGCCGGACCAGGCCCTGGCCAGCGGCCTGCAGCAACGGGCCTTGGGCTGGAGCCTGCTGGTGTTCTTCGGCCTGGGCCTGCTGCTAGCGTTCACGCCCTGTTCGCTGCCGATGCTGCCGATCCTGGCCGGGCTGGTGGTGGGCAGCGGCGCCGGACCGAGACGTGGCCTGGCGCTGGCCGGCAGCTACGTGATCAGCATGGCCCTGGTGTACGCCGCCATGGGCGTGCTCGCCGCACTGCTGGGGGCCAACCTTCAAGCGTTGCTACAACAACCGTGGCTGCTGGGCAGCTTCGCGGCCATCTTCGTGTTGCTGGCGCTGCCGATGTTCGGTTTCTTCGAATTGCAATTGCCGGCCGCCCTGCGCGATCGCCTGGAAAACGCCGGGCGCCAGCGGCGCGGTGGCAGCCTGGTAGGCGCCGGCGTGCTCGGCGCCCTGTCGGGCCTGCTGGTGGGACCATGCATGACCGCCCCGCTGGCCGGTGCGCTGCTGTATATCGCCCAGAGCGGCAATGCGCTGCACGGTGGGCTGATCCTGTTCACCATGGGCATTGGCATGGGCCTGCCGTTGTTGCTGCTGGTGACCGTGGGCAACCGCTTCCTGCCCAAGCCCGGCGCCTGGATGAACCTGCTCAAGGGTGTGTTCGGCTTCCTGTTCCTCGGCACCGCGCTGCTGATGATTCGCCCGATCATCGACGGCTCGCTGTGGGTCGGCCTGTGGGGCGTGCTGTTGTTGATCGCCGCCTACAGTGCCTGGCGCCAGACCGAAGGCTTCGGTCGCATCGCCTATGTCTGCGGCAGCGCCTCGTTGCTGTTCGGCCTGTGGGGCAGCCTGCTGGTGATTGGCGCAGCGGGCGGTGGCGATGATTTCTTCCAGCCCCTGAAGGTGTACGCCGCCAGCGAGGGCAGTGCGAACGTCAGTGCCCACGACGCATTCGTCACCGTCAGCGAGCCCGCCGCCCTGCAACGGGAACTGGACGCCGCCAAGGTCCAGGGCCAATGGGTGCTGCTGGACTACTACGCCGACTGGTGCGTGTCCTGCAAGATCATGGAAAAGCAGGTATTCGGCCGCGCCGAGGTGCTCGACGCCCTGAACGGTGTACGCCTCTTGCGCCTCGACGTCACCGCCGACAGCCCAGCCAGCCGCGAGTTGCTGAGCCGTTACCAAGTGCCTGGGCCGCCGAGCCTGCTGTGGATTGGTGCCGACGGTGAAGAGCGCCGCAGCCAGCGGATCACCGGGGAAGTCGACGCCAAGGCCTTCCTGGAGCGCTGGAACCTCACCCGAGACGCACGCTGATGCTGACGTTCACCCTGGGCACCTTTGCCATCGCCCTCAATCATTTGTTGTTGATCAGCGCCCTGGCCCTGGCGACCTTCGTCGGCTGGCGGGTGGCCAAGCGCGGGGGCGAGAACCCCGAGTCGGTGCTATTCGTGCTGTTCGTGCTGGGCCTTTTGGCCGCACGGGTCGGTTTTGTTGTCGCCTATTGGCAACATTACCGGGACGACCCGTGGCAGATCGTCGACCTGCGTGACGGCGGCTTCCTGGCCTGGCCGGGCATTGTCGCGCTGCTGGTCGGCGCCTTGCTGTGGGCCCGGCGCCGCCCGGCCTTGCGCCGACCGCTGGGCTTCGGTGTCGGCAGTGGCTTGCTGTTCTGGCTGGTGGCGACCATGTCGTTGACGATTTATGAACAAGGCACCCGGCTGCCCGAGATAAACCTGCGCACCGCCGACGGCGAGACCGTGAAGCTCACCGACTACCAGGGCGGCCCTCTGGTGATCAACCTGTGGGCCACCTGGTGCCCGCCTTGCCGACGAGAAATGCCGGTGCTGGAAGAAGCCCAGCAACAGCGCCCGGACCTGACCTTCCTGTTCGTCAACCAGGCCGAAAGCATGCAAAGCGTCAGTACCTACCTAGCCACCCAAGGCCTGAGCCTGACCAATGTTCTGTTCGATGGCAGCGGCCGCCTCGGCCAGGCCGTGGGTTCCATGGCCCTGCCAACTACCCTGTTCTACAGCGCCGACGGCCGCCTGCTGGGCAGCCACCTGGGCGAACTGTCGGAAGCGAGCCTGGCCCGCGCCCTGGAACACTTCGAAACGCCCGACTCGCCTACGACGCCCCACTCCGCCACAAGGAAACCGCCATGCCCCGCCTCCGCCACCTGCTGACCCTGGCCGTTGCCGCCGCACTGTTGCAGTCACCGCTGCTCCAGGCCGAAGAGTTGCCTGCGGCCATCAAGAAGATCGAAGCCAAGGGCGCGAAAATCGTCGGCACCTTCGAGGCCCCGGACGGGTTGCGCGGTTACGCGGCGCAATACCAGAACCGCGGGATGGCGCTGTACCTGACCCCGGACGGGCAGCACGTCCTGCTGGGCAACCTGTACGACGCCGACGGCAAGGACTTGAGCGCCGAACCGCTGCAAAAACTGGTCTACGCCCCGATGGCCAAGGAAATCTGGGCGAAGATGGAAGCCAGCAACTGGATCGCCGACGGCAACAAGGACGCACCGCGCACGGTGTACCTGTTCAGCGACCCGAACTGCCCGTACTGCAACATGTTCTGGGAACAGGCCCGGCCTTGGGTCAAGGCTGGCAAGGTGCAGTTGCGCCACATCATGGTGGGCATCATCCGCGAAGACAGCCCGGGTAAATCCGCTGCCTTGCTGGCCGCCAAGGACCCGGAAAAAACCCTGGCCGAGCATGAAAAGGCCGGCAAGGGCAGCCCGCTCAAACCGCTCAAGGACATTCCACCCGCCATCCAGGCCAAACTGGACGCCAACCAGCAATTGATGGACGAACTGGAACTGTCCGCCACCCCGGCGATTTTCTACCTGGATGAAAAAGGCGACCTGCAACAGCAGCAAGGCGCGCCGTCGCCGGACAAGCTGGTGAAGATTCTCGGGCCGAAGTGACCGGCCTCCACTGCAGATCCCCTGTGGGAGCGGGCTTGCTCGCGAATGCGAAGGATCAGTTAGTACAGCTGTGACTGACCCACCGCATTCGCGAGCAAGCCCGCTCCCACAGTTTTCCCGCGTGTTCACAAAATCAATGTCTATTCCCCATTCCTTGTTCGCGATGACGGTGGATCAGCGACGCAAGAGTCCCAGCAACATCCGATTCACGAATTCCGGATTCTCCAGGTTGGAAATATGTCCAGCCTGGGGAATCAGCACATGGGAACACCCGATCAGCTCGGCCATTTCCAACGCCTCGGACGGTGGACGCGGCTTGTCCTGGTCGCCGCACATCACCAGCGTGCGCTTGGCATCCAGTTCATGCAGGCGCGGCAGGATGTCGTCCCGGCCAAAAATTATCCGTCCCAGCGGCACGACGCTGTCGCGCAGGCGCTCGCTCGGCAACGCGGCCAAGGTGGCGCGGAACTGCTGGTAGAGGGCTGACTGCGGATCGATACCCGGCCGGAAGAAGATCGGCACGATGATGTCCAGCAACGGCTCGGGGATACTGCCGCTGGCTTCGATCTTGTCGAACAGCGAGAAGTAGTAAAGCCGGGTCGACTCCGGCTCGACGCCGACGTAGGTGTCCATCAATACCAGCGACTGCACACGCTCGGGCGCCGCCAGTGCCAGCCGCGCGCCCCACATCCCGCCCACTGAAAGCCCGACCAGGTTGAAGCAGTCGATATTCAGGTGATCCATCAATGCCAGCGTCTGGCGGGCCAGGTCGTCCAGGGACGACATGCCTTCTGGCAAGCGTCCGGACTGGCCGTGGCCCCATAATTCCGGAACGATCACCCGGTAGTGCTTCGACAAAACGTCAATCTGCGGCGCCCACATGCTGTGATCCCACAGGTAGCTACTGCCCAGCAGAACCACCGGGCCTTGGCCCTGGTCCAGGTAATGGAGCGGTTGTCCGTCGATCATTGCAAACGGCATCGGTGACCTCCTTGTTTGAATCTGGAAAAAAGCCCTGGGGAGACTGAGCCGCCAGGCGCGAGGCGTCAACCTTGGGCTTGGCAATGTCCGGGCAATGCCATCGCGGGCAAGCCTTGCTCCCACAGGGTTGAAGCTCGAACACAGATAATCTGTTCGCAGCCGATTCCTGTGGGAGCAAGGCTTGCCCGCGATGAGGCCACTACAGACACCATAAAACTACATGCCTTCCAACTCCGCCATCAGGTCATTCAACCGATCCACCTTCTCCTCAGTGATCTCGCTTGCCGCCAGCCCATCGATGTACTCGGCCAGTTCCTGCACCGTGCTGCACTCGAACATTGCCCGCAGTGGCACATTGCGTTGCAAGGCCTTTTGCACCCGTGAGGCGATTTGCGTCGCCAGCAAGGAATGGCCGCCCAGTTCGAAGAAGTTGTCCTTCACCCCTACCCGCTCGACTTTCAGCACCTGGGCCCAGATGTCGGCCAGGGTCTGTTCCAGCTCATTGCCGGGCGCCTGATAATCCTGACTTTGCAACTGGCCGATCTCCAGGGCCGGCAAGGCCTTGCGGTCCAGTTTGCCGTTGGCGTTGAGGGGCAAGCGATCGAGCCACAGCCAGTGCAGCGGCACCATGTATTCCGGCAGTTCGGCCCGCAGGCGCTGCTTGATGCGGTCCAGGCGTTCGGCGGGTTTCAGCGCCGAGTCAGTGGCGACGAGGTAGCCCACCAAGTGCTTGCCATTGGCGCCCTCCTGCACGCCCACCGCGCCATCGCGCACTTCCGGCTGTTCATGCAACCGAGCCTCGATTTCCCCTAGCTCGATGCGGTAGCCGCGGATCTTCACCTGATGGTCGATGCGCCCGACGTACTCCAAGACCCCGTCGCCGCGCCGCCGCGCCAGGTCGCCGGTGCGGTACAGCCGTTCCCCCGGCGCCCCGAACGGGTTCGGCACAAACACCGGGGCAGTGCGCAACGGATCGCTGACATAACCACGCCCGACCCCGGTGCCCGCCACGCACAACTCACCCACCGCGCCCAGCGGCACCAGGTCCAGCGCGCCGTCGAGCAGATACAAACGGTTGTTGTCGGTGGGCGTGCCAATCGGCAAGTAAGTGCCGCGGGTCGACGCCTGATCGACGCGGAAGAACGCTACGTCGTCGGAGCATTCCGCCGGGCCGTAGGCGTTGACCAGGCCGATGTCCGGATAGCGCAACAACCACTGGTGAGCCAGTTCCGGCGGCATCGCTTCGCCGGTGGGCAGCATCCAGCGCAGGCCGTCCAGACGGATGCGTTCCTGGGCGAGCATGCCCTGGATCAGCGACGGCACGCTTTCCAGCACGGTAATGCCCTGCTGCTGCACATGCCCCAGCAGCCCTTGCGGATCGTGGGCGATGGCGTTGGGCACGATGTCGACCCGGGCGCCGAACAACGGCGCGGCGAGGAACTGCCAGACCGAAATATCGAAGCTCTGGGAAGCGGTCTGGGCGATCACATCCGCCTCGCTCAGCGCCAGGTACGGCACTTTGCTCAGTTGGTTGTTGAGCATGCCCCGTTGTTCCACCATCACGCCTTTGGGCAGGCCGGTGGAGCCGGAGGTGTAGATCACGTAGGCGAGATTGTCCGGCCCGCTGTAGACACCAGGGTTTTGCGGCGAAAAGTCGCCGGCCTGGACGCTTTCCCATACCAGCAGCTTCGGCCGCCCGGAGCAGGCGAACTCATCCAACAAGGCCAGTGCCTGGGCCTGGCAAGCCTGGGTGCAAACCAGTAGTGGCGTACGACTCAACTCGATGATGCGGCTCAAGCGCTGGCTTGGCAGGCCGGGATCCAGCGGCAAGTAACCGGCACCGGCCTTGAAGCTGCCGATGATCATGCCCAGCAACTCGGCATCTCGTTCGGCCAGCAGCGCCACCGGCTGATCCAGGCCGACACCGGCCGCAATCAGGGCGTGACCGAGGCGGTTGCTGCGGGCATTCAACTCGGCGTAGCTGTAGGTCGCGTCCAGGCAACTGACCGCAAGGCGTTGCGGATGGGCCGCGACCCGCGCCTCGAACAACTCGACGTAGCTCTGCTCCAGCGGATACGCATGCTCGCTCCGGTTGCAGCCCTCGATCAGGAAATCCTGTTCTTCGGCACCGATCAGCGGCAGCTCGCTCATATCGCCGTGCAAGCCCTCCATCAGCGCCAGCAGCAGCCGCTTGAACTCGCCCAGCAGGCCTTGGACGGTGCTTTCATCGAAGTAGCGCTGGTCGTACGAAAGGTGCAGCCCCAGGTCGTCTCCCGGGTAGCAGACCGCCGTCATCGGGAAGTTGGTGTGGGTACGACCCGAGTCCGAAGTGGCGTTGAGGCTTTGGGCGCGATCCAGCACCGAGACTTCCACCGGCGCGTTCTCGAACACGAACAAGCTGTCGAACAATGGCTGGCCCTTGGGCAGTTCGCTGACTTCCTGGATGCTCACCAACGGCAGGTATTCGTACTCGCGCAGTTGCATGTTGCGGTCCAGCAAATCGCTGAGCCACTGGCGCACGCTGCAGCGCTGATGAACCTCGGGCATCTGCACGCGCAAGGCGATGCTGTTGATGAACAGCCCCACGGTGCGTTGCATCTGCGGCAACTCCACCGGGCGCCCGGCCACGGTGACACCGAACAACACGTCGCGGTCGCCGCTGACTCGACGCAGTACCAGGGCCCACGCCGCCTGGGCGAAGGTGTTGACCGTCAGTTGATGGGCCTGGGCCAGCTCCCGCAGCCGCGCACCGTCCCGAACGTCGAGGCGGGTGTAGCAGTCGCCGACGATCATGCCGCCGCTGTCACCGGCGTGCTCGCGCAGGAACGGCCGGTCGCCAGGGATCGGCGTGGTCCGCTCGAAACCTTGCAGGTTGTCCTTCCACCACTGCCGGGCTTCGTCCAGGCTCTGGTGCTGCAGCCAGCCGATGTAGTCGCGATAGCGCGGCGGCACGGCCAACCGCGGTTCGCGCTGTTCGCCCAGGGCGGTGTAGACCTCGAAGAAATCGTCCATCAGCAGCGAACGGCACCAGGCATCGATGAGGATGTGGTGATTGCTCATCATGAACCAGTAGCGTGCCGCGCCGACCCGGATCAGCCGCAAGTGGAACGGGGCCTGGTTCAACAGATCGAAACCGGCCTCGCGCTCATCCTTGAGCAAGGCCTGGAGCTTGGCTTCCTGGGCGTCTTCGGCCACCTCGGACCAGTCGAGATAGTCCACTGGCGTGCGGCCGGGCTTGTGGATGATTTGCAGCATGTCTTCGCCAACGTTCCAGCAGAACGAGGCTCGCAAGGCTTCGTGGCGAGCGATGACCGCCTGCCAGGCCTGGGCGAAGCGCTGCGGGTCCAGTTCGCTGTCGATGCGGTAGCGATCCTGCATGTAGTACAGGCCAGTGCCCGGCTCCAGCAAGGTATGCAGCAGCATGCCTTCCTGCATCGGCGTCAGCGGATAGACGTCTTCGATCTGCGCGGCCGGCACAGGCAAGCTATCGAGCTGGCCCTGGGTCAGCTTCGCCAGGGGGAAGTCCGAAGGCGTCAGGCCGCCCGCCTCGTCCGTCAGGCAGTGTTCGATCAGGCGTTGCAACTCATCGAGGTAGGCCTCGGCCAGCGTAGCAATGGTCTCGCGCTCATGACGTTCGGCACTGAAGGTCCAACGCAACACCAACTCGCCGCCGCTGACCTGGCTGTCGACGCTCAGCTCATTGGGCAGCGGCGCGGCGGGATCATGGATCGCCCCCAGCGGCGCATCCAGCGGCTGGAACAGCGCCTCCTGGCCCAAGGTCTGGTCGAGCTGGCCCAGGTAGTTGAAAGTGATCGCCGCGTGCGACAGTCCGGCCATCGCCTCGCGAGTCGCCGCATCCGCCAGGTAGCGCAGCACACCATAACCGAGGCCCTTGTGGGGCACCGCGCGCAGTTGCTCCTTGATAGCCTTGATCGAGCCGCTGACGCTTTCGCTCGCGGGAGTCAGGCGCACGGGGTAGACGCTGGTGAACCAACCCACGGTGCGGGTCAGGTCGAGGTCGTCGAACAGCGCTTCGCGGCCGTGGCCTTCGAGCTGGACCAAAGCCGAATCATGGCCGCTCCATCGGCACAACACTCGAGCCAGCGCCGTGAGCAGCAGGTCATTGACCTGAGTGCGGTAGGCGCTCGGCGCCTGTTGCAGCAGCTGCCGAGTGCGCTCGGCGTCCAGGCGCACGCTGACGGTTTGCGCGTGACGCTCCTGGCGTCCCCCCTCGGGGTTCGTGCACGGCAGCGCGACGTGCGCACCGCTCAACTGCGCTTGCCACCAACCGAGTTCTTCGCGCAGAGATTCGCTGCCGGCGTAGGCCTGCAAACGCGCGGCCCAGTCGCGCAACGGGCTGGTCTTGGCCGGCAATTGCACCTCTTGCCCGGCGACGAGCTGGCGGTAGACGGTTTGCAGGTCGTCCATCAGCACCCGCCACGACACACCGTCCACCACCAGGTGATGGATGACGATCAGCAACCGTTGCCGGCCATCCGGCGTTTGCGCCAACACGGCATGCAGCAACGGCCCGGTGGCTAGATTGAAACGGCTCTGCACCTGGGCAAACAACGCTTCGCACGCTTGCGCGGTGTCCACGGATACCTGCTGCAACAGCACGGCGTCAGACAGCGGCTGGTGCTCGGCGCGCCAGTGCCCGGCGGTTTCGCCAAAGACCAGGCGCAAGGCATCGTGGTGCTGGAAGATCGCGTGCAGGGCCTGTTCCAGTGGTTGCGGGTCCAGGGCCGTGGTCGGCTCCAGCAGCAACGCCTGGTTCCAGTGATGCCGGTTGGGCATCGGGCGGTCGAAGAACCAATGCTGGATCGGCGTCAACCCGGACTCACCCTGCACCAGGCCCTGTTCGGCGTGCACCTGCTGGCTGCGCGTGGCGACGGCGGCCAGGGTCTGTACGGTCTGGTGCTGGAACAAGTCCCGGGGCGTGAAATGAATGCCCTGTTGCCGGGCGCGGCTGACCACCTGGATCGACAGGATCGAATCGCCGCCCAGTTCGAAGAAATTATCGTTGAGGCCCACCTGCGTCACGTTCAGCACGTCGCACCAGATCGCCGCCAGGGTCTGCTCCAGGGCATTGCTCGGCGCCACGTAGTGTTGGCGATTGAGCTCAGGATCGGGCAGCGGCAAGGCGCGGCGGTCGAGCTTGCCGTTGGCGGTCAGCGGCATGCTCGCCAGCAGAATCAGGTGCGTGGGCACCATGTAGTCCGGCAGTTGGGCCTTGAGGTGGTTTTTCAAAGCGTCGCGCAGGGTCGCTTGTTGCTCGCCGTCCTGGCTGGCGATGTCGCTCACCAGGTAGCCGGCCAGTTGCTTGCCGCCGGGCAGGTCGAGAGCCAGGACCACGGCCTCGCGCACCGCCTCATGTTCCAGCAGGCGGGTTTCGATTTCCCCCAGCTCGATGCGGAAACCACGGATTTTCACCTGATGGTCGATCCGTCCCAAATACTCCACCAGACCGTCGGCACGCTGGCGCACCAGGTCGCCGGTGCGATACAAGCGTCCGCCTTCGGGGGCGAACGGGTCGGCGACGAAACGCTCGGCGGTCATGCCCGGACGCTGGTGATAACCCTGGGCCAGGCCAGCACCGCCGACGTACAACTCACCTGTGGCGCCTGGTGGCACCAACGCCAGGTCGGCGTCGAGGATGTAGGCCACCCGGGCGCCAACCACGCTGCCAATCGGCACACTGGCCGCACCTTCCTCCAATTGCTCGGGGGCCAGGCTCGTCAGCGGCATGACCACGGTTTCGGTCGGACCGTAGGCGTTGAAGAACAGGCTCGGGCTGAACGCCGCGCGAATGCGCTGCAAATGCTCGCCGGTCAGGGCTTCGCCGCCGGTGATGCACATGCGCACCGGCAAGGTCTGCCCTTGGGTCGCCAACCACTGCGCCAACTGACTGCCATAGCTGGGGGTGAAGCCGAGAATGTTGATGCGATGCTGGCGAATCAGCCCGCAGATTTCCTCGGCGTCCCACTGGCCTTGGGCACGCAGCACTACTTGGGCACCACTGAGCAACGGCACCAACAGGCGTTCGGTGGCGGCGTCGAAGTTGATGGAATAGAAATGCAGCTCGCAATCGTCCGGGCGCATGCCAAAGCGCTGGATCACCGCCTGGCAATGCATGGCGATTTCACCGTGGGACACCACCACGCCCTTGGGCTTGCCGGTGGAGCCGGAGGTGTAGATCAGGTACGCCTGGTGTTGCGGCAGGTTGATCAACGGCAGCGGGTGGTCCGGGTGGTGAGCCAAGGCCACCGAGTCGTCTTCCAGGCACCAGCAGCCCACGCCCTCGGGCAAAGCACCCAGGGCCTGGAGCATCGCCCGATCGCTGAGCAACAGGCTGATGCCGCTGTCTTCGATCATGTAGTGCAGGCGATCCAGTGGGTATTCTGGATCCAGCGGCACGTAGGCACCGCCGGCCTTTAGGATCGCCAGCAGGCCGATGACCATTTCCAGCGAACGCTCCAGGGCCAGGCCGACCCGTACCTGCGGTCCGACGCCTCGCTCGCGCAAGTGCCAGGCCAGGCGATTGGCGCGGCTGTCCAGTTGCGCATACGTCAGGGTCTGCCCGGCGAAGGTCAGGGCCGGCGCATCGGGACGCGCCCGGGCCTGCTCGTCGAACAGTCCGTGGATGCATTGGTCGAGGCGATGCTCACCGGGCTCGACGCCCAGGCTGTCGAGCAATTGTTGCTGCTCGCCAGCCTCCAGCAACGGCAGCTCGCTCAACCGGCGGGCCGGATCGTCCAGCAACGCTTCCAGCAGGTTACGCCAGTGCCCGGCCATGCGCGCGATGCGCGGCTCGTCGAACAGGTCGGTGCTGTAGGTCAGGCAGCAACCCAGGCGCTGGTCCAGATCCGTGACCTCCAGGTTGAGGTCGAACTTGGTGGCCCGGGCGTCGTTGACCAGGTAGTCGACGCTCATGCCGGCCAGCGTGCGGCTCTGCTGGAACTCCCAGCGCTGCACGTTGCACATCACTTGGAACAGCGGGTTGTAGGCCGCACTGCGCGGTGGTTGCAGGGCTTCCACCAGATGATCGAACGGCAAGTCCTGATGGGACTGGCCTTCGATGACGGTGTGGCGGACCTGTTCGAACAATTCGCCCACCGACATTTGCCCGTCGAGTTGGCAACGCAGCACTTGGGTGTTGAGGAACGCACCGATCAGCCCTTCGCTTTCCGGACGGATACGGTTGGCCACCGGCGCGCCGATGCGCAGGTCGGTCTGGCCGCTGTAGCGGTAAAGCAGCACCGCCAGGGCGGCGGTCATGGTCATGAACAGGGTCAGGCCCTGTTGCGCATTGAAGGCGCGGACCCGCGCCGCCAGTTCATCGCTCAGATCGAAACGGAACAATTCGCCGCGATGGCTCTGCACCGACGGACGCGGTCGGTCGCCGGGCAGTTCCAGCAGCGGGTGTTCACGGCCCAGTTGCGCGGTCCAGTAATCCAGCTGCCGCTGACGCTCGCCGGACTCCAGCCACTGGCGCTGCCAGACGCTGTAGTCCAGGTATTGCACCGGCAACGGTTCCAGCGGGGACTCACGATCGTCGATAAAGGCTTCGTACAGCGCGCTCAGTTCACGGGCGAAAATGTCCATCGCCCAGCCTTCGGTGACGATGTGGTGCAGCGTCAGGACAAAGTAATGTTCATGCTCGGCGGTCTTGACCAGGCAGGCCCGTAGCAGCGGCCCGGTTTCCAGGTCGAAGGGCTGGTGGGCCTCGCTGTCCGCCAGTTGCTGCACCCGCTGCTGGCGCGTGTCGGCGGCCAGTGTCGAGAAGTCCTTCCAGTCCATGCGCAGGCCCGTCTCGTTGTGCACCTGTTGGCGGGCCACGCCATCGACGCTCGGGAACGTGGTGCGCAGGGTTTCATGACGCAGGATCAATGCCTGCAACGCCGCCTCGAAGCGCCCGACATCCAACACCCCGCGCAAGCGCGCCATGCCGCCGACATTGTAGGCCGGGCTGTCCGGCTCCATTTGCCAGAGGAACCACATGCGCTGCTGGGAATACGACAGCGGCACCGGTTGACTGCGGTCGACCTGCTCGATGGGTGGCTGGCGGTTGGTCTGGCCGCTGGCTTGGATCAAGCGCACCTGTTCGGCGAAGGCTCCCAATTCACTGGCCTCGAACAGCGCCCGCAACGGCAGTTCCACGTCACAGGCCTGGCGAGTGCGGGAAATGATCTGGGTCGCCAGCAGCGAATGGCCGCCGAGGGCAAAGAAATCGTCCCGCAGGCCGATACGCGCCAGTCCCAGCACATCGCACCAGATGCCGGCGATTTGCTGTTCGAGGGCGCTGACCGGCTCGACGTGCTCGCGCACCTGCCATTGCGGCTCGGGCAAGGCGCGACGGTCGAGCTTGCCGCTCGGGCTCAGGGGCATGGCGTCCAGGCGCAGCAGTTGGGCGGGCACCATGTAGTCCGGCAGCTCGGCGGCCAGGGCGGCCTTGAGTCGACTATTCAACTCGTCCTGACCTTGAGCGACATCCGGGGCGGTGTAATAGCCGATCAGTTGCGGACCGGCCGAGGTGTCGCGCACCAGCACCGCCACTTGGGCGATGCCGTCCTGGGCCAGCAGGCGCGCTTCGATTTCCTGCGGTTCGACTCGGAAGCCGCGCAGCTTGACCTGCTGGTCGAGGCGGCCGAGGTATTCGATCACAC
This sequence comes from Pseudomonas sp. SWRI179, assembly GCF_014268705.1. Lineage (NCBI taxonomy): Bacteria > Pseudomonadati > Pseudomonadota > Gammaproteobacteria > Pseudomonadales > Pseudomonadaceae > Pseudomonas > Pseudomonas sp. SWRI179. The sequence goes on along the minus strand of NZ_JABWRA010000001.1, from coordinate 61,206 downwards.
CGTCGGCGCTCCAACGCGCGCGGTCGCCAGTCCGGTACAACCGCGCCCCGGCCGGGCCCAAGGGGTCGGCGACGAAACGCTCGGCGCTCAGGCCCGGACGTCCGAGGTAACCCCGGGCCAGGCCCAGGCCGCCGATGCACAGCTCGCCCGGGACACCGGCCGGCACCGGATTGAGGTCGCTGTCGAGCACCCGGCACAAGACGTTGCCCAAGGGACGGCCGATGGGCGAGCGCTCGCCATCGGCTTCGGTGCACTGCCAATGGGTGACGTTGATCGCGGTTTCGGTCGGGCCGTAGCGGTTGTGCAACTGTACCGACGGCAGTTGCGCCAACACCCGGTTGCGCAACTCGGTCGGCAAGGCTTCGCCGCCGGAAAACAGCCGGCGCAGGCTGGTGCAGCGGGCACTCAGGGGTTCATCGATGAACAGGCTGAGCAGCGGCGGCACGAAGTGCAGCGTGGTGACGCCAAACTGCTGCACCAACTGGGCGATGCGGTGCGGGTCACGGTGTTCGCCGGGGCTAGCCAGCACCAGTTGGCTGCCAGTGATCAGCGGCCAGAAGCATTCCCAGACCGACACGTCGAAACTGATGGGGGCCTTTTGCATCAGCACATCGCTGGCGTCCAGCCCGTAGATCGCCTGCATCCATTGCAGGCGCTCGGCCAGGGCCGCGTGGGTGTTGCCGACGCCTTTGGGCTGACCGGTGGAACCGGAGGTGTAGATCACGTAGGCCAGGTGATCGCCGTGCAGGTGCAGACCCGGCGGGTTGCTCGGCCATTGCTCCAGATGCAGGGCGTCCATGGCGATGACACTGACGCCGTCGCAGGCTGGCAAACGCTCCAGCAAAGCGGTTTGGGTCAGCAGCAGATCGACGCCGCTGTCGTCGAGCATGTAGGCCAGACGGTCGACCGGGTAATCCGCATCCAGCGGCACGTAGGCGCCGCCGGCCTTGATGATGGCCAGCACACCAATGAGCAACTGCGGCGAGCGCTCGGCGGCAATCGCCACGCAGACATCCGGGCCAACGCCCTTGTCCCGCAGGTAATGGGCCAGGCGATTGGCCTGGGCGTGCAGCTCGGCATAATCGAGTTGACCACCGTCCCAGCGCAACGCGATCCGTTGCGGCGTGCAGCGGGCCTGCTCGTTCAACAGTTCCGGCAGCCATTGACTGGCCGGCGCGCACGGGGCCGCGCTCCACTGTTGCTGTTGGCGGTGCTCATCGGCGGTCAACAGCGGCACGTCGCTAATGGCTTGCTGCGGATCGGCACAGACCGCCCGCAACAGGTTGCAGTAGTGCTCCGCCAGGCGGGCGATGGTCGTCGCCTCGAACAATTCGTCGGCGTAGTCGAACGACAGGGTCAAGCGACCGTTGCGATCTTCTTCGCTGTGCAGTTGCAGGTCGAACTTGGCTTCGCGGCTGTGCCACGGCAACGCTTCGGCGAGCAGCCCCGGCAGGCGTCGCAAGGCGCTCAGGTCACGTTGCTGGTGATTGAACATCACTTGGAACAGGCCGTGCTCGCGCGCCTCGGGAAACGCTTCGAGCAACTGTTCGAACGGCAGGTCCTGGTGAGCCTGGGCACCCAGCGTGGCTTCGCGGGCCTGGGCCAGCAGCGCGGCGAACGGTTGGCGGGAATCGACCTGCCCACGCAGGACCTGGGTGTTGATGAAGAAGCCGATCAGCCCCTGGGTTTCCAGGCGCGGACGGTTGGCGTTGGGTACACCGATGCGCAAGTCGGATTGCCCGGTGTAACGCTGCAACAGCGCCTGGAAAGCGGCCAGCAACAGCATGAACGGCGTCGCGTCATGGGTCTGGGCCACTTGGCGCAGGGCTTCGCCGAGGTCCTTGTCCAGGCGCAAACTGTGCCGCGCGGCGCTGCGTTGGCGTTGAGCGCTGCGTGGATGATCCGTGCCCAACATCAGGGCCGAATGTTCAGCGCCCAGTTGCTGCTTCCAATAGCTCAGTTGACGCTCGGCCTCGCCCTCGGCCAGCCACTGGCGTTGCCAACTGCCGTAGTCGGCGTACTGCAAGGGCAATGGCGCAAGTTCGGCGACCTGCCCTTGGGAAGCGGCGGCGTACAGTCGGGAGAATTCTTCGATCAACACATTCATCGACCAGCCGTCGGCGATGATGTGGTGCAGTGTCACCAACAGTTGGTGGTCATCCTCGTCGAGACGCAACAGGGTGACCCGCAGCAGCGGTCCCGTCTCCAGATCGAACCGCGTGGCCGCCTCGTCTTCTCGAACCTGTCGCGCCCGGTCTGCGCGCGAGTCGGCAGGCAGGTCGCCAAGGTCGATGACATGCAGCTCGAACTCGCCGACCGGATCGACTTGTTGCAGGGCCACGCCATCGCGTTCCAGGAACCGAGTGCGCAGGGACTCATGACGCTCGATCAGTCGCTGGAAGCTGGCGCGCAAAGCGTCTTCGTCCAACTCGCCGCGCAGGTGCAAGCCACCGGGAATGTTGTAGGCGCGGCTCGTCGGGTCAAGCTGCCAGGTCATCCATAAACGGTTCTGCGCCAGGGACTGCGGCAGTGGCACGTGGCGCGGCAACGCGCTGATCGCGCCCTGGGCCTGGCCGCCGTCCTGCTGCTGGTTCGCCACCGCTGCCGCGAACGCGGCCAGGGTCGGGGCGTCGAACAGCAGGCGCAGGTTGAGCGCCAGCCCGAGGGTTTCACTCAATCGCGCAATCACCTGGGTGGCGGCGATGGAGTTGCCACCCAGCAGGAAAAAATGATCATCAGCCTGGACGTGCTCGACCTGTAATTGCTCCCGCCAGACCTGGCCGATGAGGGTTTGCAATTGGCAGGACTGCGCGGACTCATCCGCCACGGTGACTTCGGTTGACGGGGTTACTTCGGCTGAGGGGAACTGGGCATAACTGTCCAAGCTGCCGTCGGCCAATCGGGTGCGGCAGGCCGAGCGCTGCAACTTGCCGCTGGAGGTCTTGGGCAACGCGCCGGGATTGAGCAGCACCACCACGCTTGGGGCTTGCTGGCAGGCCTCGGCCACCGCCTGGCGAATGAGCTTGATCAGGGCTTCCGGCGGCAGGATTTTCTGCACGCTGCGGCTGATTTCCGCGGCGATGCCGATGCCTTCCTCCCCCCCGTCGTTGACCGCGAACGCCGCCACCCGGCCCTTGCGCACCACCTCCACTTCACGCTCGATGGTTTGCTCGATGTCCTGGGGATAAAGGTTGTGCCCGCGCACGATCAGCAAGTCTTTCAGACGCCCGGTGATGAACAGTTCGCCGCCGCGCAGGAACCCCAGGTCACCGGTGCGCAGCCAGGTCCGGCCGTCGTGCTGGACAAAGGTCTTGGCGCTGGCTTCAGGGTTGCGCCAATAACCCAGCGCGATGCTCGGCCCGGCGGCCCAGACCTCACCGACCTGATTGTCGGCCAGTGGCTGCAACGTCGCCGGCTCGACAATCAGCACCGCGTGCCCGGGCTGACTGACACCGCAACTCATCACCGCGCTGCCCTGCCCCGGCTCGACCCGGTTTTGCGCCAGCGCCGCATCAACCACCCGCAGCGAAGGAATGCCATGGTGGCGTGGCGTGCCGGCGACGAACAGGGTCGCTTCGGCCAGGCCGTAGGAGGCCATGAAATTGTCCGGCGTGAAGCCGCACGGGGCGAACTTCTCGGCAAATCGCTCCAGGGTGTCGAGGCGGATCGGCTCGGAGCCGGAATAGGCCACGCGCCAGCCGCTCAGGTCGAGACGCTGCAGGGCTGAATCACTGACCCGCTCGCTGCATAACCGGTAGGCGAAATCCGGACCACCGCTGATGGTGCCGCCGTACTCGCTGATCGCTTCGAGCCAACGCAGGGGGCGGGCCAGGAAATAAGCCGGGGACATCAATACACAGGGAACGCCACTGAACACTGGCTGCAACAGGCCGCCAATCAGGCCCATGTCGTGGTACAGCGGCAGCCAGCTGACGATCACATCGTCGGGGTTCAGGTCGATGCCGAAGCCATGGCGAATCAGCAATTCGTTGGCCACCAGGTTGCCGTGGCTGACCTGCACGCCCTTGGGCAATGCAGTGGAACCGGAGGTGTATTGCAGGAAGGCAATGTCATCGTCCTGCAGCGTCGGCATCCGCCATTGTCCGGCGCGGGCCGGGTCGAGGGTATCGACGCACACTACCGGTGGCGCCGATTCGATGGCTTGCAGCGGCTCGCGCAGGTCGCTGCTGGTGAGCAGCAGGCGCGGTTCGGCGTCCTTGAGAATCGACAGCAGTCGCTCCTGATGGTGGCGACGGGCGGACTCCGGCGGATAGGCCGGCACGGCAATCACCCCGGCGTAGAGACAGCCAAAGAACGCCGCGACGTAATCCGGGCCACTGGGGAACAGCAACACGGCGCGATCGCCCAGCGCCGCTTCGGCCTGCAAGGCGCCGGCGATGGTCCGGGCGCGCAGGTCCAGGTCGCGATAACTCAACACCACACCCTGCCCAGGGGTGTCGGCGAGGAAGCGCAGGGCCACCCGGTCCGGCGTCAGCGCGGCACGGCGCTGGAGGGCATGAGCCAGGGTGCTGGGGAGTTCGAACGCGTCGGTCATGGGGGTTTCCTGCCTGAATTCGGCTTGCAAGTTGTCCCCCATGGAACGGATAGCGGCGGCAAATAATTAGTCGGTAGCTGACTCACCAAGGCCTGCCGCGAAGCATCCGGCAGCCAGGCGCCGCGGCAATGGGTCGCGGTGCCGAGGCTGGACTTTATTGCATCAATAATTCTTCTTCTCAATTGACAATCATTATCATTAAGCCTAATTTGGCGCTCGATGTGTAGGACGGGTCCGGCATCCGGACGTCCCGCTAACTTTTTGCAGCAAGGTGAATTCCATGACGGAACAAGTATCCACAAGCAGGTGCGACTCACCGTTACTCCAGGCGTTCGTCGATAACCGACTGATCCTGGTCAAGATCGCGGCGCGCATTACCGGCTGTCGGTCCCGCGCGGAAGATGTGGTGCAGGACGCTTTTTTCCGGCTGCAATCGGCGCCACAAATCACCTCCTCGTTCAAGGCGCAGCTCAGTTACCTGTTTCAGATCGTGCGCAACCTGGCGATCGACCACTACCGCAAGCAGGCGCTGGAACAGCGATACTCGGGGCCGGAAGAGGAAGGGCTGAACGTGGTGATCCAAGGTGCTTCGCCAGAAACCTCCCATATCAACTTCTCCACGCTGGAGCACATCGCCGACGCGTTGACCGAACTGCCCAGCCGCACCCGCTATGCCTTCGAGATGTACCGGCTGCACGGCGTGCCGCAGAAGGACATCGCCAAGGAACTGGGCGTCTCGCCGACCCTGGTGAACTTCATGATCCGCGACGCGCTGGTGCATTGCCGCAAGGTGTCGGGGGTTCGCGGGGATACGTTCGCCCGGCGGTAATGCTTACTGGTTCACCGAGGCACCTGTGGGAGCGGGCTTGCTCGCGAATGGGGCCTGACAGTCGACATCAATGGTGACTGGTCCGCCCCTTTCGCGAGCAAGCCCGCTCCCACAGAAGTTCACCTGTCGCCAAACCTCACATCAACCCACACCGATCAAAGAACCGCTCACGCCCCAGGATCATCAGCGCCGCGCGCTTGTGGGGAAAATCGAATTCCTTCTCGCAATGAAAGCACTGGTTATGCAAGTGTCCGATCATCCGCGCATTGTCGGCCCGGGGCTCGGCGACCACGCGCTGGGTGCGCGGGTCGTCCAGGAACAGGTAGTGCACCAGCGCCGACAGCCAGCTCGCCACCTTGTGCGGCCCGCGGTGCTGCTCTTCGCCCACCAGCATATGGATGCCGCGGTCATAGTGGTCGGCCTCATAGAACGGCGCGATCCGATCTTCCTTGGCCCAATAGGCTTCGAAGTAAGCGAACGGCTGATCATCGAAGCAACCGATCAGGGTCAAGACCCGCGGATCGGCCTGCAGCTTGCCCAGGTACTCGCGATGCTGTTCCAGGCTGCCCTCTTCCTGCCAGAAACTCGCCACCCGCGGGCTGTTCTGCCAGCGGTTGAAACGTTCCAGGTCCTGCTCGACTTCCAGGGTGCGCAAGGACACCCAGGCCCCCAGCCGCGCATCGAAACGCCGGTACACCTCGCCGCGCGGTTTCGTCGGCCGGCGTGGATGGCGACGACCATCGGTGATGACCATCTGTTGCGGGTAACTGCCGCTGAACGACTCCCCCAGCCACGGCTGCGGCAATTGCCAGAACAGTGTGCGCTCGCAGCGGTATTCACCGGCACGTTCGGTGCCCGTCAGTAAACCGCTGAGCAAGGCTTCACCAGGGCGCTCGTCGAGGTGCCAGGTCAGGCGCTGACACTCGGGATCGCGGGCGAACAGCCAATAGCAGGCCGCCCACAACGCCGGGCCCATCGGACGGTCGTTGATTTCCTGTAAATGCACATGCAACTCGGGACCGCGCACCAGGCGCAGCCGGATCAGCGGCGCGCCCTCGAGCATCAGGCTCAGGTGGCGTTCGGTTTCATCGGCGCCGAGGCGACGACCACCGGGCAAGGGCAGCGTCGTCGGCTGGTTGAGGTTGGACATAAGAGCGGCTCGCGTATTCGTCGGTAGTCAACGTGGGACGTGAGCCGGGAAGGGAAATTTAGTGTCACCGTCAATGGGAATGCGTGGGCACCAGCTGGATCTGGTACGGCTGGAAAATCTTCAGCAGTTGACCGTTGTCTCGCAGCTTTTGCAGCAACTGTGCGAACGCTTCACTGGAAATGGGCGCTTGCGGGCGGAGCAACGCGTAATGGTGGTAAACCTGATCGATGCGTTCGGACACCAGCAATTGCGGGCCGACTTCCGGGTTGCGCAACACGTAATCGTTGAGGTACGAACGGGTCACCAGAGCGATATCCGCCCGCCCGCGCAACACCATCAGCAGGTTGCTGTCATGGGAATACGTCAGCGTGGCGTTGTATTGGCCGGCGAGGAACTTGGGGTCGGCGTTGAATTCGGCAAAGGCGTAGTGGTAACCGCTGAACAACGCCAGGCGCTTGCCCCTGAGGTCGGCGAAATAACTTTGCTGGCGATCCGGCTGGCGCTGGGCGACGAAGACCTCCGCATCCTCCAGGCCCATGTCCACGGCAGTGTGTGGCACATCCTGCCAACCCCATTCGGGGTTCTCGAAAATCGCCATGTCGACCCGGCCTTGCTTGAAATCATTGAAGCGGCGCGGGATCGACGTCGGCACCAGTACGAATTGATAGTCGCTTTGCGACTGGTTCAGAGCCTCCACCATCTGCGGCAGCAGGCCGGTGTCGGCGCCGTTCTCGGGACGAACGGTATAGGGCGGAAAATGCGCCGCGCCGATCCGCACCTGTTGCGCCGCCTCGATCGGCAACGCCAGGAAAGCGGCCAAAGCAGCCAGTAGCACACGCGAGGTCATCCCCATCGGCGAAAACGTCAAGATAACCCACTCCCCAAAAGTCCCGTCACTACAATCAAGCTAGGCGGTTTCAGCCGCTTAGCCAGCCACACGGCCCTTCAAAGCACCGTTCGATTATTATTTTTCTTCAAGCACCAGGATCAGGGCCTGCTCGGCCAGTTCATCGAGACTCAAGTTGCCTTCGGCGCGAAACCAGGTGGTGGTCCAGGACAACGCCCCCGTGAGGAACCGTCGAGTAATGGACACGTCCCCGCGAATATACCCGGCCTCCTTGGCTTGGCCCAGAACCTCCAGCCACAAGTCTTCATAAATGTCACGCAGGGCCAGTACCTGCCGCTGTCCGTCATCCGAAAGCGAACGCCATTCGTAGACCAGCACGGCCATGGCCTCGCCCGTGCCGCCCATGATCGACTGCAATTCGCAGCGGATCAGCGCCAGCACCCGCCCGCGTACGCTGTCGGCCTCGGCCAGGGCGGCGCGCATCAGTGCAGTGTTGTAGCGGATGGTTTCTTCCATCACCGCCCGCAGGATTTCATCCTTGCTTTTGAAATGGTGAAAGATGCTGCCCGACTGGATGCCCACGGCACTGGCCAGGTCGCGCACCGTGGTGCGCTCGAAGCCCTTGTTGCGAAACAGATGGGCGGCGGTCTGGAGCAGTTTGCCGCGAGCACTGTCCGGGTCGGTCAGTTGCCCGCTGTCGACCAGCTCACGCATCACGTCCAAGGCTTTTTGCTCGTCCACCCATTCTCTCCTACAGTCGATCAACCAACGCGCCGCCATTGCCCGTCAAACCATCGGTGGCGCGGGCAATTTAAGCCGAGCGAGGCAACCAAGCAAGCGCTCGGCCACAAGTACGGGACAGCGTTTACAAACCAAGCGCTTGCTTGGTAGTCTCGAACCACCTTTGCCGGAGGGAACGCCATGCCAAAAACGATCCGTATCGGTTGCGCCAGTGCCTTTTGGGGCGATACCTGCACCGCGGCGGCGCAACTGGTCGAGGGCGGGAAGCTGGATTACCTGGTATTCGACTATCTGGCCGAGGTGACGATGTCGATCATGGCCGGAGCGCGCTTGAAGGACCCGTCGAGCGGCTATGCCACGGACTTCATCGAGGTCCTCGCCCCGCTGCTCAAGCGATTGCATGACGACCGGATCCGCGTCATCAGCAACGCCGGCGGAGTCAATCCCCAGGCCTGCGCGTGGGCCTTGCAAGCTGCCTGCGATCAGGCCGGCGTACCACTGAAAATCGCCGTGCTGCTGGGCGATGACCTGCAACCGCAAGGCGAACGGCTCGCCGCCCAAGGCATCCGCGAGATGTCCAGCGGCGACCCCCTGCCGCCCGCGTGCGTGTCCATCAATGCCTACCTCGGCGCGCCCGGTATCGTCGAAGCGTTGCGCCTGGGCGCCGATGTGGTGATCACCGGGCGGGTGGTGGACAGCGCCGTGGTCAGCGCCGCCCTGGTGCATGAGTTCGGCTGGGCCTGGGACGATTACGACAGATTGGCCCAGGCCGCGCTGGCGGGGCATCTCATCGAGTGCGGCGCCCAGTGCACCGGCGGCAATTTTACCGACTGGCAGCACGTGCCGGACTTCGAGCACATTGGCTTCCCCATCGTCGAAGCCAACGCCGACGGCCAATTTATCGTCACCAAGCCCGAAGGCAGCGGTGGACTGGTCACGCCGCTGACCGTTGGCGAGCAGTTGCTCTACGAAATCGGCGACCCGCAAGGTTACCTGCTGCCGGACGTGATCTGTGATTTCAGCCAGGTCAGATTGACCCAGCAGGGCAAGCACGCCGTGCGTGTCCATGGGGCCAAGGGCCTGCCGCCCAGCGACCGGTACAAGGTCTGCGCCACCTGGTTGGACGGCTGGCGCTGCACCGCCACGTGCCTGATCGCCGGCATCGATGCCGTGGCCAAGGCTGAACGGGTCAGCCAGGCGCTCCTCGCCAAGACCTCGCAGCTATTGCGCCAGCGTGGCTGGGCGCCCTTCAGCGAAGTGAACATCGAACTGCTGGGCAGCGAAGCCACTTACGGCCCACACGGCCAGCGCCGGGACAGCCGTGAGGTGGTCATCAAACTGGCGGTACGACACCCGGACAAACAACCGTTGGTGCTCTTTTCCAGGGAAATCGCCCAGGCCGCCACCGGCATGGCGCCGGGACTGACCGGCCTGGTCGGTGGCCGGCCGACGGTGTCGCCGTTGATTCGCCTGTTCTCGTTCCTGATCGACAAAGCCACTTGCCGGCTCGACATCGAGTTTGACGGCCAGCGCCACCCGTGTCCCCTGCCCGCCCTCGAACCGCTGGACATCACCGGCCTGCCGGTCGCCCCGGACCTACCCAAGCCCCAGGGCCGGGCCGACGCCAGCGTGCCGCTGATCAAACTGGCGGTGGCGCGCTCTGGCGACAAGGGCAACCACAGCAACATTGGCGTGATTGCCCGCGAGCCCGAATACCTGCCCTGGATCGCCGAAGCGCTGACGCCGGAGGCGATGGTCGACTGGATGAGCCACGTGCTCGACCCGCAATTGGGCCGGGTCGAACGCTGGTACCTGCCGGGCACCCATAGTTTGAATTTCCTGCTGGAAAACGCCCTCGGTGGCGGCGGTGTCGCCAGCCTGCGCATCGACCCCCAGGGCAAGGCGTTCGCCCAGCAATTGCTGGAGATCCAGATACCGGTGCCGCAACACGTTGCCGATCAGGTCGGCTAAGGACGGTCCCCATCGCAAATGAACGATCAGCAGCACCTGTGAAACCTGTGGCGAGGGAGCTTGCTCCCGCTCGATTGCGCAGCAATCGCAAAAAAGCCGGGGTCGCTGCGCAACCCAGCGGGAGCAAGCTCCCTCGCCACAGGGGTTCGGCTAATCCGTTCCAACACGAGGAGGCTGCATGCCGGTCATCGAATCGCACCTGGATCCCCACAGCGCTGACTTCGCACGCCATTACACGGCGATGCGGGCCGGCGTCGAACAACTGCGCCAGCTCGAACAGGCCGTGGTGGAGAAAGCGGCCCAGGCCCAGGGCAAATTCGAGCGGCGCGGCCAACTGTTGCCGCGCCAACGCCTGAACCTGCTGCTGGATCCCGGCGCGCCATTTCTTGAGCTGGCGAGCCTGGCCGGCTACAAACTCCATGACGACAAGGATGGCAGCCAGGCCGGCGGCGGCCTGATCGCCGGGATCGGCTACGTGTCCGGGACGCGGGTGCTGGTGGTGGTCAACAACAGCGCGATCAAGGGCGGCACGATTTCCCCCAGCGGCTTGCTCAAGACCCTGCGCCTGCAACAGATCGCCATGGAAAACAAACTGCCGGTCATCACCCTGGCCGAAAGTGGCGGCGCCAATCTCAATTACGCCGCGCAGATTTTCGTCGAAGGCGCGCGCTGCTTCGCCAATCAGGCACGTATGTCGGCCATGGGCCTGCCGCAGATCACCGTGGTGCATGGCTCGGCCACGGCCGGCGGGGCCTATCAGCCGGGTTTGTCGGACTACGTGGTGGTGGTGCGCGATAAGGCGCGGTTGTTCCTCGCCGGGCCGCCGTTGCTCAAGGCGGCGACCGGCGAAGTGGCCAGCGAGGAGGAACTGGGCGGTGCGCTGATGCACGCGCAGGTGGCCGGCACCGCCGAATACCTGGCCGAGAACGACGCCGACGGCGTACGCCTGGCCCGGGAGATCCTCAGCCTGCTGCCCTGGAATGCGCAACTGCCGCCGCAACCCGAACGGACCTGGACCGAGCCGCTCTACCCCGCCGACGAATTATTGGGCCTGGTGCCCGACGACCCGAAGAAGCCCTATGACGTGCGGGAAATCATCGCCCGCATCGCCGACGGCTCGAACTTCCTGGCTTTCAAAAGCGAATTCGACGCCCAGACGATTTGCGGCCACCTGCACATTCGCGGCCATGCCTGTGGCCTGATCGGCAACAACGGACCAATCACGCCCCAGGGCGCCAGCAAGGCCGCGCAGTTCATCCAACTGTGCGACCAGAGCCGCACGCCATTGCTGTTCTTGCACAACACCACCGGATTCATGGTCGGCACCGAGTCCGAGCGACAAGGGGTGATCAAGCACGGCGCCAAGATGATCCAGGCCGTGGCCAATGCCCGAGTGCCCAAGCTGACCGTCGTCGTAGGCGGCTCCTACGGCGCCGGCAACTACGCCATGTGCGGCCGCGGGCTTGATCCGCGCTTCATCTTCGCCTGGCCCAACAGCCACACCGCCGTGATGGGCGGCGTGCAGGCCGGCAAGGTCCTGCGGATAATCACCGAGGCCACGCAACTCAAGAACGGCCTGAGCCCCGACCCGAAGATGCTGGACCTGCTCGAGCACACCACCGCGCAGAAACTCGACAGCCAATCCACCGCCCTCTACGGCAGCGCCAGCCTGTGGGACGACGGGCTCATCGACCCGCGTGACACCCGCACATTGCTGGGCTACCTGCTGGACATCTGTCACGAGGCCGAACAGCGGCCATTGCAAGCCAACAGCTTTGGCGTGGCCCGTTTCTGAGCGCTGACTCCAGGAGAACAATAAGAATGATCTTCACCCAAGAACATGAAGCACTGCGGCGCACCGTTCGCCAATTTGTCGACCGCGACATCAACCCCTACGTCGACGAATGGGAGCGCGCTGGACGTTTCCCCATCCACGCGATTTTCCGCAAGGCTGGCGAGCTGGGCCTGCTGGGCATTTCCAAGCCGACGGCATTCGGCGGCATGGGCCTGGACTACAGCTATTCGATCGTCGCGGCCGAGGAATTCGGCACCATTCATTGCGGCGGTGTGCCGATGTCCATTGGCGTGCAGACCGACATGTGCACCCCGGCCCTGGCCCGGTTCGGCTCCGATGAGTTGCGTGACGCATTCCTGCGCCCGGCCATTCGCGGTGAACAGGTGGGCTGCATCGGCGTCTCGGAAGTCGGCGCCGGTTCCGACGTCGCCGGGCTCAAGACCACCGCGCGCAAGGATGGCGACGACTACGTCATCAACGGCAGCAAGATGTGGATCACCAATGCGCCGAGCGCCGATTTCATTTGCCTGCTGGCCAACACTTCAGACGACAAGCCCCACGTCAACAAATCGCTGATCATGGTGCCGATGGACAGCCCCGGCATCAGCCTCGGCCAGCACCTGGACAAACTCGGCATGCGCAGCTCCGAAACCGCCCAGGTGTTTTTCGACGACGTGCGCGTGCCACAACGCAACCGCATTGGCCAGGAAGGCGCCGGCTTCATGATGCAGATGCTGCAATTCCAGGAAGAACGCCTGTTCGGCGCGGCCAACATGCTCAAGGGCCTGGAACAGTGCGTCGACAGCACCATCGCGTACTGCAAGGAACGCAAGACCTTCGGCACGGCCCTGATCGACAACCAGGTGATCCACTTTCGCCTGGCGGAACTGGCCAGCGAGATCGAATGCCTGCGGGCGCTGGTCTACCAGGCCACCGAGCAGTACATCAACGGCCAGGACGTCACGCGGCTGGCGTCCATGGCCAAGCTCAAGGCCGGGCGCCTGGCCCGGGAAACCACCGACAGTTGCCTGCAATATTGGGGCGGCATGGGTTTCATGTGGGACAACCCGGTCGCCCGGGCCTATCGCGACGTACGGCTGGTGTCCATCGGCGCCGGTGCGGACGAGATCATGCTGGGCATCATCTGCAAGCTCATGGGGATTTTGCCGGGGAAGAACAAGTGAGTGCCCTGTCCGCTCGGTTGTGGAGTTTGAAAAGCTTCGCGAGCAAGCCCGCTCCCACATTGAACTGGGACTACCTGATGATCTCGGTCAACTGTGGGAGCGGGCTTGCTCGCGAAAGGGCCCGAACAGACAGCGCAAAAACCCAGGAATGACCCATGCCCACCTTCAGCAAACTCCTCATCGCCAACCGCGGCGAAATCGCCTGTCGCATCCAGCGCACCGCCCAGGCCCTGGGCTACCGCACGGTAGCGGTGTTCAGCGAGGCCGACGCCGATGCGCTGCACGTGCGCATGGCCGATGAAGCCGAGCTGATCGGCCCGGCCCCGGTGCAACAGTCCTACCTCAATCCCTTGGCCATGCTCGACGCAGCCCGGCGCAGCGGCGCCGACGCGATCCACCCCGGCTACGGCTTTCTTTCGGAAAATGCCGGGTTCGCTCAAGCCTGCGAAGAAGCCGGCATGGTTTTCATCGGCCCCAGCCCCCAAGCCATCGACCTGATGGGCAGCAAGCGCCGCGCGAAAATCGCCATGCTCGCAGCCGGTGTTCCCTGCATCGCCGGTTACCAGGGCGCGGCCCAGGACGACGACACACTGCAACGCGAAGCCGAGCGTATCGGCTACCCGCTGATGATCAAGGCCAGCGCCGGTGGCGGCGGTCGTGGCATGCGCCTGGTCCAGCGCGCCGAAGACATGCTGGAGCAATTGCGCAGCGCACGCTCGGAAGCCTTGCACGGTTTTGGCAGCGATGAGTTGATCCTCGAACAGGCGTTGATCGATCCACGGCATGTGGAAGTGCAGATCTTCGGCGACCATCACGGTCAACTGATCCACCTGGGGGAACGGGACTGCTCGATTCAGCGGCGCCACCAGAAAATCATCGAAGAGGCGCCCTGCCCGGTCATGACCGCCGACCTGCGCCGGGCCATGGGCGAGGCGGCGCTTGAAGCGGGGCGTGCAGTGAACTACGTCGGAGCCGGGACCGTTGAATTCCTGCTCGCGGCGGACGGTCGGTTTTACTTCCTGGAGATGAATACGCGCCTGCAAGTCGAACACCCGGTCACCGAGTCGATCACCGGCCTGGATCTGGTCGCCTGGCAATTGGACGTCGCCGCCGGCAGGCCGCTGCCCCTGCGCCAGGACCAGGTGACGCTCAGCGGCCATGCCCTGCAGGTGCGCTTGTACGCCGAGGACCCGGCGGCGGATTTCCTGCCCCAGACCGGGCGGTTGATCGGCTGGGCGCCGCCGATACAGGACGGCGTGCGAATCGACCATGGCCTGCTGCCAGGCCAGGCCATCACACCGTTCTACGATTCGATGTTGGGCAAACTCATCGCCCATGGCGCCACCCGCGAAGACGCCCGGCGCAAATTGCTCCGGGCGGTGGAAGATTGCGTGCTGCTGGGCGTCCAGAGCAACCAGCGCTTGCTCGCCGGGTTGCTGGCACATCCGCGCTTCATCGACGGCGACTTCGGTACCGGTTTCATCGGTCAGCACTTTGCCAATCATCCCGCACTACTGCCCATTGAGCCCTCGACCGAGCAACTGGCCATCGCCACGGCAGCGTTTTATCAGGCCTCGCAGGCACGGCATGCCCCCGGCCTGGGCGGGTGGCGCAACAGCGTCGGCACGGCGCGGCATTATAGGATTGGCTTCGGTGAACACGACTGGACGCTGGCCCTTGAGGCCAAAATCGACGGGACCTTGAACATCCGCAGTGCCGAACGCCTGGTCGAACTGAGGCTGCTCGACGTTGACGCCAATGGCGCGTCGCTGATGATCGATGGGATTCGCCAGCGCCATGCCTGGCGCCTCGATGGCCACGACCTCTGGCTGTCCACCCGCCCCGGCAGCCTGCACCTGCAAGACCGGACCCTGGCTCCGGTCACCGCCAAGGCCACCGCCAGCGACGGAACGCTCAAGGCGCCCATGGACGGCGCCATTGTCGAGTTGCTGGTCAGCGAAGGCAGCCCGGTGCGCCAGGGCCAACTGCTGATGGTGCTCGAAGCGATGAAAATGGAGCATCCACTCATGGCCGGCGTCGACGGCGTGGTCAGGCAATTGCAGGTCAAGCGGGGTGACCAAGTGAAAAACCGTCAGGTTTTGTTGCGTGTCGAAACAGCCCACTAGTCGGATGCCCGGGGTTTGACTACGCTCAAACCCATCAGCACGCCGATACCGGGAACCCTGCGATGCCTCACTGGCTGGTGATTGATCTGGAGGCCACCACCGATGAGGGTGGCTGGCCGGTAACCGAAATGGAAATTATCGAAATCGGCGCCACGCTGGTGAATCGTGACGGCCGCGAAGTGGATCATTTCCAGCGCTTCGTGCGGCCCCTGAGACGCCCGCTGCTCACGCCTTTCTGTCGTGAACTGACCCATATTACCCAGGCCAATATCGACAGCGCCGAGCCCTTGACCGAAGTCTGGCCGGCGTTCGAGCGCTGGCTGGCGCCGTATCATCCGAAGCTGGAAAGCTGGGTCAGTTGGGGCGACTACGACCGCAAGCAACTGCTGCAGGAATGGCAGCAACAGCGGTTACACAGTGTCCTCGGCCAAGTGCCGCACATGAACCTCAAGCAACGCTTCGCCAAGGCCCGTCGGCTGGAACGACCGCTGGGGCTCAATGGCGCACTGCAACTGGCTGGCCTGCAATTCTGCGGTCAACAGCACCGAGCCCTGGAAGATGCCCGCAATACCGCGCGGTTGTTGCCCTTGGTGCTGCCGGGTTGAGCGGTGCCCGCCACCCGGCGCGGCAGATGACGAATGTTGCAGCCTTGTGCATACTGGCCGGCCTTTTTCAGCCCCTTTTTCGAGGAATCGCCCATGTTCAAAGTCAACGAGTACTTCGACGGCACCGTCAAGTCGATCGCTTTTGGCACTGCCGAAGGCCCAGCGACCATCGGCGTCATGGCTCCGGGCGAATATGAGTTCGGCACGGCCCAACGGGAAATCATGCACGTCGTCTCCGGTGCCCTGACCGTGAAGCTGCCCGACAGCACCGACTGGGAAACCTTCGAGGCCGGCAGCCAGTTCAATGTACCGGCCAACAGCAAGTTCCAGCTCAAAGTGGCTGTCGACACTGCGTACCTGTGTGAGTACCGCGGCTGATTCGACCACAACCTGTGGCGAGGGAGCTTGCTCCCGCTGGACTGCGCAGCAGTCCCAAAAGGCTTAGCACAATCGGCCTGACACGCCGAGGTGGCAGTTCTAGGGGCTGCTTCGCAGCCCAGCGGGAGCAAGCTCCCTCGCCACACATTTTTATTCACGGCGCTTTTTACTCAAGCACCTCAACCGGCATGCCGACTTCAAGCCGACCGTTGCTGTCGTTGACCAGGTTCTGGCCGAACATCGCGCCGTCCGGTGTCGAACGGTATTGCTGCAGCGTGGCAAAGGGTTCGCGATTCGGATCGCGCTCGCCGGTTTGCGGATCGACCGTGGTCATGATGCACCGCGAGCAGGGCTTGACCAGCCGGAACTCCACCTCGCCGATACGAATACGCTTCCACCCGTCCTCGGCAAACGCTTCGCTGCCCTCGACCACCAGGTTGGGACGAAAGCGCAACATTTCCAGCGAACGACCGACCCGACTCGACAGGTCCTGCAACGAGGCCTGGCCAATCAGCAACAAGGGGAAACCATCGGCAAAGGCGACCTTGTCGTCGTCCTTGCCATAACCGGCTGCGGTGGTGCGCGCCAGCTCCACCGGCACATGCACCAGCCGCGTAGGGTTGCCGATGAATTCACTGACCCAGGCCGCGGCCTCGTCACCGGCATCCGGCACACGCAAGGTGTCACGCCAGATGATCACACCGCGCCGCTGCTCTTCCTGGGTAGATGGCAACGACACGTCGATGGCGCCATGGCCGGGCGCACTGAGCGTCAGGCCCCCCGCCTCGTTCCACAAGGCCGAAAGCTGGCTCATCTTCGCCACGGCGCGCTGGGTCAGGAATCGCCCCGTGCCCTCGTCCACCAGCATCCAGCGCCGATCGCCGTCCAGCCCGAGCTTGTCCAGGCCGATTTCCGACAAGGGCTGGCCCTTGCCGGACTTCAACGGATACCGATACAGCGCGCTCAGCCGCAACATGCTCAACTTCCCCGGGGGCAAAAAAAGCCACCTTATACGAGCCGGCCATTGAAGCAAACCACCATCGGTTTCAGTCGAGCATCAACCGCTGGCGCACGACGTCGACCAGCTTGTCCGGCTGGAATTTGGAGAGGAAATTGTCGCAGCCAACCTTCTTGACCATCGAGTCGTTGAAGCTGCCCGACAGCGAGGTGTGCAGTACGACATAGAGCCCGCGCAAACGCGGGTCGTTACGGATTTCGGTGGTCAGGCGGTAGCCGTCCATTTCCGGCATTTCCGCGTCGGTGAAGATCATCAGCAATTTATCGGTCATGACCTCGCCGGTATCGGCCCAGGCCTTGAGCATGTTCAGCGCCTTCAGGCCGTCGCTGGCAATGTGCATTTTCACGCCCAGTTGACCCAAGGTGTCGCGCAGTTGCGAGAGCGCCACATTGGAGTCGTCCACCAGCAACACTTCGCGGCCGCGGGCACGTTCCAGCACCGGATCTTCGAGTTTGTCCCGGGAGACCTTGGCGTTGTACGGCACGATTTCGGCCAGGACTTTCTCCACGTCGATGATTTCCACCAACTGATCGTCCACCTTGCTGATGGCCGTCAGGTAGTGCTCGCGGCCAGCACTGGTCGGCGGCGGCAGGATGGCTTCCCAGTTCATGTTGACGATGCGGTCGACGCCGCCCACCAGGAATGCCTGCACCGAACGGTTGTATTCGGTCACGATAATGGTGCTGTTGGCGCCCGGCACCAACGGGCGCATGCCAATGGCCTGGGACAAGTCGATCACCGGCAGCGTCTGGCCACGCAGATTGACCACACCGCACACGAACGGGTGACGTTGCGGCATCAACGTCAGCTTCGGCAGTTGCAGGACTTCCTGGACCTTGAACACGTTAATGGCGAACAGCTGTCGACCCGCCAGGCGAAACATGAGAATTTCCAGGCGATTCTCACCCACCAGTTGGGTTCGTTGATCTACTGTGTCGAGAATGCCGGCCATCGATGACTCCTGGGCTTGTTCGGATGAATCCAATAAAACAGCTATCGGCGGCACGAGCCGAATCTTGACCCCAGATAAAATACAGCGCGGGGAATTGATATCACATTAACATCATGTTTTACTGGCTTCACGATTTCATTCCCCGTTTTTCCCGCTGCGCGACTCCGGTTTGCGCACTAAGTTCCGCTGCCTAAGGGATTCCCCTAGGTACAATCAGGTCCAACCTGATATTCCCGCTTTCCAATAGCCATTAATGTGACGCCATTCTCATTGCTGAACGGAGTCAGGCTTTTGTGCGCGACCACAGGACATCGGACCTGCTGCCTTTCGGCCGATCCCATCCGTGCAATCGTTTGCGAACTCGCCTTCGCGCAACGGCTCGGGCGTGTCGTCGCGCGTCCGTCCGCGGTCGTCCTTGAGATCCAGCCGTTCGCCATACGCGGTTTCCTTTCGCCTGACATGATGTTGTGGAGATAAGCATGCCGAACGATCGTAGAAACTGGAATCAACGTCTTCCCGAATTTCTGATCGAGGCCGAGACGCTGCTGGCCAAGTCGGAGGAATGCCTGAGCCATCTGCAATTGATCAACAACGACAAGGACGCCATCGATTGCATGCTCAGCACCTTGCTGAAGCTGTCGAACAAAGCCAATGCCCTGGCGCTGGAAGCCGTTTCGGAGTTTTCCATGCATATCCATGGTTTGCTCAGCCACGCGCAAAACATGGAATTACATGATCAGGCCCTGGAAGCCTTGAAGGATTGCTTCACCCTGATGGCCTGGCAATTGGAGCTGGTCGATCACACCACCGGCCAGTTGGGCCTGGACAGCAGCGAGCAGACCTCCTTGATCGAGGCATTCGCTTTCCAGGTAGGCCAAAGTCCCGGCGAGGCATTGGCCGCGTCACGTCCGTTGGCGTTGGTGTCCTACCCCCAGAAACAAGCCTGATCTGATGGCAATTAGCCTGCGCTTTAGCGTGTTCAGGGCACCATGCCGAGCGCGACCCGCGATAGGCGAAGTGGTACTATCTCCTGCGTCAGCCACTTCAAGACAGCGCCGTAAAAGCCGCCGACCGAAGCCGTCTTCGACCTGATACGTTTACCCGACCTGGCCTGTCAGATGCGCTGACCGGCCTGCCCGCAGCGAACATTCATTGGCTCCATCCGCTATGCACGCCAGCCTCAAGTCATTTATCACCTGGCCTCCTTCCCGAGATAACGCCCGTCGCTTCACATTACTACTGTGCATCTGCTCGACCCTCGGCTGCCTGCTGGCCTACCTGTACGCCCACACGGTGCCGCTGGGCCTGCTGGCCCTGAACGTCGCGGCCTTGAGCTGTGTCTGGATCCACCATCGATTGTCGCGCAAATCCATCAAATTCCAGCCCCAGGAGCTGGCCGACCGGCTGCTGGAGGTCCAGGAGAATGAGCGCCATCGGCTCAGCCGTGAATTGCACGACGACATTGGCCAGTTGCTGACCGCGGCGAAACTGCAAGGCGAATGGCTCAAGCGGCGGATGCCGGAAGAATTGCAAGACCAGTGCGCACTCCTGTGCGAGACCCTGGACGAAACCCTCAACAAGGTCCGTGATGTATCGGCGATCCTCAATCCGCGGGAACTGACCAGTCTCGGGCTTGAAGCCAGTCTGCGGGCACATCTGCTCAAGACCCTGGCCAACGTCCCGGTGAAGTGGAGCCTCGATTGCCAGCAGCGCATGACGGGCATCCCGGAGGAGATGTCGGTGGCGGTGTTCCGGATCACCCAGGAAGCGGTCACCAATATCTTGCGCCATGCCCGGGCGACAAATCTGCTGGTACGCCTGCAACGCTTGCCCGACGGCCTGACCCTGCTGATCAGCGACGATGGCCTGGGTTTTGCGCCCGCCAGCCACCCCGCTCGTGAAGGTCAACGGGGCATGGCAGGCATGTCGGAGCGGGTCGAACAATTAGGCGGCACCCTCAAGGTCATTAGCGAGGCCGGCAAAGGCACGCACATCGAAGCACGCTTTCCCTGGGCGCCGCGTGCCCTGGAACGAGCCAGTAAGAATAAGGTTCTCCTTTGATTTGTAATTTGCTTCTGGTAGATGACCACTCCCTGATCAGGGCCGGCGTACGAGCCCTGGTCATGGATATCCCAGGTTATGCCGTGATCGGCGAAGCCAATGACGGCACGCATTTGGTGGAGTTGGTGGAGCGACTGAACCCCGACATCGTGCTGCTGGACATCTCCATGAAGGACACCAGTGGCCTGGACGCCTTGCAGCAGCTCAAGCGGGTGCGCCCCCACAGCAAGGTGCTCATCCTGTCGATGCATACGGATCCGGCGCTGATCATGCAGGCGCTGGAATACGGAGCCCATGGCTATCTGCTCAAGGACACCACCGCCACTGAGCTGAAACACGCCCTGGAGGCGCTGCGCAACAACGAACGCTACCTGAGCCCGGCCATCGCCCATACCGTGATCAACCAGGCGCTGACCCGTGTCCAGAAACATCAGCCGGACCCAGCCCAGACCCATAACCTGACCGCACGCCAGTTGGAGATCCTGCGGCTGATCGTGCGCGGCAAGTCCACCCGGGAAATCGCCAACGGCCTGAACCTGAGCATCAAGACCGTGGAAACCCACCGGGCGCAAATCATGAAGCGCCTACAGATCCATGACGTGGCCGGCCTTGTGCTGTTCGCGGTGCGCGAGCAAATCATCAGCCTGGACGATTGAGCGCCGTCGCGCCG
The DNA here is from genome assembly GCF_014268705.1 of Pseudomonas sp. SWRI179. NCBI lineage: Bacteria > Pseudomonadati > Pseudomonadota > Gammaproteobacteria > Pseudomonadales > Pseudomonadaceae > Pseudomonas > Pseudomonas sp. SWRI179. The sequence continues at coordinate 40,324 of NZ_JABWRA010000001.1, read as the reverse complement.
CCCAACAGCGGCGAATCGGACGGCAGGTGCAGCCGCAACGCTTTTGGGCGGACAGTGAAGCGCAGGGTATCGACCTGCAACGGCTCGCCATCGAGATTGATGTCCAGGCCTTGCGCGACCTTGATCTCCACCCAGGGCAAGCGCGCGCGGACAAACATGTTGTCGATGCCCAGGCCGCCCGCGAGCAAGTCCTTCAAGGTGCTGACCACTTCCTGGGGTGCCGGCAGGATGCTGATGTCCAGCAATCCATCATCCGCCAACGCCTCCGGGCACAGCACATGGCCTCCCCCCGCCTGCCGGCCATTACCGATGCCCAGCGCGAGCAAATCGCCCTGCCAGTGGAACTCGGGCCCCTGCAACTCACCATAGGCGGCACTGAGCTCACTGAATCGCGACAGGCCCGTGAACAGATAGGCAGCGCCGCCCAGGACCTTCTTGAGGTCCTCGGAGGTGTTCGCCGTCACCTGGCTGCCGAAACCACCGGTGGCCATGTTCAGGAAAATCCGCCCGCCGACTTCGCCCACGTCAACGGCCCGCGGCGCAACGTCCAATAAATCCATGGCTTGCGCAGGTTCCAGCGGCACACCGGCCGCCCGGGCGAAATCGTTGGCCGTGCCCAGCGGCAACAGGACCAGGCTGGCATCGCTGGACTTGCGGGCGATCGCTTCGGCGATATCACGCAAGGTCCCATCACCGCCGCCAGCGATCAGTCGCGTATATCCGGCAGCCAACGCTTCATCGACCCAGCGCTGGGCATCACCGGCTTCCCAGGTCAACCGTACCGCCAAGTCCCAGCCCTGCTTGCGCTTGAGCATCACGGCCGAGCGAACCTCTTCGTTGAGCGCTTGCTTGCCATGCAAAATCAACAGCGCCTTGCCTTTGCTCATCGTGGTCTCCGTCATTGGAAGGTTCAGGCATGGGACCGCTCATTCGAGCGAAAAAGCCCAGTACACCTCATTATTTTAGAAGCCCAGGACGGCTCGTCCGATCAACGCGCCCTGATTCGAAGAGTTTTCTTACAGGATCTGGCGAATCAGCTCAATTGACCCTCCAGTGGTATTGAGACACCTTGGGTTCATGTTTTGCTGGATCGCTTAAACCTCATCACACAAGGAAGCATGCTCCCATGGATGGATACGTTACGGCCCGCAGGGGCCGGATCACTCGCTCGAACAGTTATGGGGATGGACCGTCCCATGCATAACCGTGAATACAAGCTGTCTCCCCGGCAGCTCGCGTCCTTTGGAAGCGGGCAGGCCGATACTCGAAACGAATGCAAAAGTTGCAGTAATCCCGCTGGAGGAATTGATTTGGAACCGCGCGTCGTTGAACTGGAAACCCACCTCAAATACATCCGCAAAGACATGGATGAAATTCGTACCGACGTCAAGGTGATCCGCCACAGGCTGGCCTATTCGGCTGGCGCCGCGGCGGTGGTGCTCGGCCTGCTGGGCTGGGTCGCCAACAACCGATTCGATCAGTTGGTGATGCTGCTCACGCGATAAGGTGAGGCGCGCAACGGCCCGAGCGTCCCACTCGGGCCGGAGAACACCTGGTAGGCATGCTAGCCCAGGACTTCGCTCAAGGGGATGAAGCCCACTTCGTCACCCTCCACCAGCGTCTGTCCTTCGAGCACTTCGACCAATCCTTCGGCCCAGGCCGCGCTGCGCAGGACCCCCGAGCTCTGATTCCGGTAGATGACCGCTCGACCATTCTCCATGCGGCCTCGCAGGTATTCTCGGCGACTGCCCGCCTTCGGCCAGGCGAAACCGGCCGGCACCTTGAACTTGAGCGGCGTCACCGACTGAACGCCTTGGCGTCTCAACAGGTAAGGCCTTGCCAGCAGTGCGAACGTCACGAGGGTCGACGCGGGATTTCCAGGCAGGCCTATGACCGGCACGCCACGGTAATGCCCGAACGTCAGCGGCTTACCTGGCTTGATGGCGAGCTTCCACAATGCCAGCTCACCGTCCTCACGCAAGGCGATGCCGAGGAAGTCCGCCTCCCCCACCGAGACACCACCGGTGGACAGGATCAGATCGACATCCGACAACTGCGCCAGGCGCTCGCGGGTGGCCGGCAAATCGTCGGGCAGGATACCGGCATCAACCACCTCACAATCCAGGCGTTGTAGCCAACCACACAGCAGCACGCGGTTACTGTTATAGATCTGACCAGGCCCCAGTGGCTGGCCGGGCTCGACCAGCTCATCACCCGTGGACAGAACGGCGACGCGGACCTTGCGCACCACGTCCAGCGATGCGCAGCCCAAGGATGCCGCCAAGCCCAGCTCGATCGGCCCCAGGCGAGTGCCGGCAGAGAGGACCTGCTCGCCAACGGTGGTCTCCTGTCCTTGAGGACGAATGTTCTGTCCACTGACCATGGGCTCGGTAAACCGCACCCGCTGGTCGCTTTCAACCACGGCATTTTCCTGCATCTCGACGCAATCAGCGCCAGCAGGGACTGGCGCCCCCGTGAAGATCCGCGCGCACGTGCCAGCGGCCAGCGGCTCCGGCGCCTGCCCGGCAAAAATCCGCTGGCTGACCACCAACGGCTCGCCGCTCCAGTCCGCCAGCCGCAAGGCATAGCCGTCCATGGCGCTGTTGGGCCATGGCGGCAAGTCAAGGGTCGATACCAGATCCTCGGCCAGCACTCGCCCTGATGCCTCGGCCAACGGCAAACGCTCGCGTTGGACAATCGGTGTGCTCGCCGCCATCTCGAGCAGCCGTTCCAGCGCCACCTCAACGGCCATCAAGGCGCCGGCCTTACCCGGTTTACCCACGGGATTCACAAGGGGCTGCCTGTTTCAAATGAGCCACAAAGTTACATGGCCGATGCCGCACATCCAATTGTTCGGCCAGGATCCCATCCCATCCGGTACGCACCGCGTTGGTCGACCCTGGCAGGCAACATACCAGCGTGCCATTGGCCAGGCCGGCCAGCGCACGGGACTGCACAGTGGAAGTGCCGATGTCGGCCACGGATATCTGCCGGAACAACTCGCCAAAGCCATCGACCTGCTTGTCCAGCAGGCACGTGACGGCTTCCGGCGTACTGTCACGCCCCGTGAAACCGGTGCCGCCGGTGATCAGCACGACTTGCACCACGTCCTCGGCAATCCAGGTCGCGACTTGTGCCCGGATCTTGTACAAATCATCTTTGAGCAGGACCCGTGCCGCCAGGTTGTGACCCGCCGCCGTGAGCCGATCGACGAAGACCTGCCCGGACGTATCGGTTTCCAGGGTACGGGTGTCGCTGACAGTCAGCACCGCGATATTGAGCGGCACGAAAGGTACATCAGCCTTGGCTTTCATAGGCTCGTCCAGTTGTGAAGGAAACAGCCCGGTGTTATATCACAGCGCTTCATTTTTTCGCCCGTGCGGAGACACGCCATGACCTCGGAAACGCCACTGCCATCCTGCTCCATTCTGCTCCTGGCCGGTGGGCGCGGACAACGCATGGGCGGCCAGGACAAAGGGCTGGTGCAATGGCAAGGCGAACCGCTGATTGCCCATCTCCATCGCCAGACCCGCGCCATGAGCGATGACCTGATCATTTCCTGCAACCGCAATGCGCAACGTTATGCGCCGTATGCCGATCAGTTGGTGCACGATGAGGAAGGTGATTTTCCCGGGCCATTGGCGGGCATCCGCGCAGGTCTGAAGGCCGCGAGATACCCCTATCTATTGGTGCTGCCATGCGACGTGCCGCAAATCGACGCAAGCCTGCTCGACAATATGCGCAGGACGGCCAGCCAGCACCCCGACCAACCGTTGATGGTGCGCCACGGCGAGCATTGGGAACCGCTGCTGTGCGTCATCCCGTTGACCCTGGCAGCACGCTTCGAACAGGCCTGGAGCGAAGGCGAACGAAGCCCCGGCCGCATCATGCGCGCGCTGCACGCCGTTGCCTTGCAATGCCCTGCCGATGATCCGCGACTGGCCAATCTGAACACCCCGGAACTATTGGCCCGACATAAAGGCGTGTCAGATTGACACTAGCCAGGAACTTGCGCGCAATGTATACGTCTGAAGGTCAGTAACTTGAAGAATCCATTTCGGAGAAACACCATGACACAACGGACCCTCGCCACGTTCATGCTCGCTCTGGGCCTCGCCACCCTTGCCGGGTGCGCTTCGCCAACGGTGATCACCTTGAATGACGGTCGCGAAATCCAGGCCGTCGATACCCCACATTTCGATGAAGAAAGCGGCTTCTACGAATTCGAACAACTGGATGGCAAGCAGACTCGCGTGAACAAGGATCAGGTTCGTACCGTTAAGGATTTGTAATCTGTAACGCTGCTGCCCGATGTTGTTAAAAACCGGCGCTTCCTGAAGAGGGAAGCGCCGGTTTTTTTTGGGGCTTGGTTTTGGTTTTAGGCTAGCCGACCTGGTTATTGGTGAGACCGTGTTACCCCTGCGGGAGCGGGCTTGCTCGCGAAAGCGGTGTGTCAGTTTGCGGTGGCGTTGGATGGGCCGGCCTCTTCGCGAGCAGGCTCGCTCCCACAGGTTGTGCGGTGCACATGGGCCTTGGGCCTGCTGAAGATCCAACGAAAAAATCAAAACCTCACGCAGTTATAGCGGGTTCTAAACCAACTACCACTGCAACGAAATACCACTCTCGAACACCCGCTCCCGACCACTCACCGGATCAACAAAACGCAACCCCTGAGCCAGCAATTTCAAAGGATTGGCATAATCATCCTCAACATCCCGAAGCACATCCGGATAAAACGGATCATTGCAGATCCCCGCCCCAAGGGCATTCATGTGAACCCGCAATTGATGCTTCTTACCCGTAACCGGATACAAGCCATAACGCCACAACTCACCCTTCCTTTCCAACACTTCAATGGCCGTTTCGGTATTGGGCTCGCCCTGCCCTTCCTGCATCCGGAAGAACGGTTCGCCATCAATCATCCGGCTTTTATGCACCAGGGGAAAATTCAACCCAGGCAACGCACGGGCAATGGCTTGGTAGCGTTTCTCGATTCGCCGTGTCGGGAACAATGACTGATACGCCGAACGGGTTTGCGGGTTGGCCGAAAACAACACCAGCCCGGCCGTATGCCGATCGATGCGGTGCAGGGGCACCAGATGCGGATTGTCCAGCCGCCGGATCAACCGTCGCAACAAGGTTTGCTCGACATACTCGCCCGCCGGAGTGACGGGCAGAAAATGCGGTTTGTCTGCCACCACCAGGTGCTCGTCGGCGTATAGGATCGACTCCACCACCGGGATCGGTTTCTCGTCGGGTACTTCCCGGAAGTAGTGGATGCGCAAACCTTCGCGGTACGGCAAGCCGACAGGGATCGCCTTGCCCTCCGCGTCCAATACCCGGCCCCGGGCGATCCGGTCCAGCCACTGTTCACGGCTGATGGCGCTGAAATGCTCGCACAGGCATTCCAACACCGTCGGCCAGGAACCGGGCGGCAGGTACAACGTACTGGCCTGATGATGAGTGGCGGAAAACAATGAACCGGACATTAAAAACTCTTGGATATTTGGCATGCCGGCATTATCCGACAGTCGCCCCAGCCAGCCCAGCGATGATTGCTTTACGCCGTGGCCGATGTCGGTTTTGCCGCCGCTTCGGTGAACTCTTTCAACCAGCGCAGTACGTCCACCGCCTCCCAGCGACCCGGATCGTAGAGCGCGTACAGCAAGCCCTGGTAACCCACCACATCCAACTGCTTGTGATAGCCGGCGCGCTGGAACAACGCTTCGATTTCGGCGAAGCAGGTATTGAAATGCAGTTTATTGAAGGGTGTCTTGCCTTCGGTCACCAAGCCATCCAGGCGAAGCTCCAGGACCGCCTCATGCACAACGTCCGCGGACATCCTGTTTACGCTGGCTTTCAGTTGTTCGACATTGACCAAGGGGTGCACTCCAGATAGCTGTATGGGCATACAGTAACCGAAGCGCGATATTTTCGCCAACCACAGTGTCAGGAACTGACGAACGAGCCGTTCAACGGAGGAATGTCACGATCTGTTCGGTATCGAAGGGCCAGTCCAGCTCGGCACCGGTATCCAGCCTGCGCAGCACGGGAATCCGCAGCCCATAGTCCTCCACCCAGTCTTCACGTTCTGAAATGTCCACTAATTCCACCAACAATCCATGTTCGACCAAAGGCATCAGTTCAGCTTCGGCGACTTCGCAAAGATGGCACCCCAGGGTACCGAACAATTGGCATTCAGGAGGCATGGCGGGTAGACCCAAAAAAGATAGACGGTCATTCTAGGCTCGCCTCGGAAAACCGTCGAGTCGCTGGCTCGCTTCAGGGTGTTTCGGTAAAACGCTGATGCAAATCACTGAACGCAAATGCTTTTCCAGCGACGCTTGTCGCGTTTTCCCTTCTACGCTGTGCGTTGTACCTTGAAACGGAGTTCCCCTTGTTTGCCAACCTGCTGATCATCCTCGCCTCGTCCCTGGTGGTCATCGCCCTGTTCAGGCGGCTGCGCCTGGCACCGGTGCTGGGTTATCTCTGCGTCGGGCTGGCGGTCGGCCCTACCGCGCTGGACTGGGTCAACGACAGCGAAGAATTGCCCGACCTGGCCGAGCTTGGGGTGGTGTTCCTGCTGTTCTCGTTGGGCCTGGAGTTTTCCCTGTCGAAAATGCTCGAACTGCGCCGGGTCGTGTTCGGCCTGGGCAGCCTGCAGGTGCTGTGCTCGGGAGCGCTGCTGGCAGGATTGCTCGCTGTATGCGGTGCCCCAGCGATCGCCGCGTTGCTGCTCGGCGCCGGGCTGGCCTTGTCCTCCACCGCCATTGTCAGCAAGGAGTTGACCAGCCTGGGCGAGATCTTCAGCAGCCACGGCCAGAACGCCATCGGTGTGTTGTTGTTCCAAGATGTTGTCGCGGTGCTGCTGTTGACCCTGGTGCCGGTCTTCGCCGGCAGCAGCGAGCACCCATGGTATTGGGCGCTGCCCCTGACCCTGGGCAAGACCCTGGTGTTGTTTGGCGGCCTGCTGTTGGCCAGCCGATTGCTGCTGCCACGGCTGTTCCATGAAGTGGCGGCGTCCCGGTCCGCGGAACTGTTCGTGCTGCTGGCCCTGGTGATCGTGCTGCTGACGGCATGGCTGACCCACCTGCTCGGATTATCGCCGGCCCTGGGCGCCTTCCTGGCGGGCATGCTGCTGGGGGAAAGCCACTACCGGCATCAGATCGAGGCCGATATACGTCCGTTCCGTGACATCCTGCTGGGGCTGTTTTTTGTCAGCATCGGCATGCTGATCGACCTGCAACTGTTCCTTGATGATGGCCTGTTGATCCTGGGATTGACCCTCGGCTTGATGCTCATCAAGGGCTGCGTGGTCGCCGTCCTGGTGAAATGGCGCGGCAGCGACCGTGAAACCGCCTGGCGCAGCGGCCTGGCCTTGGCCCAGGGCGGCGAATTCTGCTTTGCCTTGATGGCGCTGATGCAGCAGAACCGACTCATGCCCGCCGACATCAGCGGCCTGCTGCTGGCTGCGACGTTCTGCTCGATGCTGCTGACCCCGTTGCTGCTGCGCGCGGCGCCACGCATCGCCGCACGCCTGCATCGCAAACCCAACGAAGAGGCAAAACTGGACCAGATCAGCGCACTCAATGCCGGGTTGTCGAATCATGTGGTGATTTGCGGCTACGGACGCGTCGGCCAGTCCATCGGACGCTTCCTGCGTCGCGAAGGCCAGGCGTTCGTCGCCCTGGATGACGACCCGGTGATCATCCAGGAAGCCACCGTCGGCGAGAACTGCGTGCATTATGGCGATTCCCGACGAGGGGACTTGCTCAGCGCCGTTGGCTTGAACCGCGCCCGGCTGCTGGTGATCGCGGTGGACAAGACCGACATCGCCATCACCGTGCTCCAGGCGGCCCGGCGGATCAATCAACAGGTGCCGATTCTGGTGCGCACCCGTGACGACAGCCAACTGGCCGAGTTGCAGGCGGCCGGGGCCAGCGAAGTGGTCCCCGAGCTGTTGGAGTCGAGCCTGATGCTGGCCTCCCACGCCTTGATCATGCTCGGCCTGCCTGAACAGCAGGTCCGGCATCACGTGGATCAGGTCCGCCACGACCGCTACCGCCTGCTACACGGCTTTTATCCTGGTAACCAGGATAAGGAACCTTAGTCCTGGCTGACGGCGCCAATCTTGTGAATCGACAGGTCGGCGCCGTAATACTCTTCTTCCTGGGTCAGGCGCAGCCCCAGCACAACCTTGATGGCGCCATAAACCGCGAACCCACCGGCCAGGGCGATGACCACGCCCAGCGCCGTGCCGATCAACTGGCTGATCAGGCTGACCCCACCCAGGCCGCCCAAGGCACTCTGGCCAAAGACGCCACAGGCAATGCCGCCCCAAACCCCGCACAGCCCATGCAGCGGCCAGACGCCGAGCACATCGTCGATCTTCCATTTGCCCTGGGCTGCCGTGAAGCACCAGACAAACAGGGCACCGGCAATGGCACCGGTGGCCAGCGCACCCACCGGGTGCATCAGGTCGGAACCGGCGCAGACGGCCACGAGCCCGGCCAGCGGGCCGTTGTGCAGGAACCCTGGGTCATTGCGCCCGACAATCAATGCCGCCACGGTACCGCCCACCATCGCCATCAACGAATTGATCGCGACCAGCCCGCTTACCCCTGGCAAGGTCTGGGCACTCATCACGTTGAAGCCGAACCAGCCGACAATCAGGATCCACGAGCCCAGGGCCAGGAATGGAATGCTCGAAGGCGCGAACGCCACCAGGCGACCGTCCCGGTAGCGGCCATTACGCGGGCCGAGCAAGAGCACGGCGGCCAGCGCCAGCCAGCCACCCATGGCATGCACCACCACGGAACCGGCGAAGTCATGGAAACTGGCGCCGAACCGGGCTTGCAGCCACGCCTGCAGGCCGAAATTGCCGTTCCAGACCAAACCTTCGAAAAACGGATAGACAAACGCCACGATCAGCACCGTGGCGCACAACTGCGGGGCGAACCGCGCGCGCTCGGCAATACCGCCGGAAATGATGGCCGGGATCGCCGCAGCAAAGGTCAGCAGGAAGAAGAACTTCACCAGGCTGTAGCCATGATCGGCACTGAGCACCGCTGCCGGTTGCAGGAAGGTCACGCCGTAGGAAATCCAATAGCCGACAAAGAAATAGGCCAGGGTCGAGACCGCAAAATCGCTGAGGATTTTCGACAACGCATTGACCTGGTTCTTTTGCCGGACCGTTCCCACCTCCAGGAACGCGAAGCCGGCATGCATGGCCAGGACCATGACCGCGCCGAGCAGGATGAACAGCGTGTTGGAGCTGTGGACCAGACTGTCCACGGCACTTTGCATATTTTCCATGGTGTTGGCAGACCTGAAAAAGTTGAAAAAAGCACCAAGCCGGTTCGCTCACCTCACAAACGCACCAAGTTGAAACGGACCAACGACCGAGTGCAGGTCGATGAACCGCTTTGGTGCGCCATAACGGGCAAACGAAGCCCCGCTTCGCGGGTTTTAATTATTTGGGTTAAGGTTTTACGGGCTTGCGCCCAGCTTCAGCGCACTGGCACGGGCTAACGCACCAGTACATGGCGCAAGCCTGAGCAAAAGTTGTACCAGCCACTTGCACTGAACCTTCCGGCAAGGCTCATACTCGAACGCTTCAGACGTCACTTACGGAGATTCACCGATGGCCAGAACCCAGGCAAAGACTGCTCAAGAAATTCTGATGGAAGATTTCCAGACGCTGGTCAGCGACACGGAGCGCTTGCTCGATCACACCGCGACGCTGGCAGGCGATCAAGCCGATGCACTACGCAGCCAGATCCACGAAACCCTCCTGCGCGCCCGCGAAACACTCAAGCTGACCGAAGATTCCATGCGCGAACGCGGCCAGGCTGCGGTAGTCGCCACCGAGGAGTACGTACAGGCCAACCCTTGGCAATCGGTGGGCATCGCCGCGGGCGTTGGTTTTCTGATTGGTCTGTTGGCAACACGGCGCTGATCATGGGTATCGACGAATCCGGCTCGTCCGAAGCGGGCACACAACCTACAGCGCGCCGCCTGGGCGCGGCGTTTCTAGGCTTGCTGCACAGTCACGTCGAATTGTTCGGCATGGAACTGCAGGAACAGAAGGCACGCACCGTCAGCCTCCTGCTGTTCGCCGGCCTTGCGCTGGTATTCGGCTTGCTGCTGTTGGTCGGGCTTTCGGCGCTGGTGCTGATCCTGGTGTGGGACACCTATCGTCTGTCGGGCATTATCGGCCTGTGTCTGTTTTACCTGCTGGCGGCCCTGTTTTGCGGTCTGCGGCTCAAGGCGGCGATCTATGACGAGTCCTCCCCTTTCAATGCCACCCTCGAAGAACTGGCCAATGACCGGGAGCGCCTGCTGCCATGAGCCTGCCTGATATCCCCCAAGCCCGGACACGACAGGAAATGCGCAAGGCACTAGTGCGCCTGCGCATGGAAATGCATCGCCAGGAAATCCGGCAAGAGACGCGCCAGTTGTTGCAACCTTTGCATCGAGTGCGCGGCTTGACGCAAAGCTGGCACGAAGGCTTCGGCATCAAGCATGCGCCACTGTGGGGCGTGGCGGCGGTGTCCCTGCTGGGCTTTCTCACTGGCAAACGGACCCGCCGTGGTGGTGGCGGTGGTGTAACAGGCTTGATCCGCCTGGCAACCACATTGCTGCCGCTGATCAAGCTGGCCAAGACCCTGCGCAAACCCTGAAAAACCTACACCTGTGGCGAGGGAGCTTGCTCCCGCTTGAGTGCGAAGCACTCACAAAATTTGGCCTGCTTCGCAGTCCAGCGGGAGCAAGCTCCCTCGCCACAAAGGGTATGTATCCAGCCTGCGCAGGCCTATAGGCCTTGCACGCCACCCCACGAACCGGGAAGCTAGGGCATCGACCTCATCGAACGGAGCAACCGGCCTTGGATTGGCATACCCTGCTGACTCGCGAACGTCTCGGAAAACCGCTGCACAGCCCACAAGAGCTGGGCCGTAGTCCCTTCCACAAGGACCACGACCGCATCATCTTTTCCGGTGCCTTCCGCCGCCTCGGACGCAAGACGCAAGTGCATCCGGTATCCAGCAACGACCACATCCATACGCGCCTGACCCATTCCCTGGAAGTCAGTTGCGTCGGGCGCTCCCTGGGCATGCGTGTGGGCGAAACCATCCGCAACGCCCTGCCCGACTGGTGCGAGCCCAGCGACCTGGGCATGGTGGTGCAATCGGCTTGCCTGGCCCACGACATTGGGAACCCGCCGTTCGGTCATTCCGGCGAGGACGCCATTCGCTATTGGTTCCAGCAGGCCGCCGGGCGTGGCTGGCTTGATGCCATGAGCGAAGCCGAGCGCAACGACTTTCTCAACTTCGAAGGCAACGCCCAGGGCTTCCGCGTCCTTACCCAGCTTGAATACCATCAGTTCGACGGCGGAACCCGGCTGACCTATGCCACCCTCGGCACCTACCTGAAATACCCCTGGACCGCCCGTCACGCCGACTCCCTGGGCTACAAGAAGCATAAGTTCGGTTGCTACCAGAGCGAACTGCCACTGTTGGAACAGATTGCCCACAAGCTCGGTTTGCCACAGATCGAGGATCAACGCTGGGCACGGCATCCCTTGGTGTATCTGATGGAGGCCGCCGATGACATCTGCTACGCGCTGATCGACCTGGAAGACGGCGTGGAGATGGATCTTCTGGAATACCCCCAGGTGGAATCGCTGCTCCTGGACCTGGTAGGCGACGATCTTCCGGACACCTACCGGCAGCTCGGGCCGCAGGACTCTCGGCGGCGCAAGCTGGCGATCCTGCGGGGCAAGGCCATCGAACACTTGACCAACGCCGCCGCCCGGGCGTTTGTCGAACAGCAGGAAGCGTTGCTGGCCGGCACGCTGCCAGGTGACCTGGTGGAACATATGCACGGCCCGGCAAAACGTTGCGTGTTGAATGCCAAGGACATGGCACGCCGGAAAATCTTCCAGGACAAGCGCAAGACCCTGCATGAAATCGGTGCCTACACCACGTTGGAAATCCTGCTCAACGGCTTTTGCGGCGCCGCCCTCGAACAGCACGGCGGGCGCACGCCTTCGTTCAAGAATCGCCGCATCCTCGACCTGCTGGGGAACAATGCGCCGGATCCCAACGGCCCTTTGCATGGTGCGTTCTTGCGCATGATCGATTTCATCGCCGGCATGACTGACAGCTACGCCAGCGAGATGGCCCAGGAGATGACGGGCCGTACGCGTCAATAAAAGGCGGGGAGTCGACGGTGTGCGCCACCTGGCACAAAACCTGTGTGCGAGCTTGCTCGCGATGGCGGTAGATCTGTGCTCATCGATGCAGGATGTGCCACCGTCATCGCGAGCAAGCTCGCTCCCACAGGGTACGGCGGTGAATGTGAATTTTGTAGCGCTGCGCCACAGGAAGTTGGAACTAGATAAATAAATGTATGGCTTACACAAACCTTGATTTAAACGCTTCCTTTGTTTGCGCAAAAAACACAATCAAAGAAATATTCCTTCACTCGTTGCCAACAACTCCCCCTCTTTATTGTCATCCACCTACTAAAAAACCGTTTACGCCGTAATATCTTGCCTCTTTTTTTGTAGGAAACTTCTGAAATTGAAGTTGCATGCCTGTCTCTTCGTACGGCCCTGGCTGTAAGTGGGCTAAGGTGCGCGCTTTATTCAAGTTCGCAGGGTATTTATTCATGAACTCCGTTTTCATTGTCGACGATCATCCGGTCATTCGCCTCGCCGTTCGCATGCTCCTGGAACATGAGGGTTATAAGGTCGTAGGAGAAACTGACAACGGCGTCGACGCGATGCAAATGGTGCGCGAGTGCATGCCAGACCTGGTTATCCTGGACATCAGCATCCCCAAACTCGACGGGCTGGAAATCCTGTCACGCTTCAACGCCATGACCACGCCGCTCAAGACGTTGGTGCTCACGGCACAATCGCCGACGCTCTTCGGGATCCGATGCATGCAATCCGGTGCCTCTGGTTACGTTTGTAAGCAGGAAGACCTCAGCGAACTCGTCAGTGCGATCAAAGCGGTATTGTCCGGCTACAACTATTTTCCCAGCCAGGCGCTGAACCCGGTACGCCCGGATGATCCACGCAGTGTAGAGCTGGACCTTTTCAAAAGCGTCAACGATCGGGAACTGATGGTGCTGCAACTTTTTGCCCAGGGCCGTACCAACAAGGAAATAGCCAAGGGGATGTTTCTCAGCAATAAAACCGTCAGCACTTATAAAAAACGTCTGATGCAGAAACTCAAGGTCAAGTCCCTGGTCGAGCTGATTGAAATGGCGAAGCGCAACGCGCTGGTGTGAGAAACATCATGCTCAGACGCATAACCGAATGTCTCTTGCTGATCAGCGTAGCGTTGTACTCAGGAGCGCTCGCGGCGACGCCAGAGACGCCCGGGCAGTACACGCTGCTGGGTCGGTCGTCCACGGCTCAGGCCGAGATCAAACTCGATGACGCTCACCGCGCCTGGCTAAAAGACCGACAGGAACTGGTCCTGGGCACCTCCGCACCTGATTACCCGCCCTTCGATCTCTCCGCCAGTGGACGCGACTACGAAGGCCTGACCGCCGACTATGCCAACATTGTCGCCAAGGCCACCGGCCGGCCCATCAGCGTCCTGCGCTTCGCTTCCCGTGAGGCAGCCATGGCGGCTCTCAAGAACGGGCACATCGATATGCTTGGCACCGCCAACGGTTTCGAAGCCCGCGACCCCGACATTGTGCTATCGACGCCATACGCGGTGGATCAACCCGTGCTCGTCACCCGAACGAATGAAAGCCGATCCCTGAATGAAGACCTCAAGGGGTTGCGGCTGAGCATGGTCTATCACTACCTGCCGCTGCGGGAAATCGAAAAACTCTACCCCAAGGCGATCATCACCACCTACCCGTCCTACCAGAACGCCATCAATGCCGTCGCCTTTGGCCAGGCCGATGTATTTCTCGGCGATACCCTGTCCACCCACTACATGATCAGCAAGGGCTACCTGAGCAATATCCGCATGGCCAGCTTCGGCAAGCATGAAACCTATGGATTCGGTTTCGCCGTTCGCCGTGGCGATACCCGCTTGCTGGAAATCATCAACACCATACTGAACCAGGTCCCCATTGCCGAGCAGGCGGCCATCTCCAAACGCTGGAGTGCGGGCAGCGACCTGTACCTCACCGATCACCGGGTACAACTGACCGACCGCGAGCAACGTTGGCTGGACAGGCATCCGGTGGTCCGGGTGGTGGTGAACGAAACCTCCGCCCCCTTCACCTTCTTCGATCCGGACGGCGATTTTCGCGGCATCAGTGCCGACCTGCTTGAACTGATTCGGTTGCGCACCGGCTTGCGCCTGGACATCCAGCGCCGCCAGAACGACAGTGAGATGATCGCTGCCGTCCTGAACGATCAAGCCGACATGATCGCCGCACTGTTGCCCAGCAGTGAACGGCAACGCCAGTTGAAATTCAGCCGCCCCTACATCGACAGCGCGTTCGTCCTGCTGACTCGCAAACAGTCCGACACCCCCACGACACTCGATCAGTTCGGCCAAGCCAGCCTGGCGATCGCCAAAGGCAACCCCGTCATTGACTGGCTACGCAGCCAGTACCCGAATATCCGGATCATCGAAACGGACGGCTCCGTGCGCGCCGTGGAAATGCTCGCCCATGGCCAGGTCGACGGCAGCGTGCACTCGCAGGTGATGGCCAACTACTTCATCTCCTCCCACGCCTGGCGGGACAGATTGCAAATCAGCAGCACGGTGGGCACCCAGCAAGCCCTGTTCGCGCTGGCCACCGCCAGACACGCCAGCGAGTTGAACGCCATCCTCGACAAGGCCCTGACCAGCATCGACCCTGACGAACTGGGCGTCATCAACAACCGCTGGCGCGGTTACGTCTCGCCCTCGGAACACACCTGGCGCACCTATAATCGCCTGTTCTTCCAGGTCGTCGCGGGGGTTGGCCTGTTGCTGCTGCTGTCCCTGGCCTGGAACGCCTACATGCGGCGCCAGATCAGGCAACGTCAACGGGCGGAACTGGCGCTCAACGATCAACTGGAATTCATGCACGCACTGCTCAACGGCACCCCGCACCCCATCTACGTGAGGGATCGCAACGGTATGCTGCAAAGCTGCAACGACAGTTACCTGGAAGCGTTCAACGCCCGGCGTGAAGACGTCATCGGCAAGGACTCGATGCCAGGCTCCATGAGCAACGCCTTCGAAGCGCAGGAGTACCAGGCGGATTACCAACGCGTCATGGCCGAAGGCAGCGCCCTGATCGTCGACCGCCCGCTGCACATCGGCGACCGGAAGCTGACGATCTATCACTGGATCCTCCCCTACCGAAACTCCGCCGCCGAAGTGCAAGGCATCATTGGCGGCTGGATCGACATCAGTGAACGACGGCAGTTATTCGAGGAATTGCGCGCCTCCAAGCAGCGGGCCGATGACGCGAACCGCGCCAAAAGCACGTTCCTCGCCACCATGAGCCATGAAATCCGCACCCCCATGAACGCGGTGATCGGCATGCTCGAGCTGGCCCTGAAACACGCCGACAAGGGCCACCTGGACCGCTCGACCATCGAAGTCGCGTACGAGTCGGCGTCCGGCATGCTCGAGCTGATCGGCGATATCCTCGACATCGCCCGTATCGAATCCGGCCATCTGAGCCTGGCCCCCGAACGCGTCAATCTCAGGGCCCTGCTGCAATCGGTCATACGGGTCTTCGAGGGCGTGGCCCGGCAAAAAAACCTGGTGTTGTCGTTGCAGTTCGACGCCGCCGAGGGAAACCCTGACGTGTCGATAGACCCCTTGCGATTCAAGCAGGTGCTGTCGAACCTGATCAGCAATGCCCTTAAATTTACCGAGCAGGGCCAGGTCGTGGTCAAGGTCCGGCTATCCCCAACCGAGCGGGACGATGTCCTGGACATGCATTTGGAAGTCAACGACAGCGGCATCGGCATCGGCCCGGCCGATCTGCATCGATTGTTCGAGCCTTTTGCCCAGGTCGACAACAGCAGCCGGATGGCCCGCAAAGGCGCGGGACTGGGGCTGGTGATCAGTCGCAACTTGTGCCAGATGATGGGCGGCAACCTCCATATGAGCAGCCAACCCGGCGTCGGCACCCAGGTCCAGGTCCGCCTGCACCTCACCGTCCTGTCAACGGCGCCGGTCAGCGCCCCACTGGAACCGGTCATCGAAACGGCACAGGCCATCTTGAACGTCCTGATCGTGGACGATCACCCGGCCAACCGCCTGCTGATGTCCCAGCAATTGGAATACCTCGGCCATCACTACCAGGTCGCCCACGATGGCGCCCATGGGCTCGAGGTTTGGCAAAAAGGCGATTTCGATCTGGTCATTGCCGATTGCAACATGCCCATCATGAGCGGCTACGAACTGGCCCGGTCGATTCGTCGCGAGGAGTCCGAACAACGACGGGCGCCCTGCACGGTCCTGGGGTTCACCGCCAATGCCCAGCCGGAGGAAAAACAACGCTGCCTGGACGCCGGAATGGATGATTGCCTGTTCAAACCGATCAGCTTGAGCGCCCTGAGCCAGTGGATCAAGACCGTCAAACCGGTCGGCCATCCAGCGGTTTTCTCCCTCCACAGCCTCCAGGCGTTGACCGGCGGCGACCCTTCGTCGAACCGGCGCTTGCTGGCGGAGTTACTCAGCAGCAGCCGCGCGGATCGCCAGGAGTTGCTCGACGTCGCCCGGGGAGCGAACCGGCAAGCGCTGACCGAGACGGCGCACAAGATCAAAGGCGTCGCCCGCATCGTCCAGGCGACCTCTTTGATCCAGCGGTGCGAGGCGCTGGAACAGGCGTGTCATCAGGCACAGGCACCCGAACGCATTAGCGACTGCATCGATGCCCTCGACCGCGCCATGACCGAACTGGAGCGGGCCCTGGAAACGGAAATCGCCAAGGCAAAATAACCCAGTGTTTACTATGCTATTCGCTCAGCAGTGCGTACCTGGGGGGTTCTCGATCGGTTTCCCTTGCACGCGGAAACACCATCGAGAACGCCCCCTGCCCCCATGGAGTGACTGCAATGCCCAGCGCACCGCGTCCGGACAAACGCCGGTTCCCCCTGCACGTCCATATCAGCGTGATGTTTACCCTGCTTTTGTTGTTGACCGGGGTGGTGCTGGGCATTTTCAACTACCGGCAAACCACGCAAATCATCCTTTCCAGCAGTGAAAAACTGTTCAACCGCATTGAGCAGGACGTGCGCCTGGACCTGTATGACACCTACGAACCCATCCGCCACCTGTTGAGCCTGTTGGCCGATTACCCGGCGACACGTACGCCGCAGATGGCGCAACGCCTGGCCCTGCTCGCGCCCTTCAGCCAGGCACTACGGGACAACCCGAACCTGGCGTCGTTGTACCTGGGCGATCAGCGTGGCAACTTCCTGATGGTTCGGCCATTGCGCACCCCAGCCCTGAGAACCGCCCTGCAGGCACCCGCCGAGGCGGCCTATCAGGTCTGGACCGTTGAGCGAGCCTCCGAACAAGGCCCGGTCCATTCCCAGTCGCTGTTCTACGACGAGACCCTGACGCTCATCAATCGCCGGGACATTGCCGACGAAACCTACGATCCGCGCAACCGTGGCTGGTTTCGCAGCGCCGCCGACAGCGCCGAGCAGATCACCACCGAACCCTACGTTTTTTTCTCCACCCACAATGTCGGCACCACCCTGGCCCGGCGTAGCGGCGAGCAAGCGGTCATCGGCGCCGACCTGACCCTGGCGGCCCTGTCCCAGACCCTGGCCAAGCACAAGGTCACTACCGGCACCGAGATCGTCCTGCTCGACCCCAAGGGCAACGCCGTGGGTTATCCCGACAGCGACCGGCTGCTCGCCGACGCCCAGTCGGCGCGCCTGATCAAGGCCCGCGACCTCAGCCCGGCCATCGCCGCCGTCCTCGATGACAACGCTGACACGACCCGCCTGGAAGCGGCTGGACGCCAGTGGATCGTTTCCCGCAGCCACATGCAGGAAGGCGGTCCCCAAGGCCTGGAACTGGCGTTGCTGGTGCCTGAAGACGAGCTGCTGGACAACGCCTATCGCATGCGCTGGCAAGGCGCGCTCATCACCCTCGCCACCCTGCTGCTGTGCCTGCCCCTGGGCTGGTTGACGTCGAGGATCCTGGTCAAGCCGTTGCGCGAACTGGTGCAGGAAGCCGACGCCATTCGCAGCTTCGATTTCAACTACCCGGTGTCACGCCGCTCCCCGGTGCTGGAGGTCGACCAGTTGAGCGTCTCGATGGCGCGCATGAAAGACACCCTGGCGAGTTTCTTTGAAATCACCGCCAGCCTGCGCGCCGAAACACGCTTCATCCCACTGCTGGAGCGGGTGTTGTTCGAAACCGTAAAAATCGGCCAGGCCCAGGCCGGCCTGATCTACCTGCGCGAGAACGACGACAATCGGCTCAAGCCCTACGGGCTGGTGATCGATGGCACGCCCAGGGACCTCGAAACCTTCAAGCTGCGCAATCTTGAATTGCTGGCTGGCGACAGCCCGCAATGGCTCCAGCAACTGGCCGTCTCGGACAATCTGGTGACCTCCCTGGGCTTCGAGCAGGCGGCCGACCTGCAGGGCATCCTGCGGGCACTGGACTCGCCTCGAGCCCATCTGATTGGCATCCGCCTGCGCAATCGTCACCAGGAAACCGTCGGCGTGTTGGTGTTGCTGATCACCGACAGCGGCACCGAAGCCGACCTGGAAAAACTCCAGCCCGACCGCATCGCCTTCCTCCAGGCCGTGTCCGGCGCCGCCACCGTGAGCATCGAAGGCCAGCGCCTGCAAGCCAAGCAAAAACAACTGCTGGACGCCTTCATCCAGTTGCTGGCTGGCGCGATCGATGCCAAGAGCCCCTACACCGGTGGCCATTGCCAGCGGGTGCCGGTCCTGACCCTGATGCTCGCCCAGGCCGCCGCCGCCAGCCAGGCGCCGGCATTCGACGCCTACCGGCCCACAGAGGATGAATGGGAGGCCCTGCACATCGCTGCCTGGCTGCACGACTGCGGCAAGGTCACCACCCCTGAATACGTCGTCGACAAAGCCACCAAACTGGAAACCCTGCACGACCGGATCCACGAAATACGCACCCGCTTCGAAGTACTCAAGCGCGACGCCTGGATCGATTACTGGCGGGCCGTGGCAAACGGTGGCGAGTCGTCGTCCCTGGAGCAACAGCGTGACGCGACGTTGACGGCCCTGGATGACGACTTCGCTTTTGTCGCGCGCTGCAACCTGGGCTCCGAAGCCATGGCCGAGGCCGACCTGCAACGCTTGCAACACATCGCGCAACGCCCGTGGACCCGGACCCTCGACGATCGCCTGGGGGTTTCCTGGGAAGAGAACCGGCGCCAGGCCCGTACGCCCAAGCCGACGCTACCGGTCACCGAGCCGCTGTTGGCGGACAAGCCCGAGCACCTGTTCGAGCGCCACGCGGCCGAACTGATCCCGGCAGACAACCCGTGGGGCTTCCAGCTCGATGTGCCGGCCTGGAAATACAACCGCGGCGAGCTCTACAACCTGAGCATCACGCGCGGCACGCTGACCCGCGAGGAGCGCTACGTCATCAACCATCACATGGTGCAGACGATCCTGATGCTCAGCCAGTTGCCCTTCCCCAGCCACCTGAACAATGTGGCGGAGATCGCCGGCGGTCATCACGAGAAGATGGACGGCAGCGGTTATCCCAAGCGCCTCAAACGCGAGGAAATGAGCCTGCCGGCACGCATGATGGCGATTGCCGACATTTTCGAAGCACTGACAGCGGCCGACCGCCCCTACAAGAAAGCGAAGAAGCTGAGCGAGGCCCTGGGCATCATGGCCACCATGTGCCGTGACGCCCATATCGATCCCGAACTGTTCGGGCTGTTCATCGAGGAAAAGATCTACCTGAGCTACGCCGAGCAGTTCCTCGACCCGCACCAGATCGATGAAGTCGACCCCGACAGCCTGCTGGCCAAGGCCGGGCTGAAGGCATGAAAGCAATTCCTGTAGGCGCTGCCGAACGAAGCGAGGCTGCGATCTTTCCCCTGACACTTGAATCTCAAGCGAACAATCAAGGGAACAAAAGATCGCAGGCTTCGCCAGCTCCTACAGGACGTGGATCAGCAATCCGTCAGGCGCAGGAAGATCGCAGCCAACGCTTCAATGCCGGCCTGGTCATGGTCGCTGAAACGCGCCAATTTCGGGCTATCCAGATCGAGCACGCCGATCAGGCGCCCGTCCTTGACCAGCGGCACCACCAGCTCGCTGTTCGACGCACTGTCGCAGGCGATGTGCCCAGGGAAGGCATGGACATCTTCGACGCGCTGGGTCTGCCGGGTCGCTGCCGCCGTGCCGCAGACGCCGCGGCCAAAGGGAATCCGCACGCAGGCGATCTGGCCCTGGAACGGCCCCAGGACCAGTTCTTCATTGCGATTGAGGTAAAAACCAGCCCAGTTCAGGTCTTCCAGTTGCGTGAACAGAAAGGCCGAGAACTGCGCGGCATTGGCGATGAAATCACGCTCATCGGCCAGCAAGGATTCCAGCTGTGCCGATAACAAGCCGTAGCCATCGAGGCCTTCGCCGGCAGCGTTCAAATCGATCATGCCTTGTGCTCCAACAATTTCAGGCCGACCCAGTAACGGGCAAACTGATAAGCGCAACGTCCGTTGCGGTTGCCGCGACCGGTTGCCCAGCGCACGGCCTGTATCTCCAGGGCTTCATCGCGCTCCCAGGCCAGCCCGGCCTTGGCCGCCAGTTCGCCGATCCAGTGCTCCACGACGTCGAGGAAATGCTCCTGGGTAAACGGATAAAACGACAGCCACAAACCAAAGCGGTCGGACAAGGCGATCTTGTCCTCCACGGCTTCGCTGGGGTGAAGTTCGCCGTCGACCCGCTTCCAGTTTTCGTTGTCGCTTTCCTTTTCCGGCACCAGGTGGCGACGGTTGGACGTGGCATACAGCAGCACGTTGTCCGGCGCCTGTTCCAGCGAACCATCCAACACGCTCTTGAGCACGCGGTAATCGCCTTCGCCGGACTCGAACGACAAGTCGTCGCAGAACAACACGAAGCGCTGTGGCAGTTTCGCCACCTGCTCGACCACCCGGGGCAAGTCGGCCAGGTGATCGCGTTCGATCTCGATCAACCGCAGGCCATGCTGGGCATGTTCGGCCAACAAGGCGCGCACCAGGGACGATTTGCCGGTGCCACGCGAGCCCCAGAGCAAGGCATGGTTGGCGGGCATGCCATCGATGAACTGCCGCGTGTTGCGCCCCAGTTGTTCGACCTGGCGATCCACGCCGATCAGGTCCGACAGGCGCATGTCGAGGCTGACTTGCAGCGGCAGCAGGTAGCCGTTGCGCCCGTCCCGCTGCCAGCGGGCGGCCAGGGTCTGGCTCCAGTCGATGGTGGGCCGGGGCGCCGGCAGCAACGGCTCGATCCGGGCCAGCACGGCATCGGCGCGCCCAAGAAAAGCATTCAATCGCGAGTCCACATCTTCTCCTCGGACAGGTTCACAGTAATGATGGCGCTCCAGCAACGAAACGCCGTATCCAATGGCGGGTCTACTTCACACAAAACCAACCGGTTGCACCGGTATTCAGAGATGATCAGCTATGCTTGACCGGCGAAGGGAAACGTAAGTGGTTCATCACTCCATGGACATCCGATTCACTCAACGGCTTTCCTATAAGCAGGCCCGCCTGACCGTCCTGGTGGGCTTCGTGCTGGGCACCTTGCTCAGCCTGATGCAGATCGGCATCGATTATGCCAGCGAAGACGCGTCGATCAACCGTGAAATCCTGTCGTTGCTGGAAATCAGCCACAACCCGGCCTCGCGCATCGCCTACAACATCGACGCCGAACTCGCCCAGGAGCTGTCCATGGGCCTGTTGCGCTCACCGGCCATCATCGGGGCCGAGCTGATCGACAACAACAATACCGTGCTGGCCAGCGTCAAGCGGCCCGAACTGCAAAGCAGCTACCGGTTCATCAGCGACTTCCTGTTCGGCGCCCAGCGTCAGTTCGAGGACCGGCTCTACCTGGACCATTTACCCGCCGAATCCCTGGGCATACTGCGACTGGACGTCGACACCTATGCGTTCGGCAGCCGTTTCCTGCGCCGCGCCGAGGTCACCTTGCTCAACGGTTTCGCCCGCAGCCTGATCCTGACCGGGCTGCTGCTGGCGCTGTTCTACGTGATGCTGACCAAGCCCCTGGTGCGGGTCATTCGCGAGTTGAGCAGCCGCGATCCAAGCAGCAACGAACAGAACCGCCTGGAATGCCCTTCCGGCCACCAGTCCGATGAAATCGGCGTGCTGGTGTCCGTCGCCAACCAGCAGTTCGAAAATATCTCCACGGAAATTCAACAACGGCGCACGGCCGAAAATCGCCTCACTGAATACCTGGCGCAACTGGAGAACATCGTCTCGGCACGCACCGCCGAACTCAAGGCCATCAACGCCCGCCTCAGCCAGTCCAACGAAGAGCTGGAGGTAGCCCGGCGCACGGCCCTGGACATGGCCGAAGCCCGCTCCGTGTTCCTCGCCAACATGAGCCATGAGATCCGCACGCCGCTCAACGGCCTGCTGGGAATGATCGCCCTGTCCCTGGACGGTCCCCTGACGGCCGAGCAACAGCAGCAGCTCTCGATTGCCCATGACTCGGGCAAGGTATTGGTCGAACTGCTCAACGACATCCTTGACCTGTCGAAATTCGACGCCGGTCAACTGGAACTCGAACGCATCCCGTTCGACCTCGGCGCCCTGGTGGAGGACACCGCGAACCTGCTTTCCCAGAACGCGGCCCCCAGTGTCGAACTGGCTTGCCTGATCGAGCCGCAGTTCCCGGCACAAGTCATCGGCGACCCGACCCGAGTGCGGCAGATCGTCAGCAACCTGCTGTCCAACGCATTGAAGTTCACGCGCTTTGGCCGGGTCGACGTGAAGTTGAGCCATTACGAAGGCGGCGTGCGAATCGAAGTCTGCGACACCGGTATCGGTATTCCCCAGGAGGCCCAAGCGCGGATCCTGCAACCGTTCACCCAGGCCGGGGCCGGGATTACCCGTCAGTTTGGCGGCACCGGGCTGGGCCTGGCATTGACCTACAACCTCTGCGAAGCCATGCAGGGCCGATTGACGATCAGTTCCGAAGCCGGCTTCGGCAGTCAGTTCTGTGCAGAGCTGCCGCTGCCCTGCCATCTTCCGGCAACGCCGGTCGAACCGCTGCACGGCAATGTCGTCGCCATCACCGCCAGCAGCAGCGGCCTGGCCGAGTTGCTAGGCATGCTACTGCCAGGATGGGGCCTGGATTATGTGCGGCGCTCCATCGATGACGGGCTGCTGGGGCTCAAGCCTGACGTGCTGATCACTGACTGCCCGGAATGCCTGTTCAACCTGCGGCCGACCTTTGATGCGCCGATCCTGCTGGTCACCGCCTATGGCAGCTTCATGCCCAGCGAAGAAGCGGCTGCCCTCGCACCGCTGGTACAACAGGCCCGACCATTGGCACGCCATGCGCTGTACCAGATCCTGCGACGCGCCATGCAAAACGAGGCGACCACCATCAACGACGCACAGATCGAAACCCTGGTGCCGTCCAGGCGCGGACAGGTATTGCTGGTGGAGGACAATCCGGTTAACCAACTGGTGGCCAAGGGCATGTTGGTCAAGTTGGGCTGTGAAGTCACCGTCGCGGCCCACGGCGTCGAAGCCCTGGATCAACTGGAACAGCGGGTGTTCGACCTGGTGTTGATGGACTGCAACATGCCAGTGATGGACGGTTACGAAGCCAGCCGGCAGATTCGCCGCAGCGGACGCTGGTCGGACCTGCCGATCGTTGCACTGACGGCCAACGCGATGCCCGAGGAACGTGAGCGCTGCCGGGCGGCCGGCATGAACGATTACCTGTCCAAGCCGTTCCGCCGCGAAGAACTGGCGGCCGTGCTGGACCAGTGGGTGCCCACTACGTCAGCGCTTTGATCTGGCCCAGCAAATGATCGAGACCGTCTCGCAACGCGCCCAGGCGGTCCAGATCGACACCGCTGTCGCACAACAGGCGGGCCTTGAGCGGGCCGACCTGCTCGCGCAAGGCGCGCCCCGCAGCCGACAGGCTCAAGTGCACCTCCCGCTCGTCCCGGGCTGAACGCTGGCGCTGGACCAGGTCCAACTGTTCCAGGCGCTTGAGCAGCGGCGTCAGCGTGCCGGAATCCAGCAGCAAACGCTCACCCAGGGCCTTGACCGTCGGCTGTGGCGGGGCCGTGTCCTGCCACTCCCACAACACCAGCATCGCCAGGTATTGCGGATAGGTCAGGCCAAGTTGATCGAGCATCGGCTTGTAGCCACGGATCACCGCACGGGAAGCGGCGTACAGCTTGAAGCACAACTGGCTGTCGAGCTTTAACGAATCGGCTGACAGATCATTCATTTGAGCAGTGCTTCGATCTCGCCGGTCAGGTCCTGGGGTTTGGTGGTCGGGGCAAAACGCTTGACCACCTGGCCGTCCTTGCCGATCAGGAACTTGGTGAAATTCCACTTGATGCCTTTGGACCCCAGCACGCCAGGGGCCCGCTGTTTAAGCTGGACGAACAGCGGATGGGCGTTGGCGCCGTTGACTTCGACTTTCTTGAACAGGGGAAAACTCACGCCGAAATTCAGTTCGCAGAACTCGGTGATCGCCCCTTCATTGCCCGGCTCTTGCTTGCCGAACTGGTTGCAGGGAAAGCCCAGTACCACCAGGCCCTGGTCCTTGTAGGTCTGCCACAACGCCTCCAGCCCTTTGTACTGCGGGGTAAATCCGCACTGGCTGGCCGTGTTGACCACCAGCACAGCCTTGCCGGCGAAATCAGCGAGGGTCTTTTGCTCACCCTTGATGGTGGTGCACGGGATGTTCAGCAGGTTGTCGCTCATGGCAAGACTCCGGATTGGAAGAAGAGGACGCAGAAGATAGCGAGCAATTAAATTGTATGCAATCTAATTGTTCGCCCCACGGCCTTGAGAACCTACGGGACTCTGTGGCGAGGGAGCTTGCTCCCGCTCGGCGGCGCAGCCGTCGTAAACCGGCCGACACGGTCTTCTTGAAAAACCGCGCCAAGCCGTTTTGGGGCGGCTGCGCCGCCCAGCGGGAGCAAGCTCCCTCGCCACAGGGGTCGTGGTGAACAGGCCCTACCGGGGGACCAGGTCCAGGCACACCGAATTGATGCAGTACCGCAACCCCGTAGGCGGCGGGCCGTCGGGGAAGACATGGCCCAGGTGGGCATCGCATTGGGCGCAGACCACCTCGGTGCGGATCATGCCGTGGCTGACGTCCCTTACCTCTACCACCGCGCTGCCTTCGATCGGCGCGTAGAAACTCGGCCAGCCACAGCCCGAATCGAATTTGGTCTTCGAATCGAACAGCGGCTCGTTGCAGCAGATGCAGTGGTACACACCGTCAGTCTTGGTTTCGTTGTATTTACCGGAGAATGGCCGCTCGGTGCCCTTCAACCGACAGACGTTGTACTGCTCCGGGTCGAGCATGGCGCGCCATTCTTCAAGGGTTTTCTGCAACTTTTCCATCGTCCTACCTCGGCAATTGAAAAAGCCCGATCCGACGCTTTTCCGCAGATCGGGCGGCACGTATGATTGCGCCTCGTCAGACGCCAGTCTGGCAGTCACGTCATGCGCATTCAAACGGATTGTGGCGCCTATACCGCGTCAGGCCTGGGCACAGACGCAGGATCCCCAGTACGGTAGTTCACACGCCGCCTGGATCGTTCATTTTCGGGAACACATCGCCATGCAGGTCAGCAAATCGAACAAGCTCGCCAACGTCTGCTACGACATTCGCGGCCCGGTGCTCAAGCACGCCAAACGCCTGGAAGAGGAAGGCCATCGCATCCTCAAGCTGAACATCGGCAACCCGGCCCCCTTTGGTTTCGAAGCGCCCGATGAAATCCTCCAGGACGTCATCCGCAACCTGCCGACCGCCCAGGGCTACAGCGACTCCAAGGGCCTGTTCAGCGCGCGCAAGGCCGTAATGCAGTATTACCAGCAAAAGCAGGTCGAAGGGATCGGCATCGAGGACATCTACCTGGGCAACGGCGTGTCCGAGCTGATCGTGATGTCCATGCAGGCCCTGCTCAACAACGGCGACGAAGTACTGGTGCCGGCACCGGATTATCCGCTGTGGACCGCTGCCGTAAGCCTTTCCGGCGGCAACCCGGTGCATTACCTGTGCGACGAACAGGCCAACTGGTTCCCCGACCTGGCGGACATCAAGGCCAAGATCACCCCGAACACCAAGGCCCTGGTGATCATCAACCCGAACAACCCGACCGGCGCCGTGTACTCCAGGGAAGTGTTGCTGGGCATGCTGGAACTGGCCCGCCAGCACAACCTGGTGGTGTTCTCCGACGAGATCTACGACAAGATCCTCTACGACGACGCCGTGCACGTGTGCACCGCATCCCTGGCGCCGGACCTGCTGTGCCTGACCTTCAACGGCCTGTCCAAATCCTATCGGGTTGCCGGTTTCCGCTCCGGCTGGATCGCCATTTCCGGGCCCAAGCACCATGCCCAGAGCTACATCGAAGGCATCGACATGCTGGCCAACATGCGCCTATGTGCCAACGTGCCGAGCCAGCACGCGATCCAGACGGCACTGGGCGGCTACCAAAGCATCAACGACCTGGTCCTGCCCCAGGGCCGGCTGCTGGAACAACGCAATCGCACCTGGGAATTGCTCAACGACATCCCCGGCGTCAGTTGTGTCAAGCCCATGGGCGCGCTGTATGCCTTCCCACGGATCGACCCGAAGGTCTGCCCGATCCACAACGATGAAAAATTCGTCCTCGACCTGCTGCTGTCCGAAAAGCTGCTGGTGGTCCAGGGTACGGCGTTCAACTGGCCATGGCCGGACCACTTCCGCGTCGTGACCCTGCCACGGGTCGATGACCTCGACCAGGCCATTGGCCGGATCGGCAACTTCCTAAAGTCCTACCGTCAATAAGCCGGACTGCGTGCGAGGCGTCCTCACCTCGCACGCTGTTTGATTCAGCAACATATCCGTTCGGGCCGGTTTCGTCGGGCCTTCTACACTCGGTGCAGGACGGCCAACGTGCAGCGGGGCTCAACGTTCATGGGGCGCAGGCAGCGCATTTCTTTTCCCTTGTCACTTTCAGAAAAGTCTTTCAAACATTTAGGACGGCTGTAGGACACAGTTTGAAATAGTCGGCGAGTTGAATAGCCTGCGGCAGCACCTTATATACCCCGCATAACGCTACATCTTTAGCATGAGGAGATTTTCACAACCATGATGCGCATCCTGCTGTTCTTGGCCACTAACCTGGCGGTCGTGCTGATTGCCAGCATCACCCTGAGCCTCTTCGGCTTCAACGGGTTCATGGCGGCCAATGGGGTTGACCTCAACCTCACTCAGCTGCTGATCTTCTGTGCGGTGTTCGGTTTCGCCGGTTCCCTGTTCTCGCTGTTCATCTCCAAGTGGATGGCGAAGATGAGCACCGGTACCCAGATCATCAGCCAGCCGCGCACGCGTCACGAACAATGGCTGTTGCAGACAGTCGAGCAGTTGTCCCGCGAAGCCGGTATCAAGATGCCGGAAGTCGGTATCTTCCCGGCCTACGAGGCCAACGCCTTCGCCACCGGCTGGAACAAGAACGACGCCCTGGTTGCCGTCAGCCAGGGCTTGCTCGAGCGGTTCTCGCCCGATGAAGTCAAGGCCGTGCTGGCCCACGAGATCGGCCACGTCGCCAACGGCGACATGGTGACCCTGGCGTTGATCCAGGGCGTGGTGAACACCTTCGTGATGTTCTTCGCCCGGATCATCGGTAACTTCGTCGACAAGGTGATCTTCAAGAACGAAGAAGGCCAGGGCATCGCCTACTACGTGGCGACCATCTTCGCCGAGCTGGTACTGGGCATCCTCGCCAGCGCCATCGTCATGTGGTTCTCGCGCAAACGCGAGTTCCGCGCCGACGACGCCGGTGCACGCCTGGCCGGCACCAGCGCCATGATCGGCGCCCTGCAGCGCCTGCGCGCCGAGCAAGGCCTGCCGGTGCACATGCCCGACACCCTGAATGCCTTTGGCATCAACGGCGGCATCAAGCAGGGCCTGGCTCGCATGTTCATGAGCCACCCGCCGCTGGAAGAGCGTATTGACGCACTTCGTCGTCGGGGCTGATAGGTAACTCAAAAGAAAGCCCGCAGTAATGCGGGCTTTTTCTTGTCTGCTCATTTGTGTACTGCCGACCTGACGCCATCCCAGCCAACACATCAACGGCCGAAAATCCGATACACCCGCTCATCCAGCCTCTTCACACCCGCCTGCAAGAACTTCCAGCTCTCCCCAAGCACATCCTGCTCCTGCAAGACTTCCAGCCGCCAGCCATTCCCCAGCAGCCGCTGCACCTCATCATTTCCCACGGAGAAAGGTGGACCCGGCATTTCATCCTGGTTGTAATCCAGGGTAATCAACAATCCGACTCCGTTTGGCAAGATCTTCTGCAGATGAGTCGCGTACCGTTCCCGCATCGGCACCGGCAAGGCGATCAACGCCGCACGGTCATACAGCGCCGTGCAATCGGCCACATCCTCCGGCTCCAGGGCAAAAAAATCACCGCAGCGAATTTCGATATCACCGGACCGAAAGACTTTGAACGCGCCCTCTTCACTGATGCTCGGCTCAAGCTGATGTTCAAGGAAAAAATCAGCCGCAGCTTTTTCCGACAACTCCACCCCCAACACCGAATACCCCTGATCGGCAAGCCACAACAGATCCAGGCTTTTCCCACACAGCGGCACCAGCACCCGACTGCCCTGGGCCAACCCCAGCTGCGGCCAGAACCGTTGCAGGTAGGGGTTCACCTCCGGCAAGTGAAAACCGATCTGGTTCGATGACCAGCGCTTGTGCCAAAACTCGGGCTCCATGATTCACTCCAAAAAATCGATCAAAACGGGCTAAAACTTATATTAGATTTAGATCATAGACCTGACGGAAGATGACCCATCTTAACGCTCAGGAGTCCGTCCATGCTGCCCAGCCTGTTTATCTCCCATGGCTCACCGATGCTCGCCCTGGAGCCCGGCGCCAGCGGCCCGGCGCTGGCCAGCCTTGCCGCTCAATTGCCCAAGCCCAAGGCCATCGTCATCGTCTCCGCCCACTGGGAAAGCAATGACCTGCTGGTCAGCGCCAACCCGCAACCGCGCACCTGGCACGACTTCGGCGGTTTTCCACCGGCGCTGTATGAAGTGCAATACCCCGCGCCAGGCAATCCACAACTGGCGATGCAAGTCGCAGACATGCTCAACGCCGCGCACCTGCCGACACGCCTCGACCCTCAACGGCCGTCCGACCATGGCGTCTGGGTGCCATTGTCATTGATGTACCCCGACGCCGACATCCCGGTGGTACAGGTTTCCCTGCCTAGTCGCCAGGGGCCGGTGTTACAGACCCAGGTGGGCCAGGCCTTGGCGAGCCTGCGCCACGAAGGCGTCTTGCTGATCGGCTCCGGCAGCATCACCCACAACCTGCGCGACCTGGACTGGAATGCCGGCCCTGACAGTATCGAGCCCTGGGCCAAGGCCTTTCGCGATTGGATGGTCGAGCAACTGACAGCCAACGACGAGACCGCGTTGCACGACTACCGCCGCCAGGCGCCCAATGCCGTGCGCAGCCACCCCAGCGACGAGCACTTGCTGCCGCTGTATTTTGCCCGGGGTGCGGGTGGGAAATTCAGTGTTGCCCATGGGGGGTTCACCATGGGGACGCTGGGGATGGACATCTATCGGTTCGACTGATGGACCGCGTCGCTTCAATCGCGAGCAGGCTCGCTCCCACAGGGGTTTGGTGAGCGCCGAAGTCCAGTGTGGGAGCGAGCCTGCTCGCGATTGGCGTCCACACCACTCCCCCTGAAGGAGCCCCAAACGACAGGCGAAAAAAATCCCCGAACCAGTCGGGGATTTTTCATGTTCGATCAATCAGCCCGAGAGCCGATCAATCTTCGCGGTAGCGACGCAGCTTGAGCTGCTTGCCAGCCACGCGGGTGTCTTTCAACTTGGTCAGCAACTTCTCCAGACCATCTTCCGGCAGCTCTACCAGGCTGAAGCTGTCACGCACCTGAATGCGACCGATCGCTTCGCGGGCCAGGCCACCTTCGTTGAGGATGGCACCCAGCAGGTTCTTGGCGGCGATGCCGTCACGGGCACCCAGCGCAGTACGGCAGCGCGCACGACCTTCGGCCAGCGGGATCGGTGCACGACGCTCGCGATCACCACGATCCGGACGATCACCGGTGCGCTCAGGACGATCGCCACGCGGTGCGTTGTTCGGCACCAGCGGACGTTCCTTCTCGATTGCAGCCAGGTTCAGCGCTTGGCCATTGGTGGCCTTGCGCAGCAGTGCGGCGGCCAGGGCGCGTGGGGTGCAACCGATGTCGGCGGTCAGGCGATCAAGCAGATCACCGTGGGTCGATTCGGCGTCAGCCACCAGTGGCGACAGGCTGTTGGTCAGTTTCTTGATGCGGGCATCGAGAACGGCCTGGGCGTCCGGCAGGCGAACTTCAGCCACCTTCTGGCCAGTCACACGCTCGATCACTTGCAGCATGCGGCGCTCACGCGGGGTGACCAGCAGCAGCGCACGGCCTTCGCGACCGGCACGGCCGGTACGGCCGATACGGTGAACGTAGGACTCAGGATCGTACGGCATGTCCACGTTGAATACGTGGGTGATGCGCGGAACGTCCAGGCCACGGGCCGCGACGTCGGTCGCCACAACGATGTCCAGGCGGCCATCCTTGAGGGAGTCGATCACGCGCTCACGCTGGTTCTGGGCAATGTCACCGTTCAGCGCGGCGGCTTTGTAGCCTTTGGCTTCCAGGGCGCTGGCCAGGTCCAGGGTCGCTTGCTTGGTGCGTACGAACATGATCAGGGCGTCGAAGTCTTCCACTTCCAGCAAGCTGAGAACGGCGGACGTCTTCTGGTCAGCGTGAACCAGCAGGTGAGCCTGTTCGATCGCGGTGACGGTCTGGGTCTTGGTCTGGATCTTCACGTGTTGCGGATCGCGCAGGTGGCGCTCGGCAATGGCACGGATCGATTGCGGCAGGGTGGCCGAGAACAATACGGTCTGGCGAGTCGCTGGCAGGGCCTTGAAGATGACTTCCAGGTCATCCATGAAGCCCAGCTTGAGCATTTCGTCGGCTTCGTCGAGAACCAGGTGGTTCACGGTAGCCAGGACTTTTTCGTCACGACGCAGGTGGTCGCACAGACGACCCGGGGTGGCGACAACGATTTGCGCGCCGTTACGGATGGCTTTCAGTTGTGGGCCCATCGGGGCGCCGCCGTAAACGGCCACAACGGTAACGCCAGGCATTTGCTTGGAGTAGGTTTCGAAAGCGGTTGCTACTTGCAGCGCCAACTCACGGGTTGGCGCCAGGATCAGGGCTTGCGGTTCGCGCTTGGCAGGATCGATGCGATGCAGGATCGGCAGGGCGAACGCAGCGGTTTTACCCGTACCGGTTTGCGCCTGGCCAATCATGTCGTGGCCGGCCATGATGATCGGGATCGATTGCTGCTGAATCGCCGAAGGTTCTTCGTAGCCGGTCGCAGTGACGGCAGCAAGAATGTTCGGGTTGAGATTAAAAGCGGCGAAGCCGCCGGTTTCCTGGGTCATGGGTCTGCCTCTAAGTGCATCCGCAAAGACCCATGCTCCAAAGCTGCGCATGCCGTGTTGAGACTCAAGAGTCGCCCTGGCTGCTTTGTCGGCGGGGATTTGCGAAAACGAATGAATGGAAAAAGAACGTCGTGGAAGCATCCGTTGTGCGGACATGCAACCGAAGCTGACTTCGGAGAATTGCGCTACCTTGACGCGGCCCGGCTAAAGGCCGGCGCGCACTATACCGGAATTCGCCAAAAAAGGGAGCTTTTTTTATTGCCAAACCCCGTTATGGGGCTCGCTGCCCCAGGCCCGAGGACAGCCGGCTAAAACGGTTCACCTCCAGACGCCTCCGCCCTTGTGGCGAGGGAGCTTGCTCCCGCTGGGTCGCGAAGCGGCCCCCTTCAATTTCAGAGATCAACCCAGGCGTCTGCTTCGCAGCCGAGCGGGAGCAAGCTCCCTCGCCACAGGGGAACTCACCGGCCATAAGATTCCTGACTTTGATCAGGTCGCCGGGCGAATGGCCTTGATCAACGACTGCAACGAATAGCCCAATCGCGGTGCCAACCCTTCGGCCCTGGCCACCAGCCCTTGCATATCCAGTTCCTGATCCAGGTCCGCCGGCACGATCAGGATCACGTTGCCCTCCTTCACCGGCAGCTCCCAATAATGCCGGTGGTACAAACCACGCAACAGCGCCGCGCCCAACGGCTTGCCGTCGTCGGTAGCCCATTGGTTGATCACCAGCCAGCCGCCGGGGTTGAGGCGTTTCTGGCAGTTTTCCAGAAACCGCCAGGCCAAGTGCCCGACGCCTGGGCCGACATCGGTGTAGAGGTCGACGAAGATCAAGTCCGCTGGCTCCGCCGTTTCGAGCAATTCCAAGGCATCGCCAACGCGAATATACAGTCGCGGATCGTCGTCCAGCCCCAGGTATTCGATGGCCAGGCGCGGCACGTCGGGGCGCAGCTCGATGGCTTCGACATCTTCCAGCGGCAGGAACTTGAGGCAGGCCTGGGTCAGCGTACCGGCGCCGAGCCCCAGGAACAGCGCACTTTCCGGCTGCTCGTGACACAACGCACCGATGAGCATGGCGCGGGTGTAGTCATATTCGAGCCAGCTGGGATCGGCCGTGAACACGCAGCTCTGCTCGATGGCATCGCCAAACTCGAGAAATCGGTAATCGGCCACTTCGAATACGCGGATCATGCCGAACTCGTCGTGCACCTCGGCGAGCAAATGCTCGACGCGCTCCTCAGTCATTTCATCTCCTGATGTTGCCGGGCGGGCATGAGCCTGCGCATACGGGGGGCAAAGGCGCGATTGTCCGCGAAGCAAGCGGAACAGGTCACGCACTAATTTGCTGATAACATGGCCGTCCGAGCGTAAATCACCTAGAGATCATGATGAGCCAACCCTGGAGCCCTGACAGCTGGCGCGCCCTGCCGATCCAGCAGCAACCCCGCTACCCCGACGCCGCGCACCTGTTGCAGGTGGAGCAGACCCTGGCCAGTTATCCGCCACTGGTGTTTGCCGGTGAAGCCCGGGAGTTGCGCCGTCAGTTCGCCGAGGTGACCCAGGGCCGGGCGTTCCTGCTGCAAGGCGGCGACTGCGCCGAAAGCTTCGCCGAATTCTCGGCGGCCAAGATCCGCGACACCTTCAAGGTGCTGCTGCAGATGGCGATCGTCATGACGTTTGCCGCCGGTTGCCCGGTGGTCAAGGTCGGGCGGATGGCCGGGCAGTTCGCCAAGCCGCGCTCGGCCAACGACGAAACCATCGACGGCGTGACCCTGCCGGCCTATCGCGGCGACATCGTCAACGGCATCGGTTTCGACGAAAAAAGCCGCGTCCCTGACCCGGAGCGGTTGTTGCAGTCCTATCACCAGTCCACCGCCACCTTGAACCTGCTGCGCGCCTTCGCCCAAGGCGGTTTTGCCGATTTGCACCAAGTACACAAGTGGAACCTGGATTTCATCGCCAATTCAGCCCTGGCGGAAAAATACAGCCACTTGGCCGACCGCATCGACGAAACCCTGGCATTCATGCGTGCCTGCGGCATGGACAGCTCGCCGCAACTGCGCGAAACCAGTTTCTTCACCGCCCACGAAGCACTGCTGCTCAACTACGAAGAAGCCTTCGTGCGCCGTGACAGCCTGACCAACGACTATTACGACTGCTCGGCCCACATGCTGTGGATCGGCGACCGTACCCGTCAGTTGGACGGCGCCCATGTCGAATTCCTGCGCGGGGTGAACAACCCGATCGGCGTCAAGGTCGGCCCGAGCATGGACCCGGACGACCTGATCCGTCTGATCGACGTG
The DNA here is from genome assembly GCF_014268705.1 of Pseudomonas sp. SWRI179. Taxonomy (NCBI): domain Bacteria; kingdom Pseudomonadati; phylum Pseudomonadota; class Gammaproteobacteria; order Pseudomonadales; family Pseudomonadaceae; genus Pseudomonas; species Pseudomonas sp. SWRI179. Next base: position 6,367 of record NZ_JABWRA010000001.1, on the reverse strand, counting down.
CTCAACCCGGACAACGATCCCGGCCGGCTGAACCTGATCGCCCGGATGGGCGCCAACAAGGTTGGCGAACACTTGCCGCCACTGTTGCGCGCCGTGCAGCGTGAAGGCAAGCAAGTGCTGTGGAGCTCCGACCCGATGCACGGCAATACCATCAAGGCCAGCAGTGGTTACAAGACCCGGGACTTCGCGCAGATCCTCGGTGAAGTGAAGCAGTTCTTCCAGGTTCACGAAGCCGAAGGCACCTACGCCGGCGGGATTCACATCGAAATGACCGGACAGAACGTCACCGAATGCATCGGCGGCGCACGGCCGATTACCGAAGACGGGCTGTCGGACCGCTACCACACCCACTGCGACCCACGGATGAATGCCGATCAGTCGCTGGAACTGGCGTTTTTGATTGCCGAGACATTGAAACAGGTTCGGCGGTAATTCAGACAGCTTTGTAGCGTTTGATTTATCGCTTTCGCGAGCAAGCCCGCTCCCACAAAGGAACTGTTGAGTTCACAAAATCAGTGACCGACTCGGCCCAATGTGGGAGCGGGCTTGCTCGCGAAAGGGCCCGCTCAGTCACCATCAATCTGTGCCAATGCCACCGCCAACCGCACCCCACCCTCCCGCCGGCAATTGAGCTGAACCCGCTCCAGCCCCAACCACCGAGCCATGCGCCACAGGTTCAGTGCAAGAGCCTGCATCCCCTCCTCGTCCAGCCCCGGCGCCTCCTCGTGCACGGCATGCACCGCCAACTGTCCCAAGGCCCGCTCCGCCCGCAGATCGACCCGGGCGGCAATTCGTTCGTTGTGCAGAAATGGCAGGACGTAATAGCCATACACCCGCTTTTGCACCGGTGTGTAGATCTCCAACCGATAGCGAAAGTCGAACAACCGCTCGGTACGACCGCGCTCCCAGACCAGCGAATCGAACGGCGACAGCAAGGCACTGGCGGCAACTTTGCGAGGGATTTTCACCGCGGGTCGGCACCAGGCCGGTTGCTTCCAGCCTTGCACCTGACAGCGCAGCAGTTCGCCAGCCTCCTCCAACTCGGCCAAGCGCCCGCGACTGTCGGCCGGGTCGAGGCGAAAGTAGTCGCGCAAGTCTTTCTCGGTCGCGATGCCCAGGGCTTCGGCGGCATGTACCAGCAAGGCGCGCTGGGCCTGGGCTTCGTCCGGCAGCGGTTGCTGCAGGATCGAAGCCGGCAGTACCCGCTCGGGCAAGTCATAGAGCCGCTCGAACCCACGCCGCCCGGCTACCGTGACTTCGCCTGCCGCGAACAACCATTCCAACGCATGCTTCTCAGCGCTCCAGTCCCACCACGGCCCGGCCTTTTCCTGGCGTGTGGACAAACTGCCTGCGCCAAGAGCGCCCTGCTCCTGGACCGCCGCCAGGACGCGGCGGATGACATCCTGGCGTTCCTGGCCGAAACGCGCCAATTGCTGGTAGATCCCTTCGCCACCCGACGCCCGATTCATGCGCCAGCGCATCAGCGGATACATCGACATCGGCAATAGCGAGGCCTCATGGCCCCAGTATTCGAACAGCGTGCGACGTCGGCCCTGGCTCCAGGCAGCTTGATCGAGCAAATCGCGATTGTAGTGACCGAGGCGGGAGAACAGCGGGAGGTAATGCGAGCGCACCAACGCATTGACGGAGTCGATCTGCAGGACGCCGAGGCGTTCGATCAGGCGGTTGAGGCGCGAGGGTTGCACCGAAGCTGGCGGCGACCGCCCATCGAATCCTTGGGCGGCCAACGCCAGACGCCGGGCCTGTTTGAGGGTAAAGGACACAGTCGCGGGCATGGAGATCTCCTTGTCTGCTCGCAACCTACCTCACCAATAAGAGGTTTGTGTAGGAAAGGATGGCTCATTTGTGCATTGGGTCATCCCAGAATGGCCGAACCACTTCCTGCTCTACGTCGGCACGACTCACGCCAATGTCCTTGAGCGCTTCGTCGCTCATGCCGGCCAGCAACTCACGTTCGTGGTGCAATTCGTACCAGCGACTAACCTTATGCAGCAGAGCACTGACCGAGAAGCCGTGGGAGAGTTTGTCTATCAGTAGATAACCTTTTTGACCTTTCATCGTGATGTCCTCCGTTGGGGATGGCTCAAGTCTCGCGCTAGCGCTAAGATCAATCCAACGAATGTTTCTTATGCAATACATCTCGGAGATTGATCAATTGTCGAGTTACCCGAGCATCGATACGGAAGTGCTGCGCACCTTTGTCGCCATCGCCGACCAGGGCGGTTTCACCCGGGCCGGGGAATTGGTCAATCGCACCCAGTCTGCCGTGAGCATGCAGATGAAGCGGCTGGAAGAAGACGTGTTGCAGCGACGACTGTTCGAGCGTGACGGGCGCCAGGTCAAGCTCACCGCCGAAGGCCAGGTGCTGCTGGGTTATGCCCGGCGGATCCTCAAGCTGCACAGCGAGGTGTTCAATACCCTGCGCGAACCGCACATGGTCGGCACGGTGCGCATCGGCACGCCGGACGATTACGTGATGCGCTTCCTGCCGGGCATCCTGCAACGCTTCGCCCAGTTCTACCCTTTGATCGAAATCGAAGTGCACTGCGAATCGTCCAAGCAGTTGCTGCTGCGCCAGGACCTGGACCTGTCCATCGTCACCCGTAAACCGGGGGACGAGATCGGCCAGCTGCTACGCAAGGAACGTTTTGTCTGGGCCGAGGCCGCCTGCTTCAACGTCCACGAACAAACACCGCTGCCGCTGGCGATGTTCAACAGCGATTGTTTCTGCCGGCAATGGGCGTGCAACGCACTGGATGCCATGGGCCGCGATTATCGCGTGGCGTACAACAGCTCGAGCCTGTCGGCGCTCATGGCGGTGGTGGGGGCCGGCCTGGCAATCACGGCGCAACTGGAAAGCCTGCTGACCCCGGACATGCGCGTACTCGGCGAGGCCGAAGACCTGCCGGAACTGCCCGAGGCCAGCATCATGCTGATCCGCAACCTGCACAACCCGTCGCCGATCACCGAGTGCCTGGCCGAACACATCGTCGAAGGTTTCAAACTTTAAAGGCGAGCAGCACCGCGCACAGCACCAGGAAACCGCAGAACAGCCCGCGCAACAGCCGCTCCGGCAGCGCGTGGGCGACTTTCACTCCCCAACTGATGCTCAGCAGGCCACCGATGGCCAGCGGCAGGCCGATGCTCCAGTCCACTTCGTGGTGAAACGCGTACGTGGCGAGGGTCACGCCCGTACTGGGCAAGGCCAGCGCCAGGGACAAGCCTTGGGCAACCACCTGGGTGGTGCCAAAAATGCTGGTCAGGATCGGCGTGGCGACCACGGCCCCACCGACACCGAACAGACCGCCCATGGTGCCGGATGCGGCCCCCAGCACGGCGAGCCATGGCCAGCCATGACGCATCTGCGCCGATGCCGGTGCAGTGGCGGCGAACATGCGGACCAGATTGTAGAGTGTCAGCGCGATCAGGAACGCTACGAAGCCGATCCGCATGCGGTCCGCGTCAATCCCCACCGCCCAGATCGAGCCAAGCCAGGCAAAGCAGAAACCCATGGAAGCCAACGGCAGGACATGGCGCAACTCAATGCGATTGCGCTGGTGATAGCGCCACAACGCAAGCATGACGTTGGGCACCACCATGACCAGCGCCGTACCTTGGGCCAGTTGCTGGTCGAGGCCGAACCAGACGCCCAGTACCGGAATGGCAATCAGGCCGCCACCGATCCCGAACAATCCTCCCAAGGTGCCCAAAACGGCACCAAACAGCAAAAACTGCACAAATTCGAACAAGACGATTCCCCTTTCCTTAGGGCGCATATCCTACGCAGTCGGCGGCAGCGGGGAAACGGGCCATCTGATCAGGCCGTCAGAATTATCTGGCGCATTAAAGATTTGCCCGCTAGATTCATAACGATCATTGATTTGAAGGTTTTGCCATGAACACCCTGCGCGACACCCCCGAAGCCTGCGAAGCCCTGCTGCTCGACAACCAGGTCTGCTTCGCCCTGCACTCCACGTCACTGCTGATGACCAAAGTCTATAAACCGCTGCTACAGGCCTTGGGCCTGACCTACCCGCAATACTTGGCGATGATGGTGCTGTGGGAAAAGGACGGATTGACCGTCGGTGAAATCAGCACACGCTTGCTGACCGACCCCGGCTCGTTGACGCCATTGCTCAAGCGCCTGGAGGCCGAAGGCCTGTTGAGCCGCACCCGCAGCCGTGAGGACGAACGCGTGGTGATTGTCGAACTCACCGAACAGGGCCGTGCCCTGCGGGAAAAAGCCCTCGACATCCCCCAATGCATCCTCGCCGCCAGCGGCCAGACCCTGGAGCAGTTGAAGAAGCTGCAACTCGACCTGCAAGAGCTGCGCGGGCATTTGCAAGACAGCCTCTAAAAACACCGCTAACACCTGTGGGAGCGGGCTTGCTCGCGAAGGCGCCGGTACATCCAAGACCCCTACCAACTGATCCACCGCTATCGCGAGCAGGCTCGCTCCCACACTGGATCTGCGGTGAACACAAAATTCATGTCCGACACAGACCCACTGTGGGAGCGAGCCTGCTCGCGATAGCGCCAACCCTGTCTACCCTGCCCTCCTAAAAATTTTTATACGCTCAATAACCGCTCTAGCTAAAGGCTTTCAGGCTTTTTCAGATCGCCAATTCCATCTCGCCTCGAAAATTTACATTGCGCACAAAATATTAGCGCTATACATTCTCTTCACACCTACTTAGCGCGCAAACATTTAGCGTAAAACACCTACCCAGAAACGAGGCGATCATCATGCAAACTCTCTACACCGCAATCGCAACTTCCACTGGCGGCCGTGACGGTCGTGCGATCTCCAGCGACAACATCCTCGATGTCAAACTCGCTACACCCAAGGAACTCGGCGGTGCAGGCGGTGCGGCTACCAACCCTGAGCAGCTGTTCGCCGCCGGCTATTCGGCCTGCTTCATCGGCGCCTTGAAATTCGTGGCTGGCCAAAGCAAACGCAAGATCCCGGACGACGCCTCGATCACCGCCCATGTCGGCATTGGCCAGATCCCCGGCGGTTTTGGCCTCGACATCGACCTGCACATCAGCCTGCCGGGCCTGGACCAAGCCGACGCACAAAGCCTGGTGGACGCGGCTCACCAAGTCTGCCCGTACTCCAACGCCACCCGCGGCAACGTCGATGTGCGCCTGCATGTCGCCGTCTGACCATAGCCCCCTGGACCCGAACTTAAGGAGATACACATGAACACGCTCAGCAAAGCCTTGACCGCCACCCTTCTCGCCCTCAGCGTCAGCAGCGCCTTCGCCGACGGCATCGTCGAACACAACACCCAGGCGTTTCTCGACGCTCTCAATGCCGGCACCGGCAAGCCCTTGGAACAACTGTCGCCCAAGGACGCCCGCGCCGTATTGGTGGGTGCCCAGGCGGGAGTCAAACTGACCTTGCCCAAGGCCGACGTCAGTGAGAAAACCATCCAGGTCGATGGCCAACCGATCAGCCTGACCATCGTTCGCCCAGCCGGGGTCAAGGGTGAGTTGCCCGTGTTCATGTTCTTCCATGGTGGTGGCTGGGTATTGGGCGATTTCCCGACCCATGAACGACTGGTTCGGGATCTGGTGGCGGGTTCGGGTGCTGTCGCGGTATTCGTCAACTACACGCCTTCACCCGAGGCGCATTATCCGGTGGCGATCAACCAGGCCTATGCGGCGACGAAGTGGGTCGCCGAGCATGGCAAGGAGATCAATGTCGATGGCAAGCGCCTAGCGGTAGCGGGTAATAGCGTGGGTGGCAACATGGCCGCGGTCGTGGCGCTGATGGCCAAGGACAAGGGCACCCCGGCGATCCGCTTCCAGGCGTTGCTGTGGCCGGTGACCGATGCCAGCTTCGAGACGGCGTCCTACAACCAGTTCGCCGAAGGGCACTTCCTCAGCAAAAACATGATGAAGTGGTTCTGGGACAACTACACCACCGACGCCGGGCAACGCGGCGAGATCTATGCCTCGCCATTGCGGGCAACCACCGCGCAACTCAAGGGCCTGCCGCCCGCGCTGGTACAGACTGCCGAAGCGGATGTCTTGCGCGATGAAGGCGAAGCCTATGCCCGCAAACTGGACGCGGCGGGGGTCCCGGTCACAGCTGTACGTTACAACGGCATGATCCACGACTATGGCTTGCTCAACGTCGTCAGCCAGGTGCCTGCGGTGCGTTCGGCGATGTTGCAGGTGTCGCAAGAGCTCAAGCAACACTTGAAGTAATTGCACGCCGAAGCTGAAGTGGCTGCACGCCGAAGCTTTTGTGGCGAGGGAGCTTGCTCCCGCTGGGCTGCGTAGCAGCCCCACCCCAGGCAACTCGGTCATCCAGTCATACCGCATTGACCCGATGACG